>WQSZ01000008.1 GCA_009787645.1 Candidatus Fibrimonadales bacterium | reverse complement strand
TTGTACTCACGGCTTGCGTCGTCTAAGTTTTTAGACATTTTGAACCTCCTATTTTTGTCCATACTACTTAGACGCATTTTAAAAGATTTTTTTTGAAAAAAGTGACAAAAAAAATGAAATATCGGAAAAAATGTCAATTTTATCCGATTTCGGGCATAATATGCTAATAAAAAAACACCCCCTCACTTGCATGAGGGGGTGTTTATACTTTTTCTAATTACCAGTTATTGCCATTTTCAATTTTTAGTTTACACTGGATATTTGGATTTCCGGTAAATGGAGCTGGATTTACACCTGGCTTTATTGAGATAACAGTAGAGCCATTTGTAATATCCCGACACTGCTCAGTCCAAGTTGAACCTTGCGGCCAATCGGCTACACACTCATAATTCAAATCACTATTATTAATTGCATAAACACTTGGAACTATACCTTCAATTTCAATATTTCTCCCCGATGGGGCAGGATTACCGCCTGAATTTGGAATAGCAAAAAAGAATGTAGTGTTATTTCCATTATTATCATTGCAAGACCCCATTCTCATAGCTGTGGTAAAATTAGGATGTTTCAATTCTCTTAAGCAACTGCTAAGACCACTTAAAGGACCTGTGGAACAACTTATGAAAATTCCATTCGCTCCCTGCTGTCCATTTGTCGTGTGATTGACATCAAAACAGTCTCCATGGGTTATATTAACTGCAGTTCCTATAGTTGTAAGTACCGCTGCGCATCCATTATTTACATTCAACTCTGGGCAAGGAGTCTGCGTTGCAATTGGGTTTGGATCGCAAACTATATTTGTCGATACATTGTGTTTACCTGCACTTACTATACCATTAGTTGGCCACTGAGCAACTCCGGTAGCTGTATAAGCAGTTGTTGGCAAAGAGTATGTGTTGCTAGCAATTGCTGTACCATTTGTTCCTATCTTGCAACGCCCATAATTATTGTTCAGTGTAACACCGCTTGGAATGGCTCCTCTAGCTGCTGAAGTTGGATTTCTATCCCATGAACAGCTGCCAGTTAAGCTAGGATTAGGGACAACTGCTGCGACAGCAGTTATACCTTAATTTCAAAAAAATTATTTCGGGATTCCAATAGACAAATTTTTACACCCGTTTTCGGTAATTAACAGGTCATCTTCCATACGAATTCCTATATGCTCGCTGTAAAAAACACCCGCAAGCTCAAGCTCAAAATAACCGTAAAGCCCCGGCTCGTTTGAAATTAACATACCCGGCCTCAACGGCTTTGTCAAATAATCCCTGTTTTGGCTACCCTCATGCACAATGTCACCTATCAAATGGCTAATTCCATGCGGCTTTGTCTTATAACGACGCTTCATTCTCCCTCCCGCATCGGTAAAACGCTCCTTCAAAATCTTTTCCAAAAAAAGCCAAGCCTCTTTGCCCAAAACCTTCAATGTCAAACCGGCCTTCACATTTCTCTCGTGAAATTTTTGCGTATCCACAACAATATCGTAAAGAAGCTTTTGCAAAGGATTGAATTTACCACTCACAGGAATGGTACGAGAAATATCACAGCAAACAGAATTATAACGGCAACCGAAATCCAAAAGAATCAAATTGCCCTTTTCAATAGGGCAGTCCTTCTTTGTGTAATGAAGAGTGCAGGCATTCTCGCCGGCAGCTACAATGCTGGGAAATGCAAGGCCCGTGCTCGTCTCTCTCAACATAAAACATTCAAGATCAGCAGATAAAACCCGCTCGTTTTTGTAAGAGGAAATTCGCGGCAAAATTTTTAAGAAAGCGTCTTTTGCAATCTCCTGCGCCCTTCCGGCAAAAGCTATTCTCTCCGGCTCCAAAACAACCCTCTGCTCAAGGTGTATTTTTGAAACATCCTTGACTTTTAACTTGTAACTCTGCAATTTGCGGCGAATAACCTCATTTGAAAAAATATGCTTTGCCTTCAAAGTCGTCAGCCTGTTTTTAAACCATGAATTAAATGTTTTTATCGAAAAAATACTCTCAAAACCTGTGAGTTTTTCCATGTTTGGAGCCGGTAATCCGAGTTGTATCCCGTTCCAAAACTCTTTTTTTGCGTCTTTCTCCGGCAAAAATAAGAACTCTTTTTGAGCTAAAGGATCTAAAACCAGGATAATGCCGTTCTGGTTTATGCCCGTCAAATATAAAAATTCCGGATTGCCGGAAGCATAAATGCACAGAGAATTTAATTTCTTTAAATGTTCCTGCCTGCGTTTGGCATAAAACAGCGGAGCTTCGCAACCCAAACCCTCGGAAAAATACACTTGAGAGTAGGTTTTAAACAGTTCTTCCATTGCTAAAATGTAGAAAAAGGTTTTCTATATTACCGAAACAGGAAATAAGTTGTATGGGAAAAATCGTAATAACATTTCTAATAATTTTTAGTGCTCTGAATGTTTGCGCTACTGAATTTAGCGGAATATCCCACTATAAACCTGAATATTTGGAGCGATATGTAAAATACAAGGAAGCAAACCCGGAATTAAAGGATTTTGACATTGTGACTTATGTGAATATAGGTTTGGATTTTCCGGTTTATTCCGAGAATATTATACGGCAGATAGAGGAGCCGGACAATGTTCTCGCTTTGTGCAATAAATATAATTATCTTCCCGAAGATTACGTTCCGGAAGGTTATAAAAAAACTACCCGTTATACATTTACTCTACGCAGTGACGCTCAAGAGCAATTCAATAAAATGCGAGCCGCTACCGCAAAGCTGGGCATGAATCTATCCATAGCTTCCGGCTATAGAAGCTATGGGGAACAGAAACGGTTATATGATTATTACAAAAGTAAAGAACCGGCAAAGGCAGATGGCTATTCGGCAAGGCCTGGGCATTCCGAGCATCAGACGGGGCTTGCGGCTGATATAAATACAACGCTTACTTCCGCAAGATTTGAAAATGCAAGGGAATATAAATGGCTTATTGAAAATGCGCATAAATACGGCTTTATTTTACGATACCCCAAAGGCAAAGAATGGATAACCGGTTTTAAGTTTGAGCCGTGGCAATGGCGCTATGTTGGGGAACAAGCAGCAACGGAAATCAAAAATTTGGACATTACATTAGAAGAATACCATGCAATTTATCTTATAAAGTGAGTTTTTGAGCCTGCAATAGCGGGTCGCCACGTTTTCTATATTACCCCCTATATGAGCAAACTTATCCCCATTTTGCTGATTTTAGTGTTTGTCGGCATGGCTTGCGCAGAAGGAACCATCTCTTTTAACACGGTTTTTTTTGATTCGACAGGGAAGCTGTCTTACACTTATCCCGTTTCTTTGCCAAACCAAAATGCTTTGCATGAATTGCAGAGAAATTTTACCAAGCAAAAGTTCGGTGCCAAATTCATAGGGCAAGAGCCTGCCGCTGCCTTAAGAACTTATAAACACCAAAATGAGGAGGAATTGGAATATTTATCCGATGAAGTCTCTTTTCCTTTGCCGGGCATAGTGCAGTTTGTAACTTCATTTTATGCGAATGGAACATGGGGCTCCGATATCGGTATTTATAGTATGTCAGATGGCAAAAGAGTTGAGGTAGCGAGCATCTTCAACAAGAATTGGGAAAAGGATATTATTAAGCTTATAGTCAGGGAGTTCCTGCACTCGCAAAATCTGCATGCTTTAGCAAATTACAGTTATACCCAGAATGAAATGGATTTCATTCCAACGGAGGTGAAAATCAGCGAATATGGTGGCTTGGAATTTGTTTATCCGGTATATAAAATAGCCCCTGGCACAGCCGGCGAGCAAATTATATTTTTGTCATGGGGTACTCTGATGCCACATCTGAATCCCAAATCTGTTATTTATTCCAAGATTAGATTTTAATCAATGCAAGAAAAAGTTCAAAAATTTCTGGAACGATACGAGGAACTTGAGCAGGAGCTTTCGCGGCCGGAGGTTGCCGCAGATCCGGAGAAGTTCACTAAACTGCACAAAAGTTTTAAGGCATTGGAAAAGACTTATTCCGCCGGTTCCGAATATATGCGCTTGTGCGACGATTTGAAAGAATGGAAAGGAGCTTTGGTTGGTAGCGATGCGGAACTAGCTCAGGCAGCTAAAACGGAAATAGGGCCCCTTGAAAAACAGATTGAGGCTATGGAAAGCTCCCTGCAAATTCTTATGGTTCCACCTGATCCGTTTGATAACCGCAATGCTATTCTGGAAATAAGAGCCGGTACCGGAGGCGATGAGTCTTCTCTTTTCGCAGGCGATTTATTCAGAATGTACAGGGCTTATCTGGAAGGCAAGGGGTTTAAGGTTGAGATCACGGATATAAGCGAAGGAACGGTTGGAGGATTTAAGGAAATTTGCCTTTTTGTCCGTGGAGACGGAGCTTACGGAGTGCTGAAGTTTGAAAGCGGTGCGCACAGGGTTCAGCGAGTGCCGGAAACCGAATCTCAAGGGCGTGTGCATACATCTGCCGCAACGGTTGCCGTTATGCCGGAAGCCGAAGAAGTTGATATTGAAATTCGCACCGAAGATTTGAAGGTAGATGTGTATAGAGCCAGCGGTGCAGGCGGGCAGTATATCAACAAAACAGATTCTGCGGTGCGCATAACTCATGTTCCAAGCGGCGTTGTGGTGGCTTGCCAAACGGAGCGCAGCCAAATTCAAAACCGTTCAAAAGCCATGGAACTTCTGCGTTCACGCCTGTTTGATCACGCAATTTCAGAAAAGCAGAAAAAAGAGGCGGCAGAAAGAAAAAGCCTTGTTGGTTCGGGCGATCGCAGTGATAAAATTAGAACTTACAACTTTCCGCAAAACAGAGTCACAGACCATCGCATAAATCTAACACTTTACAATCTGGAAAAAATAATTCAAGGAGATTTGCAGGAAATAACGGATGCTTTGCATTTAGCCGATGCGCAGAGCAAATTGGGGAACTTATGAGCCCCGAAGAAATTTCTCGCTATAGCCGTCAGTTGCTGCTTTCGGAAATTGGCGTTGAAGGTCAGGAAAAATTGAAAAACGCAAAAGTGCTGCTTGCTGGAGCCGGAGGATTAGGCTCTCCTGTTGCTATGTATTTGGTTGCGGCAGGAGTGGGAACTCTATGCATAGCTGATTTTGACCAAGTGGATTTATCCAATTTGCAAAGGCAAATAGCATATAAAACAAGTGACATAGGCGGACAAAAAACAGAAATTATAGGCAAGCTTTTAAAAGAGATGAATCCGCTTGTAAACATAATAACGCATAATGTTGCGCTAACCGCAAAAAATGCTTTGGATATTTTAAAAGACTATGAAATTGCCGTTGATTGCACCGATAATTTTCAATCCCGTTATTTATTGAACGATGCCTGCGTTTTGTCAGGGAAGCCTTATGTTTACGGTTCGGCATCGGGGATGAAAGGGCAGGCGAGTCTTTTTTACGCTGAGGGTGGACCTTGCTATCGCTGTTTGTATCCTGAGCCTCCACCTCCGGCTTCAAAATCCGGTTGTTTCACCAGCGGCGTTCTCGGAGTTTTGCCGGGAATTATCGGCTGCATTATGGCGAACATTGTTTTGCAGTTCATAATAACGCATAGCTCTATGGCGGGCCGTTTATTGCTGTTCAACGCCTTGGAAAATAAATTCGATGAAGTTAAAATTGAAAAAAACAATAACTGCCAAATATGCGGAAAAAATCCGAGCATCAGGGCTTTGGTTGGCTATGAAGATATAGAAGGCGCATGCGATTCTATATCAAATCGTTCTTCTTAAGAACGGAGTCCAGCATGCTTATGCAATCCGCATAAGCCTTGGCTTCCCATTGAAGGTCTAAATCTTGGGCATTGCTGAGCTTGAAGTCGAATTTCATTCTAAGCTCTTTAATATCTGTTTCTAACATATAATTCTCCTAAATTTTAATATAGTAAATTGTTTACTATATTACCACCCATGAAAAAGTTTTTATTTCTGTTGTCATTGATCTTTATTTTTGCGAACTCAGCGTTTGCGCAGACCAAGAAAAAAGCCACTGCTGCAAAGGCTCCGGCAACGAAATCAGAGGTCCCAGCAAAAAAATCAGAGGTTTCTACTGCGAAATCTGCTCCTAAAGGCGCTGTACCTAAACTCAATGCCAAAGAGCCTTCTTTTGCCGGATTTACCGGTAGTTTTATAAAATTCGGGCCGGTCTCCGGCAATGACCGTTCTTTTACGATGAGTGTTGAGTATGCGCCTTGGTTTTTCGAAATAAAAGGGACGGCAAATGCGAATTACTTGACTCCGGATTTGGGAGACGATGTAATTGCGGTTCTTGCATATTACAATGCGCTGGGAAAAACTGCCGATGGCGCAGATTATCAAGCCGGACTTTTTGATCTCATGATATATTTGGATGATGAACCTGTTAAAATTTCAAACTTGAGCTTTGCTCTAACAGGCCAGGCGGCGGCAGGTTCTTCCGTTCTTGCGCAGGCTAAAACATGGAATTTTTCACAGGGACAGGTGTTTAGAATGGCAAAATACGAATCTCCCATACTCACAGCCCAGGCAACCTATCTTGATAAATCTCATATTGAGAGAGAAAATGCCGCCGCAAAAAAGAGAGTGGCAGATTCCATTGCAAGGGAGAAAAAACGGGTTTCGGACTCCATTGCAAAAGAGGAAAAACGGGTAAAGGACTCCATATCTGCGCATAGAAAAGCGGTTAGAGATTCAATAGAGAGAGAAGAAGCCGCTGCAAAAAGAGCTTCAGTTGCTACCAAGAAAAAGAAGAAAAGAGCCGAAGTTGACGATGACTTCGATGACGAAGAGGAAAGACCTCCCAGGCAAAAAAAGAAGAGAAAGCCCGTAATTGAAGAAGATGACGAGGATGAAGACCCTATGCCTGTGGCTAAAAAGAAGAAAAGAAGAAAATGATCACTTGAAGAACAGAGCTTTTGCTGCCGCAAACATATCGTCTTTCTCATCAGGAATTCTGCACTCGGCGTAAATGCGAACCTTAGGTTCGGTTCCGCTGGGTCGCACAAGCATCCAGGAATCATCGTCGAAAATTATTTTAACGCCGTCAACCGTCAGCAATTCACGCACAATTTTATTCTTTTTTCCGATAGATATTTTTGAACCCGGTTTAGCTACTTTTGCTATTTCCGCAACTTTTGCCAAAAGCGGTTCGCCAACCAAAGCTTTATCCACTTCAAAGCCGGAACGTTCCGGGTAAAGGCGCCCGAACTCACCGTATAAAAGATCCAGATATTCACCCAGATTTTTGCCGGTTGCCGCGATTATTTCCAAAGCTATCAAAAGCCCGAACATAGCATCTTTTTCCAGCGTATTATTGAGGCCGGTTATGCCATCGGATTCTTCAAAGGCTATAAGAGCTTTGGGATTTGCCTTTCTTCTCAGCCAAGGGCGAAAATTTTTGAAGCCAACGGGAGTTTCCATAACCTCAATGCCGAGCTTTGCAGCGATGATGTTCGCAAAATTTGAGGTAGCAACGGATTTTGCCAAAACGCCTTTTTTCTTGCGCCAGGTTACCATGTAATGAAAGGCCATTGCGCCGAAGCTGTTCATGTCTATTTCACGAGTGCCATCGTAAAAGCGTATGCGGTCTCCGTCCGGGTCAAAGATAACTCCGAGCCTAAAGCGGCTTTTACTCGCATTTAAAAGCTGTTTTATCCCTGCGAGGTTTTTAGATGATGGTTCCGGAGCAACGCCGCCGAACAGGGGATCGTTTTCGGTTCTTAAGCTGGTGAGGCATTGCGGATTGTTCAGCATTGCGGCGGGCCTGCCCCTTGTTGAGCCGTGAACGTGATCGCAAACCAAGTCTATGCTTTCTTTTGAAAGCAATGATGCGATTTTGCTATAACTTATTGTTCCCTGTTTTTCCGAAAAGCTCTTGTAAATTTTAATGGGATCTATGATTTTCCACTTTATCTTTCCCAGTTCTTCCCATTTGTGGGATTTCATCAGTTCATTTGAATTGGCGGTTATTTTATCGGTGATTTCCGGGCCTGCAGGGCCTCCGTCTGAGGGGTTGAATTTTATGCCGTTGTAATTGCTGGGGTTGTGAGATGGCGTTATGTTCACCGAGCAAGCTGCACCCAAAGACTCTATCGCTGCGCTGAATTCCGGAGTTGGCATTTCGCCGCCGTAATAAACCTTTATGCCGGCTTTTATAAACTGGTCTGCGACAACTTCGCAAAACTCTTTGCCGAGCAAGCGGTTATCATGGCCAACCACCAAGCCTTTTGTTTGCAGTTCTTCAAAGGAGCTAACACCCAAAGCTTTAAATGTTGCGGAGTCTGCTTCCTTGTAAACCTGCAAAATAGCTTTTGCAACAACCTGGATATTTTTGAGTGTAAATTCAGAGCCAATTTCACCTCTCCAGCCACTGGTGCCAAAGCTGACTTTAGCAGGTTTAGGTGAAGTTATTGCGGCTTGCTTTACCTGTTCAACAAGATGGCCGTCGCGTGCGGGATTAAAGTCCGGGGATTGAATGTCTTTCCAAACTTTAGGGATAGTTGTATTGGGCATAGGTGGAATTTAGAAAAAAACTGCCTTCCTAATCATCCCCACGGGAATTATGGACACCGCAAATAACAGCACTACGCCCCATTGTTCCATACTTAGCCCATGACATTTGAATACATCGCCACCTAAATAAACCAGAATTATTTGAATTAAAAATATAAGCCCTAAAACCAGCAAAAAGTTCTTGTTGCCGCCTATGTTGTCAAAAATATTTATGCGATCTGTGCGGGCATTAAAAGCGTTGAACATGGCTATCATAACAAAGAATGTAAAATATGCTGTTGAATCAAACTTCATGTAAAGCAAGCATACCAAACTCAAGCCGAATATCCATGCCGAATTTGTGAAAATATCCTTCCACATGCAGCCGCTCACAATAGCTTCATCACGTCGCTTGGGAGTTTCTTCCATATAACGGCTAAGTGCCGCTTCACCGCCAAACGCAAGAGCCGCCAATGTATCCATAATCAAGTTTATCCACAATATCTGAATTATTGTCAGCGGTGGCTCCATGCCCAAAAGAGGTGCGGCAAAGTTTATCAAAACCGCAGAGACATTTATGGTAAGCTGGAAAATTATAAACTTTCTTATATTGTTGAAAATAGTTCTGCCATACAAAATTGCCTTTGCTATGGAGTTGAAATTATCATCCAGAATAACTATATCTCCGGCCTCCTTAGCAACCTCCGTTCCGCCCCCCATCGCAAATCCAACATCGGCTTTCTTAAGCGCAGGAGAATCATTAACACCATCGCCTGTCATGCCCACAACGTAATTCAAATCCTGAGTTATGCGAACCAAACGGCTTTTATCCGCAGGCAAAGCACGTGCCACAACTTTTATGTTCTTGACTTTCGCCTTTATTTCATCATCGGAATGCGCAGCGAATTCATCCGAAGTCAAAACAACATCGCTATCGCTCCTCATTAAACCGGCGTCTTTTGCAATGGCTACCGCAGTCTCTTTGCGATCTCCCGTAATCATAACCACATTTACGCCTGCGCCCAAAACATCTCTTATGGAAGTCACGGACTCAGGGCGAACTTCGTCTCTAATGCCCACAACGCCTACCAAAATCCAGTCATCTTCCGGCAAAGATTCCTCTTTTATCTGAGCCTCAGAAACCGCCAAAGCCACGACTCTAATCGCACGCACAGCAAGCGTATCTATGTTTTTATTGAGCTGTGCATGGCCGTTATATTCGCATTTCTTTCCGTCTCCATCATAATAATATTTGCATTTTGCTAAAATTTTCTCCGGAGCTCCCTTAATCAAAGTCATGCCTTCTATTGAAGTTGCGGAATATTTGTTAGTGCTGTTAAATGGAATTTTTCCGATAATACCAACGCTCTCCGTTTCTTCGCCGGAAAATGCGAGGATTGCGCGTTCCGTTGCGTTTCCCCCCACAATTTTTTTATTTGAAATTATGCTATCCGTATTTTGATGAATTGAAAGGGAAAGGAATTTTTTTAAGCCGCCTTGCACTTCGCCATAACTTTTATATTCCTTGAGATCGCCGTCTATAAATGTCACTACTTCAAGTTTGCCTTTTGTTATTGTGCCGGTTTTATCGCTGAACAAAAAGTTCAAACTGCCCGCAGTTTCTATGCCTGCAATTTTGCGAACAAGTACATTGTCCTTTAACATTTTGCCCATATTGAGCGCACTCACTATGGCTATCATAAGCGGCAATCCTTCGGGAACAGCGACAACTATTATTATCACAGCCATCATCACCGCATGGACAATATCGTTTAGCAAGTGCCCCCAATGCGAACAGTATTCGGCTATTTTCGCAAGGTCGTAATTATTGCTCATCACAATGCGTTTGAATAAAAGCGCAACGGCTATGGATGCACCGCCTATATAGCCGAATTTGCTTATTTTTCCGGCCAGCTCCGTTAGCTTGACTTTCAGCGGGCTTTCACGATCATCTCCGGCTTGAAGTTCGCTTGCTATCTGCCCGTAAACCGATTTATCGCCAACAACCGTCACCTGCATAACTCCGTTGCCGTTGCACACAACTGCGCCTCTGAAAACCTTGTGCGCATGTAAAAAATCCATCGGGGCGTTATCATCTTGGTATTCCGGCGAAACCGCTGTTTTCGTGGCTTCTTTCGATTCGCCGTTCAGCACGGACTGATCAACTTTTATATTACCGTCTATTATTATTCCGTCTGCGGGAATTTTATCTCCGGGTTGAAGCAGCACCGCATCGCCTTGAACCAAATCGTCTATAGGAAGTTCGATTATAGAGCCGTTTCGATAGGCTTTCACTTTTATTCTGGAAGCCTCTTCTTTAAGCTTTTGAAATGAATTTTCATTTCTGTGTTCGGAAAAAGTTGAAACCAGCGTTGCAAGCAAGATAGCTACTGCTATGCCTACGGGCTCATACCAAGCGGCCTCTTCGCCTTCTATAAATCCGGCATAAGAGCCAACTACCAATAATACATTAATTGCCAGAGCTACCAGCAAAATTTTAATCAAAGGATCGCCGAAATTGTGTTTAAGCTTGTCAAAAAAAGATTCCCGTTCAATCTCCGTCAAGCGATTATCGCCGAATTTTCCCTTTGATTCCGCTACCTGTGAATCTATTAAACCAAAATGCATACCTTATAATTTAGAATTTTTCAATTCCTCTCTCATAGAGCTTACTGTTACCCACAAATATACATTTCACAAAGCCATAATCTTTCGGCGAGAAAGCCCGGTGCAATGCATGATTTTGCTCACGGTATCATAGAAAATACTTGCTGATTTAGTTTGTATGAGTATCGTCATTTAAATTTGTATTTTGCCTTTTTGAAGCTACATATTTTGGAGAAGCTATTGGTAATAGATAAATATTTTGTCCTTGCTGTTTTGGTATTTGCTGGTTGCGTTGCGCCCCCGGCATCGGTTTCTGTGTCCAAAGCCTTGGAGACTGTTCAGTGCCCATCAGGTGATTACCGAGGGCAAAGCGTGAAATCTGGCGAAGAAGAAGCCTTGGCTGTGGCTCGCACTTTGATTTCCGAGCAAATACAGTCTTCCATAAAAAGCTCACAAATGTTTACGGAGCGGCAGATAGGCAATGAGCTAAGTTCTGAATTTGTGGCTAAGGCTGTAACCGAGACTGCGCTTGACAATGCGCACGATATGCGAGTTATGCATGTTGAGCGGAACCGTACCGGCGAGGTTGGGGTTGTGCTTTGCATGAGCAGGGCAGATGCTGCAAAGGGCTTTATTGAGCGGCAGCGACACGTGGCGAGCTCGCTTGAATTTGCCGCTAATGCCATTTTAGAGACCAAGCACCCCAAGCTAAAAAGCGAGGCTTGGCAGAGGGCAAAGCCGCTGTGGAACGAGTTTATGAGGCTTCAGGTGATGATAGAGGGTTTGGACAAGGCTGCTGCTGTTTTTGAGCCTGTGAAAGCAATGTACGCAAAAGCTAAGGAAGATTACCTTGGTTACTGCCAGACAGCTAAGCTTTATTGGAATCCGGAGCATGATGATTTTTATTCGGAGAAGGCTTTTGCCAAGCTTTCCAAAAGCTCGAAGCTAGAAAAGGCGAGTTGCAAAGGCAACGGAGTTTCGCTGGTTTACAGGAACTCTGGGCATAGGTGCGAGCAGGCGGGAATATTCAAATGCTATCACAAGCCTTCTTTGTTGGTGGCATCGTGCTACGGAGAGGAATACGGTATTTTGGAGAGCCCAAATGTAGAGGTTTTTCAGAAAAGGGAAGATGTTGCGTTGGAGAAGCTGAGGGAGAAGCTTGAATACGAATCTTTCTGGAGCGACTGGGAAAAGGAAATTAAACAATGGAGCCCGCAATGCGAATAGTCTTTATTACGATGTTTTTGATGTGCGCAGTTTCTTTTGCGGCAACAGGGCTTGCCAAGGGAGATTCAATCCCGAACTTTTTTGTGCTTGCTATGGACAACGAGACCATGCTTGACAAGAAAGGTTTGAGGGAAGAAGCAAAGAAGCTGGGCGTAAAGCGGGTGGTGCTTTCTTTTTTTGCGACCTGGTGCGTGAATTGCAAGGAGGAGTTTGTTCTTTTGAAGAAGAACGCAGACAAACTGAAGGAGAACGGCGTACTTGTTCATCTGGTGGATGTTGGCGAGAAGATTATGAAAGATGGTCAGAAGGTGAGCGATTTTGTTAAAACTTACGCTGGGGATTCCTTTCCTTTTTGGTTTGACCAGAATGCGAATCTGCTTAAGAATTTTGGCTTTATTGAAAGGAATGCTACAGAGTTTCATTTGCCGGTGATTGTTGTTATGGACGCCGATTTGCGTGTGCTGAAAGTTTTCAGCGAAGCTGGCAAAGATTTCCCTCAAATTTTATGGAGCAATTGATGAAAAAAATAGTTGTATTCTGCTTGTTTGCCGCTGCGCTTGCAATGGCTCAGGCGCAAAAACAGAGAGTTGCAGTGCTGCCGACTCTTATTGATCAGGAATCAAAGCTAGCCGAAAAACAACTGGAAATGCTAACGGACAAAGTGCGCAGCATTGCTTCAGATAGCTTGCCCCTTAGCGATTTTATTTTACTGAAGCAGGATTTTGTTGTTGAGCAACTTGGAGCTGAGGCTTTTTTCAACGATTGCAAAGAAGGCACCTGCATTGGAACTTTGGTAGATAAGGTGCAAGCGGATTTTGGAGCTAGGTGCGATATTTTTGTATCGGACAATAAGCTGTGGTTGAAATTTGAGTTGTATGGCACTTTGCGAGGAGAGTCTGAGGCAGGAACAATAAGCGCATTTACGGAGGAGGTTATAGATGTGCCGTCTATGCTTGCTTTAATAGAAAGAAGGGTTCCAAATGCTTTCAAAAGAATATTGATTTCCCAAGCAAGCGTTCCTGTAGCACCGCAATCGCCTCAACCACAGCAACAACCGCTGACTACAAAGGAAAAAGACGCCGTAACAGATGCTCCCAAAATGCGTTTTGGTGCAAGAGTGAATTTTGGAGCGCTTATAAACTCTATCAAAGGAACAAGAACAGAAACAAGAACGGGATGGTCTGGCTATTCCGAGAATATTGAAGAAAAATATGATGTTACTCTAATTGGAGGTGGCGTGGGATTAGGTGTTTATGTCCTTATTCCAGTTCGAGGTATCTATATTGTGCCGGAAATTGCAATACAGAATAAAGAAGGTAATGTTAGTTTTAACTCATCTGAATATAGAGGTGGATCATCAAATTTGAGAGAGATTGAGGATGAAACTTATAAAGAAACTGCGATATATATTCCAATATTTTTTAGGTTTAGATATCGAGAAGAAAACATAGTATATTTGGGAATTGGTCCATATATTTGCGTAGTATTGAATACCGATGGAGATATTGAAGAATTTCTTGAAATTTCTCGTGTTAAAAGTAATTTCGGTGCTGCTTTAGAATTGGGTTTTCGCATAAACAGGCATTTTTCCTTGGATATACGTGGTCTTGGCGTTATTGATTCGTTTGACAATGCAAAATCATCATCTATGCTACAATATCAATTAGGTTTTGCTTATACGTTTTAAGAAAATATGAATAAGATTTTTATATTCTGCTTGCTAGCTGCCTCCATCGCAATGGCTCAAAGGCAAAAAATAGCCGTGCTGCCTGCCCTTATGGATAATGAATCTATGCTAACCGAAAGACAACTGGAAATGCTAACTGACAAAGTGCGCAGCATTGCTTCAGATAACTTGCCCCTTAGCGATTTCATTTTGCTTAAGCAGGATTTTGTTATTGAGCAACTTGGAGCCGAGGCTTTTTTCAATGATTGCAAAGAAGGTGCCTGCATTGGAACTTTGGTTGCTAAGGTGCAAGCAGATTTTGGAGCCAGGTGCGATGTTTTTGTATCGGACAATAAGTTGTGGTTAAAATTTGAGTTGTATGGCACTTTGCGAGGAGAGTCTGAAGCTGGAACAATAAGCACATTTGCAGAGGAGGTTAAGGATGTGCCGTCTATGCTTGATTTGATAGAGAGAAGGGTTCCTGATGCTTTCAAAAGAATAATAATTGTACCCATAGCGCAGCAAGTGCCGCAATTGCAGCAACAAACACCTTCTCCAGCCAAAATGCGTTTTGGCGCAAGAGTGAATATTGGAACGGCCTGGACCGATGCCGTCACATTAAAAACAAATGATGAGGATGTGAATTTAAGTAGGAAATTTGGAGATAATAAAGGATTAGGAGTTTATGCTCTTATTCCAATTTTGGGCATCTATTTTGTGCCGGAATTAACTATACAGCATGAAACTCTAAAGAGAGAAGCTAATAATGAGGATATTTTTGAAGAAGTGATTTATAAAGAAACTGCGATAGATATTCCAATATTTTTCAGATTTAGATATCGCGAAGAGAACCTAATATATTTGGGTGCAGGTCCATATTTTTGCATAGTATTGAATACCGCTGGAAATCTTGAAGAATATTTTAAAATTTCTCGATTCAGATTTAACTATTATGGTTTTGGTTATGAAATGGGCATTCGCATAAGCAAGCATTTTTCCTTGGATATGCGTGGTTTTTACGCTTTTGGCTTGTTTGACAATGTTGATTTTTCAATGAAGACTCAAGAGCAATTTGGCTTTAGCTATACGTTTTAAGGGAAAAATTCTTTGCTATCCAAAAGCAAGATTATAAAAACATAACGCTGAGAAAATCCTGAAAATCGGTAAATCGGGGGTATCGGGGTTCTGACCTTTTTGTATATTACCCTTAAGGAGCAGCTATGAACTTTGAATTTGAGCAAGAAGAAGACGGGCGCTGGATAGCGGAAATCCCAGAAATTCCTGGGGTGCTTGCATACGGACTAACCCCGTTACAGGCTGCTGCAAATGCTAAAGCTTTAGCATTGCGTGTTTTATGTTTTTGCTTTTCACGATGGAACGGAAATAGGTCCTAAAATGCTTGCTAGAGTGGCTAAAAATACTGGACTAAAACAAGAGGATTTGTAAAAAAATCCTGATTCAGACGTTTTTCAGCAGAGCCTCTGCGAGAAGGTTCAAAAGCAGAAAATATGTTGTTTTTATTTTTCTATATTTAATACTATGTTAAGTCCAGCCATAACTCAAGAGTTATTCTCTGAAATAGAAAAGTTGCCTGAAGAAAATATAGGAATGCTTCAGCAATTCGTACTTTTCTTAAAACATCGAAAAGAATTGGCTCTTGACGATTCAACATATCTTTCCTCGATTCCCGGAATGATGGATAGCATAGAAGAAGGCGTGAACACCCCTTTGTCTGAATGCGTTCCGCTGGAAAAGGTTTGGGCAGATGTATAATGTTACGCTTACCAAACAAGCCGCCAAGGATGCCAAAAAAATAGAAGCTGCCAACTTGAAACAAAAAGTTGCAGAATTGATAGGCATAATAAGAAACAACCCTTATCAAAATCCACCTCCATACGAAAAACTACAAGGCTATTCATCTGTTTATTCCAGAAGAATAAATATTCACCATAGGCTTGTTTATGAAGTTTGCGAAAATAACCTGAAAATCATTCGGATGTGGACACATTATGCAAAGATATGATTTCTGGATTAACATGATTGTCAAGCATAACGCTGAGAAATCCTGTAAATCCTAAAAATCCTGAAAATCGTGGTTCAGACATTTTTCTTCCGCCAAGGTGACCCCTTTCCCACCTTTACCTCTTTGCCTTCCTTACCCACAATCTCAAAATCATTTTCGCCTTTCGGTACATTAACCTTAACCAAACGCACGGTGATTTTATCGCCACGCTTGAACTTCCTTCCTGAGCGTTTGCCGGCCATGATGCCTCTGGCTTCGTCGTAAACATAATAATCGCCGGGAATATCACGCACATGAACCAGGCCATCTGCAATGGCAACGGAGCTGTTTGAAACCGAAATGAAAATTCCGAATTCTTCAATGCCTTGAATTTCCGCCATAAATGTTTGCCCAATCTGATCTTGCAACAGGTAACTTGCGCACAACTTCAATGCCTTGCGTTCCAATTTTTGATTGACAATCTCCGCATCGTTTAAATTCCGGCATAATTCGGTGGTTACTGTGCCGGAGTGTTTGCATAATTCCCTGTGACACCATAAATCCGCATAACGGCGAATAGGGGATGTGAAATGCGCATAGTCCTTCCAGTGCAATGCGAAATGGCCAATGCACTCTGCGCTGTATTGGGCTTTTTGCATGCTGCGCAAGATTTTGTTTGTCAACTGCGGATTGCCTTTTGCTCTTTTTACCAAGTGCGAATATAATTCAAAAATGCGTTTGTCCTGGCTGTTTTCCGCATTGTAGTTTTTCAGCAGTTTGTGAGGGTCAATAGGGGAGCACCAAAACAAATTTGGCTCGGATTGCATTAACACCGAAATATCTTCCGGATCCGGTGCCTCGTGAATACGGTAAATTCCGCTCAACTTTCTCTTTTGAAGCTCCAGAGCGCAGCATTTGTTTGCGGCCAGCATGCACTCCTCAATCCAGGAATTGCTTTTTTCGCTTGCTCTTGGAACAATGCGAAGCGGTTCGCCCTTTTTATCAAAAATGCACTGATATTCCGTGCTCTCCATTTCCAGCACATCGCGAGTTTTTTTCAGAGCTGCCGCTACTCTGGCGAGCAAACAAATTTCCCTGTCTTTTTTTTCAAAGAGATTCATCGCCTGCCTGTAAGTTATGGAACGGCTCACTTTGATTATGCTTTTTGTAAAACGATACTTATGAATTTTGCATTTTTTATCTAGAGAAATTATGCAACTGAAAGCAAAGCGATCCTCATTCTCTTTTAACGAACACAAATCCGCAGAAAGAATTTCCGGCAGCATTGGAACGGCAGTCCAGGGCAAATATTGGGTGTAGGCTCGTTTTTGAGCTTCTTTGTCCAGCGCAGAGCCTGGTTTCACAAAATGACTGACATCTGCTATGTGAACTCCCAGAATATAACCGTGTTTTGTCTCTTCTACGCTTATAGCGTCATCGTGGTCTTTTGCTCCGTCCGGGTCTATGCACACAATATGCAAATGGCGAAAATCTTCCCGTCCTTTTATTTTTGAGATGTTATCTTTTGATGCTTCCTGCAAAATTTCCCTTGAAAACTTTTTATCAAGGCCTGCGCTTTGCATGAACTGAGATTTTATAGATTCAAAACTTTTCATAAATCATCTGCGACGAATGCTGGTTCCCCAATTGCCAACGCCGGTGAGACTCAGCTTAAATCCGAAAAACGGCTCGTCCCAATACGGCTCTTTCGCCTGTCTGTAGCCGCCATAGAGGGCAATGCCCACAAGAGTTCCTCTGCGCCCCAGCCATAAATCGGAAAACAGAGATGCTCCGTATTCATTTACATCTTTTAAGTATTTTTCGGCAAACCATGCATTTATGCCAAAATCATTTCTTTTGAAGAATGGGCTGTAATGCAGGCCGGTTCCGCTGATCTTGTATTCCGTAAACAATGAGGCAATTTCTTCTTCACCTTTTTGTTCTTCATAAACAAAACTCAAATTCTGGTTTTGCCAAAAACGAAAATGAACGCCGCTGGCAAAGCGTTTGGGTAATTTAAATCTCTCTGTTGTTTGCGAAGATTGCAGAGTATCGGTATCGCTGAACTGAATATTTTTCTTTATGTCTTTCTCCATTTCAATGTGGGGAAAATAAGAGATAAAATAATCTACGGTTTTTCTGTGGAAATGCAAACTGTAGCCAAAATTTCTCCACCAGTCGGATGTTGTTTCAAAAACTCCGGTTTCTTTTTCTGTTATAAAAACATTTCTTGCCTTCCAAGCGTCAGCATCCCACTCCTTATTATTTCTGCCACGCTCAATTGTAGAGTAGGAATTTCCAAAGCCGATTCTGTAAGAAAAGCCTGCGGCAAAATCGCTTAAAAAATAGGGAAGCCTTAAGGAGTAGCTTGGCAAAATTTCATAGATGCCAACTCTTGAAGTATATAAAATATCTGCGTTTAGAGCCGTGTCTCTAAGCTCCATGCGATTGCTTGCAAAATATTTTTGTTCCAGGCCAACTCCGAATGTACCGAGGAAACCGAGCGGCAAGACCATGGATATTGAAGGTACGGTAAATGAGCTAAGTGCTATGGCTTTGTTGTCTTTTTGTGCATCTGCGTATTCAAACTGAATTGTGGTTCCGAATTTTGTTTTGCTTTCAAAGGCGTTTATGGCGGGATTCAGCGGAACAAACCCGTTTCTTGCGATGACGGCGTTTTTAGGCGCTTGTTCCATGCCCAAAACATCCGTTCCAATAAGCGAAGCCGCAAAGCTTGAGCTAATTATGAAAATAAATGTAAAAAATGAAATTAAACGCACGGGGGTAATGTAGAAAAAAATTACTTCCACTTATACAAGCCCAGCATTCCAAGCGGTACAGCAGCCGTGAAAAGGGGAATTTGAATAAGCTCAACCAAAGGCAGGCACCACAGCAACTTTACGGATTTCAAGCGAACCGCACCATGGTAAAGCAACAAAAAATCAGCTAACAATTTTATTGCGAAAAAACACAAAAAAATATGCCAGTAAATCCAGGGCAAAATGCAAAGGCTAACAAAGAAAGCGTAAATGCAAAACAAAAATGCGCTGTATGCCTTGCTCTCATACTTTGCGCCGTTGCTTCCCCAGCGTGCACGTTGCAGGAGCAGCGCTTTCCAGGAATCCACCGGAGCGGTAGGCATAATTGAATTATGGTCCCAGTTATAGGCAAATTTTGTTCCTTCCACTTTTGCCATTCTGTGGATCAGCATATCGTCGTCTCCGGAAGCTAAGTCGTAAAGCCCTTCAAAGCCTCCACATTTGAAAAACAACTCTTTGCTATAGCCAATAGACGCAGAACTCGCTAAAATAGGTTTATTGCGGTTAAATCCGGCTGCTTCAATTAAGGTAAAGCCAAGAGTTTCCAACCTTTGATATGCGTGTAAAAATCTGTTTCCGCCATTATTCGCCTTTGAACCCTGTACCACAGAGGCTCCGCCTGCATAGCAAGCTGCCATTGAACTGAGCCAACCGGACGGCGGAACGCAGTCTGCATCTGCAGTTAGCAGGAATTCACCTTTAGCCGCAGAGAAGCCTGCATTCATGGCTCTTTTTTTTGGAGAAGCTATTTGCGGAGAATCCAGCGGAATATCAATAACCGAAAATTTTTGGTGATTTGCGCAAAATTTACGTGCGATCTCCGGACTTTTGTCTGTAGAACGGTCATTTACAACAATAACTTCCCACTTTCCCTCATATTTCTGCTCTTTCAAAGCGTTTAAAGTGGTCTCAATGAAAGCTTCCTCATTCCGCATGGGAATAATTACCGAAACTTCCGGTAAATTCTCAAATTCTGTAAATCGTGGTTTAGACAATAACCCACGCCAAAGGTAAAACATCAGCCCGGAATATGCCAAAGAGAGCAAAAAGACGAAAAAAATTAACATAAAAGGCAAAAAATAGATTTTTTTCAGCCAATCCCTTGACAAAATTCAAAAAATTTTCTATATATGAAGTGGGTACGCAGTGGTAAATCCTCAAGACACTCTATCGCTCCCCTCCTGATAAGTTCGGGGTGCCTGCGTACCTCTTGATTTTAGGGGAGTACGTAGAGGTAAATCCTAAAGATATTCAGTCAAATTCCCCTTCTCTGAATATCCGGTGCCTGCGTACTCTTTGATATTTACTACATTCAAATTATGCGTTTGCCTATATTTTTGATATTTTTTTGTTTTGCGATCGGTTTTGCCCAGCAGCAACCGGCAGCTCAAGATGCCGATACATCTTCTGCAAATCAGGCGGTATTTGCCGATGTTTCCATTTTTGCGCAAATGCCCATAGGAGCCATATATATTTTGTGGTCTAATTACGATGAGATAGCAGATATTGTGAAAACGCAAATCATGAGCCGCAATTTTGTTTTAGAGCCTTATTTTATGCAAAACATAGACAGGGAGCAATTTGAGCAAAACCAGATTTTGCACCTGTTTAGCGAACAGAGAAAGGCATTTTTCAAGCTTTTCCCAGATGAGGAAGAGGATTAAATCCCGTACATTTCACGGGTATTCTCCCTGCATGCCTTAAACAATTCGTCAATGGAGATATTTTTGATGTTTGCCAAAACTTGCGCTATTTTTGGGATCATGGCCGGGGTACAGGTTTTGCCTCTGAAAGGTACAGGTGCTAGGTAGGGGGCATCGGTTTCAAGGAGTATTTTATTCAATGGAATGGCGGTGGCAGCTTCTCTTATGTTTGCGGTTTTGTCAAAGGTCACTGCGCCGGTAAAGCCGAAAAAGTAGTTTCCTTTAAGGGATAATATTTTTTGAGCAAATTCCGTTGTGCCTGTGTAGCAGTGGATGTGGGCTTTTATGTTTTCGCCGTCTATTTGCCGCATAATTTCAAAGGCATCGTTTTCTGCTTCTCGCAGGTGGAACACAAATGGCAAACCGGCCTTTAATCCTATTTCCAATTGTTTTAAGAACACCTTTTTCTGCAAATCTGCGCTGTATCCTTTGTAATGGTAATCAAGGCCTATTTCGCCTACGGCAAGCCCCTTAGTCTGTTCAATAGCTTGTTCAATATGCAGCTCAATGCCGTCGCTGAATTTTTCTGCGACCAAGGGATGAACCCCAAAAACTCCGTAAAGTTTAACCCCATTTATCTCTTTTTTCGCTAAAAATTCCTTGCCCCAGTTGAAATCTTCCGGGTCACAAGCTACATGGATTATAGCCTCGGGTACAGGCTCCATTTGTTCAAATGCAAAATCCTTATCTTTCTCTAAGATTGTGTCTATATGACAGTGGGTATCTATAAAAGAAGGCATTTAACCATTAGTACAAGCGCTTCTTATGCTGCTCGGCAATTTCTTTTTGCAGTTTGCGGCGTGCGGATGTGCGAATTCGTTTCTTTTTTTCTGACGGCTTTTCAAAACGCTGACGTTGCTTGACGTCGGAAATAATGCCGTTTTTCTCACAAGATTTTGTGAATCTCTTTAAAGCCTTTTCAAAAGACTCATTTGGCTTTACTAATACTCCTAGCACAGGTATCCTCTAGTTAAAAATTCAAACAGAAATATAGAAAATTTTAGAAAATTTGTCAACTATAATTTCTATATTCCCATGCAATGAACCTTCGTTTTTTAATTCCAATTTTGGCAATTTCCGCTTTTGCGCAGGAAAAAAGCTCTTCTTCGCAGGAAAAAGACTCTTTTGTGCAGGAAAATCAATGCGGCATAATAGATTTGCCTACCGTATGGACAAAAGAAAACTCGCCTTATCGCATAACCGGAGATATTCAAATTGCATCATCGGCAAGGCTCACCATAGAGGCTGGGGTTGATGTGCTTATTGTGCCCGGAGAGGCTTGCGGCGAAACAACGCAGCTTGATTGGTCGGATTCCACTTATATAAGCATAAAAGCATCCGGGCCTTTGATCATAAAAGGGACCGCAGAAGAGCCGGTGCGAATTATGCCGGAAAACCACGTGCCGGGCAAAATACAATGGGATGGCATAAGATTCTCAAGGAAAGACAGGCCTCATGTACAAATAGAATACATGTATATAATGGGAGCGAATAGGGCCATAAACGCCTCTTTTAGCAGGTTTAACTTGGCAAATTCGCTATTTATAAATAACAGCACGGGTATTTGGCTGGAAAACGAAGCTGATATTTCGGTTTATAACTGTGTTTTCACCGAAAATTTAAGCGCCGGCATTTACATTGCCAATTCCAGGCCGACAATAGCAGCAAATATATTTTACAAAAATGCAAATTTTGGGATTTGGTCGGATTCAAGGCCCAGCCCTCGCGTACAAAATAACATCTTCTATGCTAATGCGGATGTTGATTGCCGTTATTGCCCGGTTGGAGTTTTGCGTTCTAACGATAAATTCGGGAATATCTATGCAGACCCTGTATTTATAGGTTCCCCAAAGGAAAAAGTTATGGCGAAAGCAGACCTTAAAGTGCCTACTTCCGCTGATAAGGTTAAAGATCCGGCTTTGCAAATGGTTTATGAGAAGTCTATTCCCGGTGGGAGGCCAAAGCAAGAGGCTCCGGCAAAGTTGCTGCCTTTTACGCCCTCTGTGTATTCACCGGCCTTGCATGCGGCTCCCAAAACCGATTTCTTCAGAAATGTAGATGGTGGCTATGGAGATATAGGGCTTTATGGCGGCATGTCCGGCAGATTTAACAAACCCATAAGTTTATGATTTTATGGTGAAATACGAGCCTTATTTTTTTGTCGATTCTAAAGACCCTGGCGATATTGCTAAAAAAAAACGACGTGGCCCGGCATTGTGCAAGGAAGATCCTTTGATAGCAGGCTCGTTGGCAGCAAATATTTTGGATAGCTTTATAAGCCAAGAGCAGAAGGATGCGATGATTTTAGACGAAAATAAAGCTCAAATTCTGCCGGGAAAATTGAATGAAAAGGTAAAAATTGAAACTTTGAAAGGAGAAACCCTGATTTTAAAGGCCACTTCTTCTGTTTGGCGGGCTGAAATTATGGCAAAAAAAACTGACATTGTGGCCGTTTGCAACAAAATTTTAGGGAAAATTGCAATAAAAACGATAAAAATACAATAAAATGTATCATAAATAAAGATTTTTTGTATCATTTGCGAAAAAATAATGTATATTATAGGTGTATGCCTTCGATTTTCGCATATTCCGATTACCGTGCTTTTATGCGCGATGCCTTTGCTGAGAAAAAGGCGTCTTGCCGCTTTTCCTGGCGTGAGTTTGCCAAAAGAGCAGGTTATGCCTCTCCGGTCTTTTTAAAGCTTGTAGCAGAGGAAAAAAGCTCTCTGAGCGCAGAAGGCATTGAAAGAGTGGGCCTTGCGCTTGGTTTAACCGATAGAGAACAGGAGTTTTTCAGGCTTCTGGTGCCTTTTACCCACGAAACGAGCAATGCTAAAAAGCAAAAGCTATTCAATGAAATGCGCAAAATTGCCGCTCTCTGCAAAGGGCATATTGTAGAAGCGAACCTTTACGATTATTATAAGGAATGGCACCACAGCGTGATTCGTGAATTGGCTGTAAATGTATCATCTGAAAGCGAAATTTCAAAGTTATTGGTTCCAAAAATTCCATTACCGCAGGTGAAGGCTTCTTTAGCACTTTTGATTAAGCTGGGCTTGCTGGAAAAGGATTCAAGCGGTAAATATCATCAAACTAACAAGCATCTCACAACCGGCGATGGCGTAAATTCAATGGCAGTTCGCAAGCACCATGAGAACATGGGCAACCTTGCTGTGGAAGCTTTGGAAGCAGTTGCAAAAGAGGAAAGAGATATTTCCGGCATAACAATGGGGCTTTCAAAAGAGGGGTTTGAAGCTGTTAAGGCAGAACTTGCCAACTTCAGGCGTAGAATAAAGGAAATAGCAGAGCAGAGCGAAAGCGATAAAGAGTCTGTATATAGGATAAATTTGCAACTGTTTCCGCTTTCGAAGGAGGTGAAAAAATGAGGTACTTATTAATTTTATTAGCATTACTTGCGTTGTCTTGCACCGGCACTAAAAAAGAAGTTGCGGGAGGCACAAGCGAAGAGACCAATACTTTGGCTTTGCTTCCTGTTGTTGGCGTGGATGGTTCTGCAACTGCGCTTGCATTTAGGGATCCAAGCGGCTATCTTGCATCTATGGAGTACGGCGGCAGGTTTTCGGCTGTTGCATCGTTTAAAATCAGCGCATGGTTAAAAATAGACAGTTTGCCGGGAAAATCCGCTATACCGCATAATTTAATAGGCAAGTTCAGCGATAACTCTGCGGTTTTGCCGTCTGAATTCAGCCTTGCCATTGTGAATGGCACGTGCGGCGCAGAAGCTCCGACTTTTGCATTCTTTTTCACGGATGAGAGTTCTAATATTAATTGCGGGCATGCGCTTTTATCTAAAAATCCCATTAAAGCCGGTAATTGGATTTTTGTGGAAGCCAATTGGGACGGTCGCTATTTAGTGCTTTATCAAGATGGTATTCTGGTGGCCAAAGAGGAGAGAATTTCAGCGTCTTTGCCGTATTCCAGATTGCCTGTTTATCTTGGCAAGTCGCAAGTTCCTTTTGCGATTGACGGACTTTCATTTAACACGGAGGATTCAAGATGACTATCAATGAGAATCTAAACGAAGCAGAAGACGCTCTGTGTGTGACAAACACCGCAGGGCGCATTGTTGGTGCCAACAAGCGTTTTTGTAAAATGTTTGGCTTTGAGCAGCACGAGGTCAAGTGGCATTATCTGCGTGACCTGTACCGCCACGAAGACGAACTAAACTGCGTTTTGAAGCAAACTCCGGGGCATTCCGATGTTCTGCAAACCAAAATGCGCAACCGTTCCGGTCGCAGTTTCCGTTGTGTTTTAACACGTTGGGGTTCAAAAAGCCAGGAAGGAATTCCCGTGATGCTGCACTCAATACAAAGAATGAATGCGGCGTGACTGTTTTTCTATATTACGGCCATGAACATAAACAAAACTCATGATGACGGAAAAATTGCCCTAACGCTTACAGGTAATTTAGATACATCAACCTCGCCGCAGTTTTCTAAAACGCTGCTCCCTTTGTTTGACGAAGAGAAGCTAGTTGTGCTTGATTTCTCAAATGTAGCTTACGTATCATCTGCGGGGCTGCGAGTGCTTATTACAGGGCACGAAACCGCCAAGTCCAAAAAAGCGACAATGNTCTTGCACGGCGTTTCGGATGAAATTATGGGCATATTCAAAATGACGGGTTTTTCCAACATACTNAATATTGAGTAACCTTTAAGAGAATTCAAGTGTCTGTAAGATTGAAAATATCGATCATCGTGATAGGTTTTTTCTCGCTGATAGTGGCGGCATTTGCCGTTTATTCGGTAGATACAACTGGCAATTATCGGCAGCTTCGTACGGAAGAGGTATTAAAAACGGTTGCTTTTGAAAGCGAGCGGGTACGCAGGGTTATCGCCGAGATGGAACGCAATGCAGTTGACCTTGCGCTTGCAGGTCGGCAATTCTATTTTGCAAGCAAACATTCGGAAGAGCTTGGCATATCGGTTTCGGTGGAAAATTTCAGCGCGTTTACTTCTGCCGTGGGCGGCGGCATCTGGTTTGAGCCTTACGTGCTGGATCCCGGCAAACGCAGGGAGTGCTACTATGCTTTTTTTGACAAAGGCACGAACGCAGTGCGCCATGATCCTGATTTTGAAAGCGAGGAATACGATTACCACACGCAGATGTGGTATAAAACAATAGCCGCCGGGCTTGAAGGCAAATATGGCACTGTGTGGACAAAGCCGTATTATGACGATGCCGGAACCAATGCCCTTATGACCACCGTAGGCGCAGGCATCTATAACGACAGCGGACGTTTTGTTGGCATGTCCACCGTGGACTGGGAAATACAGAGCATGGTGGATAGGCTGGCTGCAATCAAGCCTACCGAAGGAAGTTTTGTTTTGCTAGTTTCAACAAAAGACAGCTACGTGATTTCAAACACTTATGGCCATGCCAATTCAGACGCAACGTCCATTAAGGCTTTGCCGTGGAACATAGAAGATGATTCTTTTGTGCTGGACGGAGTTAAATACATCGCTTTCAGATCTGCTATGGATAATGGCTGGCTGTTTTCCGTGCAAATTCCCGCAAAGGAAATTTTCGCCGAGATAGAAACTCGCAACAATCAATTCAGCATTATTATCGCCGTGTCGTTCTTCACATTGCTTGCGCTTACGGCTTATCTGCTGCAACGGCTTATCAACCGTCCTCTTCGCAGGCTAACATTGGGAGTTGCGGAACTCGGTAGCGGTAATTTGGATAAGCAGATTGCAATACATTCAAAAGATGAGTTTGGTACGCTGGCAGCGGCTTTTAATAAAATGACCGTGGACTTGAAAGCATCCATTGAGCAGAGCGCGCGGGAACGTGCCGAAAAAGAACGCATTGGCGCAGAACTCGATGTTGCTACCAAGATACAAGCAAGCATGCTGCCCTGCATTTTTCCCGCTTTCCCTCACCGCGCAGAATTTGACATATACGCTGTTATGCATCCTGCCAAAGAAGTGGGCGGCGATTTTTATGATTTTTTCCTTATAGACGAGCATACTCTTGCCGTGGTAATAGCAGACGTATCGGGCAAGGGCGTTCCGGCTGCATTGTTTATGGTGATTGCAAAAACGCTAATCAAGAACAATGCGCAAAACGGAAAAAATCCCAAAGAGGTTTTTGAAATGGTGAACAACCTGCTATGCGAAGGAAATGATGAGCACATGTTTGTCACGGCGTTTTTGGGATATTTGAATATACCGAGCGGCCGCTTTACATTTGTTAGCGCAGGGCACAATCCGCCTTTTGTACGTTTGGGTGGGCATTTTGAAGAGTTAAAAGTGAAGAACGGACTGGTGTTTGCCGTGATGAAAGACATGGAGTATGAGCAAGCAGAAATAACTTTGCAAAAGGATGACGAGTTGTTTTTATACACGGACGGCGTTACCGAAGCCATGAATATCAAAAAAGAACTGTTTGGCGATGCGCGCCTTACTGAAATAATAAACAGCAGCGAAAATTTACCGCTTGATAAATTTATATCATCAATAGAGCGTGAAATTGACAAATTCGCCGAAGGCGCAGGGCAGGCTGATGATATCACCATGCTTGCGCTACGCTATACAATGGAGAAAACAAAATGAAGAAGATAAAAGTTGCAATTTTAATTTCGGCGGTACTTGCAGCATCGCTCTTTACGTCATGTTCTTCCAAAAAAGAAGAAATACCGCAAAGCGATGTACGCA
>WQSZ01000007.1 GCA_009787645.1 Candidatus Fibrimonadales bacterium | reverse complement strand
CAAATAACTACTTGACGCCGGAGGAAAAAGATTCTATATTTGTGAGTAACAATTCATCTGTCGCTTAACTTAATATACTTTTTTTCCGAGACAGTTCACCTCAACTTTATTTGCTATAAGCAATCCCTTATCCCATATTTCCCCAAGTCTTTTCTTCATATCCTCAGATATATTAGCTTTAGCCTCTTCCATTGAGAGCAACTTTTTAGTTTTTGCAACAACGCCTTCATTAGCCATAATACAGACCTCCTATTTTTTGTCCGTACTACTTAGACGCATTTCAAAAGATTTTTTTTGAAAAAAATGCAAAAAAAAGTTAAAAAATTATCAAATTCCGGTAATTCTGATAATTCTGTGAATTCCGGTTCAGACGTTTTCTATATTTTGTTCGAGAGCATGAGAAGTCCATAGATGACTGCATGCACCAGGACATGCTGAGAGATTTTTTGCAGGACAACGCATCAGAGGTGAGGAATATGCTTTTTACGGAACGGAACTTGGATACGGCGAAACGCATGTCTAAGCTCAGATTTTCCATGCTTTCCGGCGGAAGGGGTAGCAATTTTGATGCAATAATGCGGCGTGTTGAGACAAAGGAACTCAACGCCGAGTGCATAAGCCTTGTAACTACGAAAGGCAGTAAATCTGCGGAAATTGCCGAAAAATATGGAGTGCCGGTTCGCTTAATTGACGACGATTGCCTGCTCTCAATTTTGCAAAGCGACAATCCCGATTTGGTTGTGATGTCGGGATATATGCGCAAACTGCCCGAAAATATTTTTGATGTCTTTGAAAACAGAATAATAAACATTCACCCTTCGCTTTTACCATCTTTTGGCGGCAAAGGATGCTACGGAATTCACGTCCACGAAAAAGTAATCGAAGCGGGCGTGAAAATCACGGGCGTAACCGTGCATTATGTAAACAAAGACTACGACTCCGGCAAAATCATAGCCCAAGTCGCAGTTCCGGTTTTGCCAAGCGATACCCCGGAGAGTTTGGCAAATAGGGTATTAAAAGAGGAACATAGCATATATTGGCAAGTGATCAGAGATATTTCCTAAATTACCCCTTTATGCTTAAAAAAATCCTGCCTTTTTTTCTTTGTTTGGTTTCGGCTTTTGCACAGGAGATCCCTGCTGATTTGCTGATTGAAACAAAAGACAGTATTTCTTATGTTGATGGCATAGATTTGGGAAAAAAGATGAAATTACCCATGACGTGGCATAGCGAGGCCGGAATTTTACAGATAGGAAGCTCGTCTTGGGTTTTAGAGAATCGGTGGGTAAACGCAAAAGATACTGTTTTTTTAATGCCCGTGCCAGTGCTTGGCAATTTAAATGGGAAAAAATCGTTTTGGCTGCCACATCCGTCTGCTATGCGGGTGTTTGAGCGAATGACCGGGCCTCTTAAAGATATATGGAACGTGAATGTGGAAGCTAGGGGCAACGGCGAAGTGATTGAATTGAAGCTTTCAAAGCCATTTAAGGCGGAACATCTTTATGCCCACCCGAATTACATTTTGCGCATAACCGGCGCAGTCATGGATAGCACCATGTTTTTGGATTTGGCAAAAAAATCTTCGCTTATAGCTCGGGTAATTTCGGTTCAAGAAGCGCAGAGCTCGCAATTTACGTTCACATTGAGGGACAACATTGAGGCACCCGAACTATTAAAAAAAGACGGCGGAAAAACCCTTCAAATAGTGCTGAGAAAAAAGCCGTCCCCAAAAGCTGAAACAACCCCTATCCCCAGCGCAGGCGGCAAAAAAATCAAAACCATAGTGCTTGACCCCGGCCATGGCGGCAAAGACCCGGGGGCCATAGGTGTCAACGGCGTTCAAGAAAAAGATATTGTGCTGAAAGTTGGCCTCAAATTAAAGCAAAAGCTGGAAGACAAGGGTTTCACGGTAAAGATGACAAGAAGCAAGGACGAGTTTGTTGAACTGGAGAAGCGCCCTAAAATGGCGAGCGACTGGGGCGGCGATTTGTTTTTGAGCCTGCATTGCGATGCCATAGCCGTAAAGGAGAGGCAGCCTATTGTCAACGGCTTCAAGTTTTACATTTTGCGGGCGGGTGGCTCCGAAGAGGACAACGCCATAGCTCGCCGGGAAAACCAGGTGGTAGCGCTTGAAACCGACAAAAAACGCAAAACCGAGATTTCTCCGGCAGAGTGGATAATCCTGGACAATCAGCTTGCTCTTTACGCAGAGAAGAGCGCATTGTTAGCGGGCCATTTGGTGGAATCTTTTGATGGTGGTTCCATAAGAAAGCTGGGCACGGGCGCAGGCCAGGCCGGTTTTATGGTTTTGGTAGGAGCCTTTATGCCGGCAGTGCTGGCAGAGCTTGGTTTCATAACCAACCCGACAGATGCGGCTCTCCTAGCCTCGGATAAAGGTCAGGAAGAATTGGCGGAACGTCTGTCAAAAGCGATAAATTCATTTGCGCAATGATCGCCGATAGTTCCTCTTGGGACACTTGACACTAAGGCTTTTTTTTACTATATTTACATACCTTATGAAAAACATCGCATCGCATCGCAATATCGGAATCTCCGCACACATAGACTCCGGAAAAACAACTTTGACAGAACGTATTCTGTTCTACACAAAGCGTATTCACGCCGTACACGAGGTTCGTGGCAAAGACGGCGTGGGCGCAACCATGGATTCAATGGAATTGGAACGTGAACGTGGCATCACAATACAGTCTGCCGCAACTTACGCAACTTGGAACGATACCACCATAAACATTATCGATACCCCGGGCCACGTAGATTTCACAATTGAAGTGGAACGCTCCCTAAGAGTGTTAGACGGCGCAATTCTTGTGCTTTGCGGCGTTGCCGGCGTGCAGTCCCAGTCCATAACAGTGGACAGGCAAATGCGCCGCTACAATGTTCCTCGCATAGCTTTTGTGAACAAATGCGACCGTGCCGGCGCAAACCCTTTCCGTGTGGCTACCCAGCTCCGCGAAAAGCTCAACCACGTTTCTGTGATGCTGCAAATTCCCATAGGGCTTGAAGATAAATTAAAAGGCATTGTTGATCTTGTAAAAATGAAAGGCTTTCTCTTTGAAGGCCAAAATGGTCAGGATATAAAAGAAATTGATATTCCCGCAGACCTTAAAGAACAGGCTGAGGAATATCGCCGCAATTTAATAGATACAATATCTAATTTCAGCGATGAGATAATGGAGCTTGCGCTTGAAGGCAAAGACGTTCCGGAAGAGTTGATCAAAAAAACAATTCGCCAGGCTACAATTGATCTCAAAATCACGCCGGTTTTCTTGGGCAGCGCTTATAAAAACACCGGCATTCAAAAACTCCTCGATGGCGTAACGGATTACCTCCCGAATCCAACCGAAGTTAAGAACATCGCTTTGAATCTGGACAAAGAAGAAGAAGCAACCGAAATGGAAAGCAAAGACGAAAAACCGCTCGTCTGCTACGCATTCAAATTAACCGATGACCGCTATGGCCAGCTCACATATATTCGTGTTTATCAGGGTTTAATCAAAAAGGGTCTCACCATAGTCAATATGAGCACAGGCAAAAAAGTGAATGTGGGCCGCTTGGTTCGCATGCACGCAGACAACATGGAAGACATAACCGAAGCCGGAGCCGGAGACATAGTAGCTCTGTTCGGCATTGATTGCGCAACTGGTACAACTTTTACAAGCGGCGAACTTCGCATGAACATGACATCCATGCACGTTCCTAACCCTGTTATTGAACTTGTTATTGAACCGAAGAATAGAGATGCAGAAGCTAATCTTTCAAAAGCCTTGAACCGCTTCACAAAAGAAGATCCAACTTTCCAGGTTTATGTGGATAAAGAATCAGGGCAAACAATTATCAAAGGAATGGGCGAATTGCATCTCGATGTTTATGTTGAGCGCATGAGGCGTGAATATAAAGTAGAAGTTCAAACCGGTGCTCCGCAGGTTGCATATCGTGAAACAATCACAAGACCGGCTTCTTTTGAATACACCCACAAAAAGCAGACAGGTGGTTCAGGTCAGTTCGCAAAAATTATGGGCGAAATGCGCCCGATGGCTGTTGAAGCCGATATGGAAAACATTTATGCTTTTGTAAGCACTGTTGTTGGCGGCCGCATTCCAAAGGAATTCATTCCGAGCTGCGACAAAGGTTTCAGAAGTTGCATGGAAGCCGGTTCTTTGATTGGCTTCCCTGTTGTGGGCATTGAGATGGAAGTAAAAGACGGCGCATTCCACCCGGTTGACTCTTCCGATATGGCTTTCCAGATTTGCGCACGCATGGCATTCCGTGAGGCTTTCCAAAAGGCAGGTGCTCAGGTTCTTGAACCGATAATGAAAGTTGAAGTTCAAACTCCAACCGAATTCCAAGGCAGCGTTGTGGGCAATCTTTCTCAGCGTCGTGGCACAATTCAAGCCACCGCAGAGGAACAGCTTTACACAACCATAACTGCTGAAGTTCCGCTTTCCGAAATGTTCGGCTATGCTACGGACTTGCGTTCAATGACGCAGGGTAAAGCTGAATTCACAATGGAATTTGCAAAGTATTCTCCGGTGCCACGTGGCATTCAAGAAGAGCTGATCAAAAAGTACGGTGATAAGGCAAAAGCTGCCGGAAGATGATTCGTTCTCAATTCCCTGCGCTGTCCCAAACTCTAGCGTTTCTGGATTCCGCAGCAACTACGCAAAAACCTCTTTGCGTAATTGAAGCGATGAATGAATTTTACAAAACGCACTACTCCTCAGTGAAAAGAGGAGCGTACTCACTCTCCGCAAAAACCACGCAAAAATTTGAAGATGCTCGTGCAAAAATCGCAAAGTTCATAGATGCGCAAAATGAAAATACCATAGTATTCACACGAGGCACAACCGAAAGCATAAACCTTGTGGCGCACACCAACATTGCTCATGGCGACGAAGTTCTGCTCTCGGTTTTGGAACACCATGCAAACATAGTACCGTGGCAAATTGCAGGAGCAAAAATAAAAGTGATCCCATGCGATGACAACGGTGATTTGCAAATTTCCGAACTGCCTAATTTGCTCAGCGCAAAAACAAAAATCGTAGCGCTCACACACACAGCAAACAGCATAGGAACAATAAACCCTCTGCAAGAAATTATACCTGCAATTCGCAAGCTTGCACCGCAAGCTAAAATACTTATAGACGCAGCCCAAGGCGCACCGCATTCAAAAATTTCAGTCAAAGAACTGGACTGTGATTTTTTGGCATTCAGTGCGCACAAAATTTATGGACCTACGGGGGTAGGCATACTTTATGGCAAAAACGAAATTCTAGAAACCATGCCTCCATGGCAAGGTGGAGGCGAAATGATAGACAAGGTCAGTTTTGAGGGTACAAGTTTTGCCCTGCCACCCGCCCGATTTGAAGCCGGCACCCCACCCATAGCCGAAGTTTTGGGTTTTTCTGCCGCAATAGACTGGGTAAATGAAACCGGAATGAGCAACATTTTGGCTCACGAAAGGCAAATTACAGCCTACGCCCTAGACGAACTCCAGAAAGTAGAAGGATTGCAAGTTGTTGGAAAACCTAGAGATAGAGGCTCTATTATATCGTTTTCCCTGGGGAAAATACACCCTCATGACGTGGCTCTAATCCTGGACGAAGATTCTATAGCAGTACGGGCCGGTCACCACTGTGCCCAGCCTACAATGGAGCGTTTTAAAGTACCTGCCACCCTTAGGGCTAGCTTTGCCGCATATACAGAGCCTTGGGAAATAGATAAATTATGCAAATCGCTTGTAAGAGCCTCTGATATATTTGTATATTAATAATCCTGCGTTTATGAAGCTTGTTAGGGCACATATTAGTTTAGAAGGTTCGCCGGTCTCGATACAGTTGAGGTTCCCGGATACCTTGCTCTTTGTCATTAACCTTTTTAGAAGGCTGGCACAGCTAGCTCTGTTCGTCCTTGTTGTAAACCTGCTTGCTTACTGGACCTACCAGCATTTTGTTAATTCTGCCAAAGAGCAGAGAGTTGAATTTTACTCCAGGCTTGAAAGCTTAAACGAAAAAATAGATTCCATAGATGTTAAAATATCCCAATCCTATAGCAACGAAGACTTGCTTTATGCAAAATTCGGGCTTGCTCCGCCGGATACCAACGTGCGTAAAATGGGTTTAGGTGGGCATCTTTCTCCGGACAGCACACTTATTTGGTCAACCATACCTATCAAAAAATTGAAAACCTCCGTTGCGGAGAGATACAGCAGAGTAGAAGCGAAAATAGATCGGTCAAACAATTCTTATTTGAAATTGCAATCTTTTATTGAGAGCCTGCATGGAAACTTGCAGCACACGCCTTCTGTTATGCCTGCTGTAGGCTTTTTAAGCTCGCCATTCGGAGTTCGTACTCATCCTGTAACCGGAGAGGCAGATAAAATGCACATGGGCATGGATATTTCCGGCCCAAAATGGACGCCAATTTACGCAACAGCGAATGGAAGAGTTGAAACTGTAACAAACAGCGAATCGCTGGGAAGATATGTTGCCATAGACCATGGAAACGGCATCGTAACACGCTATGGTCACATGACAATGCCTTTTGCAAAAGAGGGGCAAATGGTTTCAAGATACGATGTCATAGGCTATATGGGAAGCACAGGTCGCTCAACCGGTAACCACGTTCATTACGAGGTGTGGGTCAACGGGGTAGCTGTGAACCCGATTTATTACATACTGCCGGATAAATATTCGGTGGAATAAATTTTAGGTTAGTGGTTTAATGAACCCTTTGATAATGGGGGCTGCTTTTGCATTGCTCCCTGAATGTCCATATTTTAATGAATTTCTCCCGGACCCTGTAGATGTGCCTGATAATGAAGGCGAATATCTGAGTGTTAAATGGGAGAGCTCCGTTGTTCCCTGGGATACCATCTATTTTCAAATGGATGAGAACAGGGTTTTTGCTGTTTACGTTCCGCCGGATTCTTTTTTCACGGAACTCGTTTTGCACAGAGGCGCATCAAGTGCTTGTCCTGTAAAAAACAGCTTGCTCTGCTTGCCTTTAACCGGCACTGCTCTTCCTAATTCCAGAGCAAGCGTTTGGAATTTGAGCGCAGGCATTTGCCGTGACACCGCATGGTTGCCTGTACCTAAGGCTGGCCAAGTTATAAGAATGCTTGAGGGTGAAGCTGATTCTCCTGTTCTCACATTGGATTCTCTGATCTCTTTTTATGGAGAAATTCCTCTTTACATTTCTGAGGTTGCGCCTTGCCCCGAAGAAGGAGTTCCCGAGTGGTTTGAGGTTACGAATCGCAGCGTTTTGGCTTTTCCGTTGAATGGTCTTTCCGATTGCGAAGCTAAAGCACCGTTGAAAACATCGGATTCAATCAAGGGCAGGAGTTCTGTTTTGATCACAAAAGACAGCACTGATTTGCGAGTTTTTTTGCAAACTTCAGAGGTTCCTATTTACCAGATTTCCATTTCCACATTAAAGAATACTGCAGATACTCTAAGGCTTTGCACTAATGATTTAAAGCTGGACTCTGTGATGTGGGGCAAAGCGGTGAACAGGCCGGTGAAGTGCCCTGGTACGGAAAAGATAAGCCCGGGATTTGTTCCGAGAGTTTCAAATGATCAAGCGAAGATTTTGCAAATTTCCGAGCGGGTTTTGGCACGTTCAAAAAAGAATGCCATGCTCAGAGTTCGCATAAAATCGCCGGGAAAGTTTGAGTTAAGGTTGATTGACAGAGGTGGAGCTCTCATTTTGAAAAAGACTATTGAAGTGCCGGCAAACAGTTCGTGGCTTGAAATTTCCGAGTGGAAGCGTTGCCAAAACGGACCGTGCTTTATTTATTTGCATGGAGAGGGAGTGAATGAAACATCTGCTTTTATTGTTCGCCCTTGAGTGCTATGCGTTGACATTGCCATCTTTGAACAATCCTGCTATTTGGAATGTAGAAGAGGCGTGGGAAGTTGAAAATACAAAGGTGATTGCGTTTCGTTACAGCGAGCCGTTTGAGGATTTTCACATAGGCAAAACGGATGTTGCATGGAGCGATGGACGCTTTTTGGCGGCAGTTGGTTTTGGTGGCGCAGTGCTGGATTCCATTTACAGAGAGCTTGAATTTTCCGGTATGTTTGGGTATAAGCCTTTTAAATTTTTGTCACTTAAGCTCGGAGAGACTGCGAATTTATCTTGGGTTCCAGGCGATGGTTCGTGGCAGGAGCACAGGGTTTCGGTTAGCGCAAGTTTTTTTTACAAGGACTGGGCAAAGGTTTATGTTTCTCCGCAAGCGTTTATAATTTCAAAGACTCCAATAAGTTTTTCATTGCTTGTGGGTTGTGAGGCGAACTTTGGCAATCTGTATTCGTTTGGTGTGCAATGGCCGTTGCATATTTACCAGCAAGTTAAGCTTGGTTATTTTAGAATTTACAATTCGTTTGCATATCCTGGCCCAAAATTAGGTTTTGGGTTTACGCTCGGAGCTTCAAGAGTTTCCGTTGGAGTTGGCTATTTGCGTGCAGGGTATCCGGGTGGGAATTTGGGGTATGTTGCGGAGTGGCGATGAATGAAAAAATTCTACCTTACAATTATGAACATTCTAAAAGAGCGCTTGCGTGGGTTGAATATTGGGGGGTGGTTTAGCCAGGTGGATTGCATTGAGGAGAAAGACCCGCAAGGGTTTCCCGGATTTTACGGGCATGCGGAGACTTTTATCACTCAGCTTGATTTGCAGCGAATAAAGGACTGGAACTTTAACCACGTTCGCTTGCCGGTGGATTATTTTAATTTTTTTAAGGGCGAAAATCTGGAAGAAGACAAACAGGCTTTTGAGCTTTTAGACAAAGCTGTTGACAAGATTTTAAGCACTGGCCTCGCTCTGATTTTGGATTTGCATAAATGCCCCGGCCACGATTTTCATCAGGGAACGCTGGGTGGCGCACAACCCTTTTTTACCGACCCAAAATGCAGAAACGATGCGAAAAAAGTTTGGTCTGTGCTTGCGGAGCGTTATGGCCACAAACCAGATGTTCTGCTTGAAATTCTGAATGAACCCGTTGCGCCGAGCGACGAAGTTTGGAATGCGGTGAAAGACGAGCTTTTTTGGCATATAAGAAAGGCAGCTCCAAAAGCGCCTATTGTTGTAGGCTCAAATAGATGGAACAACCCTGCGAATTTTAAGGACTTAACTCCGCTTGAAGACGATAATGTTTTATACAGTTTTCATTCCTACCAACCCGTGATTTTCACGCATCAGCATGCAGCTTGGATTCCGGAACCGTATTTTCACCAGGACCGTGCATGGCCAGGCACTTATGCGCCACCGCAGAGCAAAGATGTTTCCGTGACTTTACCGCTGGAAGACGGCACATGGGACAAAGAACGCTTGCGCCGCACAATGGAAAATGCGTTGGAATTCAGAGCAAAGCACAAGGTTCCTGTGGCGTGCAATGAGTTTGGAGTATATGTGCAGGTAAAAAGGCAAAGCCAGCTCGGCTGGCTGCGAGATTTCACATCTCTGCTGCGAGAAGCCGATGTTGGGTTTTCGTATTGGAACTACAAGAATCTGGACTTTGGCATAGTTAGCATTGGTGAAGGCTTGCACAAGGATTTGCCGCAATATGATAATGCTGAACGGATTGATGTGGAATTAGCGGGGATGCTGTAAATACGGAAATTATCCGGCTTTACAACCTTTCCTTCATCTTTTGCTCGGCGTTGCGCACCAATGGAATTTCCAGCAAAATCTTGTGGCGGCTTTCGCGTTCCTGTGCGGCAATGGCTTTCTGTTTCTGTTGCTTGTAGTAGTTCACCTGCCTGTTATAGCGCAAGATGATCTCTTTTGAAATGATGAATTCCATTCGCTTTAGGTAGTTTGTCATGTTGCCTATGGAATGCATGATAGCTATCACGGTTCCAAAAAGCGTTATGGCAAAAACGCTGGTGAAAAGTATTGCAAGCCTTATTTCAGGCGTTGGAATATTCATATAACCTCCCCACATCTGGATTTGTTCATGCTGCCGGTTTTTTCCGGATAAATTCCGTCAAAGCATGCGCCGCAAAAATCATCAGGTGCGCCGGTGCACTCACGCATTCCCTCAACGCTCAAATAGCCAAGGCTTTCAACACCCAGCATTTTTGCAACCTCTTCTGGAACCAAAGTATTTGCCACCAGCTCGGATGGGCTTGGAAAATCCATTCCAAAATAACACGGGTATCTCACAGGCGAGCTGGCAATGCGAATATGAACCTCTTTTGCGCCGGCTTCTCTCAGCATTTTGCAAATAATTTTCAAGGTTGTTCCACGCACAATGGAATCGTCAACCAAGCACACTTTTTTGTCTTTCAACACGCCGCTTATGGTGTTGAATTTCAATTTTACCTTTTGCTCTCTCGCATTCTGGGAAGGATCTATAAATGTCCTGCCAACATAATGATTTCTCAAAAGCCCTATTTCAAACTGAATTCCGCTAGCCTGCGCATAGCCAAGAGCGGCGGTTGTTGAACTGTCCGGGCAAGGGATAACAATGTCCGCTTTAACCGGGCTTTCCTCTGCCAGTTTCTTTCCCATTTTACGGCGAACCTTATCTGCGTTTTGCTCAAAAATTTTGCTGTCCGGGCGTGCAAAATAAACAAACTCAAATATGCAAAATGCCTTTCTGTCTCTTTTGATCAATTGCTCAGACTGAACACCGTCTTTGTTTACGGATAAGAATTCACCCGGCGCAACATCTCTTACATAATCCACGCCCAATAAGTCAAATGCGCAAGACTCGCTTGCAAAAACCAAGGAATTATTTCTTTTGCCAAAGCAAAGAGGTCTGAATCCGAATCCGTCTCTAACCACATACATTGAATCGACTGTCAAAAAAATCAAGCAAAAACTGCCTTTGAATTTTTGCACGGCTATGCAAATTGCATCTCGCAAGGAATCCGCTTTTGTGCGAGAAATTTCGTGCAGGAGAACTTCCGAATCGGATGTGCCTTGAAAAATATGGCCGTCTGCTTCCATTTCTGCACGCAGTTCGTGGGCGTTGGTAATATTGCCGTTGTGTGCCACAGCGAGGTAGCCCCATTTGCAGGATACAAGCATAGGTTGTGCATTCGCTAGCGTGCGGGAGCCTGTGGTACTGTAGCGCACGTGCCCTACTGCGGCAAAGCAGTTGGCAGAAATGGAATCCAGCTTACCTTCTTCCACAAGGTCTGCTACCAAGCCCATGGTCTTGGTGACTCGCACTTTTTCACCATTGGTGGCGGCAATGCCTGTGCTTTCCTGCCCTCTGTGCTGCAAGGCGTAGAGGCCGGTGGCTAAATTTCTGACGATGTTCTCTCCGTTGAAGATACCCATCACACCGCATTCTTCGTGCATTTCATCAATCATGCTTTCCTCTTTTTGCCAAATCCGTTTTCCGTGCCGTTCCAGAGCCTGACCATATTGGCTTTATGTTTCACAATAACAAAAATCGAAACCAGCCATGATAAAACTAAAATGTAGATATCTAGTTTATAAACAGGCAAAATATCGGAGGTAAAACCGAAGGTAGCAAGCCCTGCGAGCATTACGCAGGCTCCGAGGCTGGCAACGGACACATACTTTGTGGCAACGAATAAAATTCCCCAAAACGCAAAGCATGTGAGCGCAAGCAAAGGTTGCAGCGCAAGGAACACGCCGAGTGCTGTTAAAACGCCTTTGCCGCCTCTAAACCCGGCCATGCAGGTGAAGCTATGTCCAAATATTGCGAATAAGCCGGCAGTGACGGGCAGCCATGAGTAAGCTTGGGCATCACTCAGCATTTTGGCGATAAAAACGGCAAAAAAACCTTTGGATAGATCTACCAGAATAACAGGAATAGCGGGTTTCCACCCCAAGACCCTAATAACATTTGTGAGTCCGGCGTTTTTGCTGCCATGTTCACGTATGTCAATACCTTTGTAAACTTTTGCAACCCAAACCGCACTTGGGATAGACCCTAGAATGTAGGCTATGGGCAATGCGATGAGTGGCAGCATGGGGGTAATGTAGAAATCCGGAGCTCGGATTTTTTAGTTTAATGTAGGTTGTGGTTATATTTATCTTTTAAGATTTTTTTGATCTGCTCGTAGTCATAACCTTTTGCCATGAGGTCAAGTGCCTTAGCTTCGCCAATAGCGACACCTTCTTCCTTGGCGCATTTGATTCTGGCATATTCATCCCAACTTCTCATAAGGTTGCTCCTGTATTCCGCATGCTCACTAGAGGTAAAATTAGCAATTTTCGCAGACTGAAATGTAGAAAGCCGCTCTTTTGACAAAGTGCTTCTGTTTTCCTATCTGCATCTCGACTATGAACTCGTTGCCCTTTGAGTCCTTGCAGCGGATGTCTAGCTCAGCTTTCCGGTTCCGCTTCGTTTGTCCTATGATGTAGGGATTCAGTATGCGCACCTTCGTTATTGGGTATGCCAGCTCGCTTTCTAGGCATGCGTTGAGCATTGCTGTAAGCAGTTCTTCTTCGCCTTCGCTTCCGAATGTCTTTTTAAATGGCATGTCGAATGACAGGTTTGCGAACTGTCTTTTGCCTTCCAGCATTTGAAGCTCTTTTAGCTCCTTTTCAAAATTTTCTTCAGCCATGAAAGTTGTTCTCCCTTTTATTTACCTATTAGACGCATTTCGTGGTAAATTTTTTTAAAAAAGTGCAAAAAAATCGTAAAATGTAAACATTTGTTTACATTTTTGCATTTTTCCGAAAAAAAATCTTTTAAAATGCGTCTAAGTAAAGGGCTTTTTTTACAAAAATTCAAATGAATTCACAGATATTTCATTATTATCGTAATATTATAAGAATTTTTAATGCTTTTATTCATGTTACCTGCTCAAATGTTCAGGCATTTTTCGAAAAAAGTTGAAAAAAAATGACAAAAAGTACATTTTTTTTGAAAAAAATGTACTTTTTGTCATAAAATAATTTATTTTATACCTACAAATACCCCTTTTCTCAAGCAATTCCGCTTGGAAATAACATACAGGAGAGTCTACAAATGAAGACAATCAAAACAATCAAGGCAGTTTCGGCTGCTATCCTTTTCACCGCCGGCTTGGCAAGCGCACAGACAGCTTATGATGGGCCAATTGAGGCAGATAATAAGATAACATTTTCTGTGGAAATCACGACTTATGCAGATATAACTGTGCATAATCAAGAGTTGGACGAAACAGATGTAACCCTTTTTAGACCTAACGTTACTGTGGCTACTGCTCCGGCAACTGGCGCAATAGAAGCAGGCAGAGTTCATGTATCTACAAATTTAAGCCAATGGGATGTTCTTATTGGAAGCAAAAATAATGGCAGATTAGTTGATTCCGCCGATGCCTTTTTGGCTTGCGGAACACCAACTACAGTAGCGGCTCTTCAGGTATTTTCATGCCTTGCGCCTTCTTCCTCAGCTACATGCGGTCTTTCCACTGTCGCTGCCCCTAACAATACAGCCATTACTGCTTCTAGCGGCAGAAGAAATGTACCTCTAGCAGGAACTAGCACAACCCCTGCAAGCATGGCTAGAGCTATAAAAGGCACTGCCGCAGCACAAGCTGCCGTAGGTACAACATTTACTGGTGCTGAGAGAAATGGTACTGGTGACGTTTATTTAGTAATTGAAGCTAACGTTAACTGCGCTTCAACAGCCCTTACTCCAGGTGAAGATGCAGATGGTACGGCATTTACAGAAGAGCTTGACTTTACTTTAACTGCGAATTGGTAATCTTTCTTTTTTCGCTAAAATCTCATTTGGGATTTTAGCGTTTTTTTATGTTAAGGTTTTTGCTTTGCTGTTGCATAGCTCCGATTTTTGCCGCTTTGCCTGTTCTTGTGGATAATGCGGTAGGTTATGATATTAAAAATTCAGAATACGGTGGGCAGGAAGAAGTTTTAGCTTCCTTTGTGTTTGATGGTGGCGATGGCATAACGCCATTTGCAATGCAAGTAATATTAGATAACTGCTCTAAGCTAAAAGATCAATATAGCAATGCTATTCCAATTGTTCTTAAATTGAGATATAAAAATATTCAAGGAGCTTGGGAAATGCCGTCAATAAATTTGAATTCAGATTGCTTAAATACCATTAAATTTTCTTCAACTGAGAATAAATTACAACAAAAATATGAATTTGAACTGATTGGCTCTTGGAATAAACAAAATGCCAACCGCATAGCCGGAACTTTCCAAGAAAGCGTAACCATTAAAATATTACCCCATCCCTAAACCACAAGGAGAAAACAAATGCAACAAATTCTGAAAATCCTGATAATTCTGGGAATTCTGGTTCAGACAATTTATGCAGCTTTCACCATTAGCCCCCAAGCACTTAAATTGCAGGTGAACAAGGGAGAGCGTGTAGGCTGGGCAGAGCTTAACAATAATGGCAATGAGCCTGTTGCGGTTGAGCTTTCTGTGCATGAGAGAATTTTAAATTTAGAAGGCACTGTTATTCAAGATTCCATGCGCAAAGTTGATGATTTTGTGATAAATCCATCCCAAGTTCTGCTATACCCAGGCAATAAAGTGCAGGTGCAGATTATTTTAAAGGGCAAAGGAAAAATAACAGAAGACAAAGCTTATTTGCTTTATTCAAGAAAGGCACCTTTTAATTTCCCTAGCGAAGAAAAATCTGGAGAACTAAATGTTGGACTTACCATAAATATGGCTTACAAAACCATAATATCCTTGGAAACCGGCAGAAAGGGCAGCGTTAACTTTGTGTCTTCCAAGGCTTTGGACAGCGGCATGGTAGAGCTTATTGTGGAAAATAAAAGCTACGGCAGATTTAGAACAGATAATCTTTACATTATGGTCGGCAAAAAGAAAATCACCGAGTTAGAAGGCAAAGGCAATTCCATTATGCCGGGCCAAAAACGCCGCTTTGTTTTTAAGCACGATAAACCGCTGACCGAAAAAGAATTTGGCTACGGACCTAAGTAGTGGATTTATTCTATAAATTCTGGCCAATTCTGATTCTGGCAATGGTTCAGACAATTTATGCTGCATCGGATAGTACTCTTTTTGATGCGGATTACTTTTTTCAAAGATCTTTGCAAAGGCATGGAGACTCCACTATTTCGCAAGATTCGGTTGCTGCTATTTTAGAACGCGAGCGGAGTGGCAAAAAAGAAAAACGCGAGCGGGAATTATCAAATATGAGTTTTGAAGATTTATTCAAAGCGGCTTTCAAACAAGAGGCTCCTCCACGTGCGCATTATTTTATTGCCCGTTTTTCCGCAGACGGCAAAAACTTTGGGAATACGGAAGTTTTTTACGATTCGGCATTTACCTCATTTACCTTTAATTCAATATCTTTTTCCAACTATCTTGATACCGTGCTGATTGATGAAATGCGTTCTGCAATAAATGATTCAAGCGGCGTGTTTAACAGCGAACGGCTTAACTCTCTTGGCTTTGAAGTGCATTTAAATGACAGGCTTTATCAACTGCATGTTGATTTGCCGCCACTGCATAAGCATTTGCAGCGCATGACTTTAAGCAGACTGACTATGCCAAGCGGAGTTTTAATTCAACCGGCATTTTTTTCTTTTTATTCAAATTTAAGAGGAAGCGAATATTATCGTTGCATGGATAATTTTAGCGATAAATGCGATCGAGGTCCGGTGTTGCTGAATACAGATGGGGCTATTGCACTAGGAGGCTTTGTTGTGGAAGGCGAAGGACGCTTTATGGAAAAGTTGCATGAGCCTGTGACAAAAAAAAATTTTAAACGTGGCAATCTTAGGCTTGTTAAAGATATTTATCCGTTAAATTCACGCTTTAGCTTTGGTGATGTGGGTGGAGTCTCCAATCTTATGGTCTATGAGCCTATGGGCGGAATTCGCTATGAGCACCATGAAAACCTTTTTAACCGCAATATATCCACAGAACGGCATAAGGTAAATTTCTTTTTGCAAAAAGCTTCTCGTGTGGAAATTCATTTAGACGGAAATTTTTACCGTCGGCTTCTTTTGCCCGCAGGTTATCACGAAATAAGCGGCTTCGATGGGCGTGCAGGAGCAAATACCGTACAGATTTTTATACATAAAGATGATGGTTCTTTGGAAGAAGTTAGGTATGAATTTGAATTGGGAGATGGCAGCACCTTGTACAAGGGAGAACGGCGTTATTCTTTAACCGCAGGATTTATGCGTACGCAGACCATATATGATTTTGAATATCATGCAGATGAACCCGGACTTAACGCAGAATATATTTACGGTTTGTTCCATTCTATAAGCGCAGGTTTTGTATGGCAATTCTCCAGACAAAATACAGTGACAGGTTTTCAACTTATGAATTCCAATATCTTAGGCCATACAGAGTTTTTTGGGCTTGTGAGCAAAGACTCGCTGAAAATGGGGCGGAGGGCAGAGCTACGGCATTCAGCAAATATAAAGAAATTAAATTTCTCCTTGAATGGCTATATGCAAAACTCCACATATAACCCATATTTATTTCAGCCACAGCATGGCATATCAACCGAATATGCTGGGCTTACGGGCAGTTCGGGCATATCTTACGAAAATACCAGTTTTTCTCTTAATGGTGGCGCTTACTTTAACCGTGAAAATGAAATGCAAAACCCCGTTGATTATCACTATGGATTATCTTTGTCCCACTATATATATGGTTTGTCACTTTACGCTGCTTATGGAAAAAGCATAAGCAAAATAAGAACCAATACCACGATTTCCCTAAATGCAAATTACGGATTCGGAATGAAAATAAAGAATCATAGAATAAGTTTCTCTGCGGGCATGGATAGTTACTATAATCATGCGTTGCAAGAATATATAAAAGATCCATATTATGAAGAAAATGCAGATGAATCGGAAACGGAAACGGTTGAGCAGTCTGACTATACTTTACGCAAAAGAGCTGGACTAGGCTGGAACTGGTCTCAAGGCGGCAGCAATACTTGGGGGCAGAATTATTCCGCAAATGTTTCCGTGCAAGACAGCCTTGATCCGAGTGCTCGTTTGAATGCCAGACATTATTTTAACCGTCTTCAAACAAACGCTTCATTAACTTATTACAATCAGGCAAGCGTGTTTAGAGCAAATGCAGCGACATCTTTTATGTTTGCAGACGGTTTGTGGGCATTTGGAAGGCCGGTGAGTCGTGGCTTCATTCTCGCAGATGTTGATAAGTCTCTAAAAGGTTCTACTGTGCTGGTTAACCCCTCGCAGGATAAAAGCTTAAGCCATAGTGGTTGGCTGGGTGCAGCTTACAAAAATAGCATAGCGAATTACCGCCCAACAACAATAAACCTTCGCTTAATTGACATGCCCGAAGGTGCATGGCTTAATAGTAGCAAATATTATGTTGCCGGGCATTACAAACAGGGCTACGCCTTGCGCTTGGGTAATGAAATGCGTGTGCTTATGCAAGTTCGCCTAAGCGACGAAAAAGGCAATTTGAGCAATTATTATATATCTGTATTGCATATAGATAACGAAGGAAAAGCTACGGACAATGACAAACGCATAACCTTTACCAGCAGAGACGGCATCTTGCAAATTGGTGACCTCGTTCCGGGTGAAAAATATCGAGTCATATTCGATCCGAGCACATACATAAAAGACATAGACATAAAAATACCAAAAGACTCCGAACCCTTCCTCGAATTGCCGGATATAAAAGTAAAAAGAGAATAATTTTACTGAATTAATTTACTATATTAACACTGTGTCTGAATATCGTCAAAATGTAATGAATGGTGAGTGGGTTATTATATCTGCGGAACGTGGTAAACGGCCTGCGGATTATACTTCAACTGCTAAACACAGGGAAGTGCCGGTTGAACATAGTGATAAATGTCCGTTTTGCACGGGCAATGAGCATATATGCGATACGCCTACTTATGAACTTAAAGATAACTCCGGCTGGAATTTGCGAGTTGTGCCGAACAAATTTGCCGCAGTTAGCCGCCCGGCGCAACTTCCTGATAAACCTCTTCCGAGAACCCGCACTGCCAATATGCATCTGTCTGCGCAAGGATATGGTGCGGCAGAGGTGATTATTGAAAGCAAAAAGCACAATGCTAATCTGGCATTTATGGAAAAATCCGAAGTCTATGAAGTGATAAAGTCGTTTAAAACACGATTTAACGAACTCTCGGAAGATCCAAATATTGCAATGGTAAGCATATTCAAGAACTACGGAGCCACAGCCGGAGCCTCCCTTGAGCATCCGCATTCGCAAATAATAGCCACGCACGTGCTGCCAACCCATATATCAGATGATTTGTCTTATGCTCGCCGTGCATACAACACCTACGGCACTTGCCTCTATTGCGATTTGCTGAAAAAAGAAGATGAAGACAAGAACAGAGTGATAGCCAAGACGGATAACTTTATCGCTTTTTGCCCTTTTGCCTCCAGGTATCCTTATGAAGTGCGAATTTTTCCGCTGAAACATTCCGCATTGTTCGGCACCATAAGCGAAGAGCAGATGAATGATTTAGCCGGTATTTTGAAAATGGTATTAGCAAAAATATATAACCTGCTGAAAGATCCGGACTATAACTTTTATGTTAGAACAGCTCCGAATTCAGACGGCGATGTTCGCTTCTATCACTGGCACATAGCCATAACCCCTCGCTTAACGCGCCCTGCCGGATTTGAGCTAGGCACAAGGATTTATATCAACACAACACCTCCTGAGCAGGCGGCTACGGAGCTGAGAAATGAAGCTTAAATTAGTTTTTTTATTGGCAATCTCTTTTTTGCTTTTTGCATGCGGGCCAAGCAAGGCTCATATAGATGAAATGTCGCTCAGTTATTCTTTGGCGGCACCAAGGGACAAAGCCATGATGATGCGAGCTGCATCTGTAGAGTCTGCTGATGTTGTGATGGCAATGGATGCGGGAGCCGGCGATATGTTCTTGATGGGTAGCAGTGCCGGTAGCGCAAGAAGTCAAAGGATGGTGAACTATACCGGCAATATTAGCCTCGAAAGTTCCGCTCCGGAAGCTGTTATAGATACGGTTGTGCAAAGAGCGGTAGCAAAAGGCGGCTCTGTAAATAATCGCAGAAACGGATATGTTTCTCTGCAAATTCCCGTTGCGCAGTTCAAAGAAATCTTTGATTATATTTTAACGCTTGGCAGAGCGATAAACAAAAACCTTCACGCAAGCGACATCACCGATGCCTACGCAGACAACGCCGCTCGTTTGCGCATATCGGAAAGTGCTTTGGCAAGATTGCATGATCTTTTGAAAGTTGCGAAAAGCGAACAGGAAAAACTTGCTCTTTTAAAAGAAATTCAAAGGGTGAGTGAGCAAATTGAACAGAGAAAGCTGGAAGAAAAAGACTTGCTTCGCAAAGCCGCTTTTTCTACTATAAATCTCAATGTGAGAAATGAGCCGCCAAAGTTTATGCCATACAGCACAAACATAAAAGCCTTTGAATGGTTCAAGCAATTGCCGAATATGCATTCATTCGGTAAGCCTATAAAGCTAAAAGTTCCGCAAGATTTTATAGAGACGGAAGATTCAAGAAAAAAATGGAGCGCAGCTTCTGCTTTGAACTCCGAATTCATAGCCTTTGAAAGAAAAAACAATCCTCAAGGCACTCCGCAGTTTTGGATAAATGCAATGCATACGCATTTTAAAACAATATTCAATTCTGAAATAAAAGAAGATATACTGCGCTTGCAAAGCGTGGGCTCGGAACCGGTGGTTTATTACATAACGGTCTTAAAAAGTTCCGACAAAAAAACTTTGAAAATAGCGGTAGCAAAATTCCCAAGCCTGGAAGCAGAGCAGAAAAATTCCGATGCTGTAAAAGCAGTGTTAAAGGAGGCAAAATGAAAATTCTGAAAATTTTTAAATTCTGGCCAATTCTGATTCTGACAATGGCAGTTTCTGCGCAGGTCACGGAGCAGGATTTTTCGTTTTCCGTAAGAACAGCTAATGTGGACAGTGTTTTTCAAAAAGTGATACAGGCTGCGGAATCAAAGGGCGGTTATTTCACAAATTACAATAATTATTCTATTTCGCTCAGAATGCCTGTTGGCGAGTTGCAGGCGTTTAATAAAACTCTGGAAGATATTGCGGAAATTGTGAACAGAAGTTTTTCAAGCACAGATAAAACCGCAGACTTGGAAAGGCTTGCTTTGCAAATTCAGTCAAGGCAAAAGCTTATGGATTCATATTTTGAATTGGTAAAGCATGCTCCTTTTGCGGAGTTGCAAGCCGTTCAACGTGAGCTGGTCAGCTTGAATTCGCAAATAGAAAATTTGCAAGGCCAAAAGCATGGAATAGAAAGAAGAGCCGCATTAGCTTCAATCACAATCAGCACAATATCCATTGCAGCCCCGATAGCAAGGAATTCAACGCATTCCCCATTCACTTGGATAAACCGAACAGACCTAAACTCGCTAAGGGAGGATTTTAAATGAAAAAACTCTCAAAAATTCTGGTAATCCTGTTAATTCTGGGAATTCTGGTTCTGACTTCCTGCGCATCATTTAAAGCTCAAGCTCCGGAAAACTTTGCCGAGTACACCGGTACTCCAAATACCAAATTCAAAGCCGTAAGCTCAGACGGAGTTCTTTACAGAGTTTCGGAATACGAACAGGATGCAAAGGCTTCATTAGAGTTTTGGCGCAGTGCCTTTTTGCTGAAAATGAAAAACGCAAACTACAAACAGGAAGATTCATTGAATGTAAGCTTTGGCGGCAAACCGGCAATAGGTTATATATTTTCCTTTGAAACCTCCGCAGGTTCAGATTCATATTTGGTAGCCGCAGTGCAATTCAAAGACAAGATGTTTGTAGTTGAAGCCACAGGCGAAAGCGCAAAATTTGAAACCCGTAAAAAAGACATTTTAGATGCGATTAATAAAATTAACATTAATTAGCTTAATTCTGGCATCGTGTTCACCCGGCCCGCATGTTGGGCGTGAAACTCCACCATGCGATGATTGCCGTAGCGGCCAAGCACCGGATTTTGAAATAAAAATCAACAGGGTTTACAACGAAACCAAAGAAAATCTAACATTGGACTCCGGTTTTTTAATCGGTGTATTACCCGCATTAAATGTAGTCGCAAAATCTCCGGAAAAATGCAGTTATTGCCATAGCTTTAGCGAAGATGCGATAGAATTTGACTTTGCCGCAAAAGAGGATTCCATTTTGGCAGCGAAGTTCCCGAACAACCAGCGTGTGTTGCTTTTCCCCGGCTCACGCATTCCGGAAAAGGACTCCGCAGAGTTTTGGAGCGCATTTGCAAAATTGCGGGAAATTCCATTGACCGAGAACAAAGAACTGAAAGAGTTTTTCAAAAAATTAAGTTTGCGCCATAAAACCCGTTATCTGGCTTTTGCCTCTTATATTGAGGTCACCATAAAAGACAAGAAAACCTTTGACTGGGAAAGCGAGTGGAGTTTGTGGGATGCGCACAAGGGCGAGCTTTTGATTTGGGACTACAGGAATGTGACTGCCAAAAGCAAAAATTCCGCACCGGTGGACAGGGGCTGGGCCGCAGTGCTGCAATAAATTTTTCTACATTCTACCCCATGCACTCACAATTGGCTAAAAAAATTCTTGACTTCTGCCTTGGGGCAGGGGCGAGCTTTGCCGAGATTTATGAAGAAGAAACGAGAAAGTCGTATTTATCTCTTAAAGACAACGACATAGAAGGCGCATCTGCTTCCATAATTTACGGGATAGGAATAAGAATGCTGTACGGAACGGAGGTTCTTTACGGGTTCACAAGCGACCCTTCGGAAGACGTGCTGCTAAATATTGCGAAAAATTTGTCATTGGCAAAAAAACAAACCGGAATACAACAAGCACAATTCGGCGAAAATGCTGATTTTGTGTCGTTTTCAAAGAATAATTTCAAAGATCCCCGTATTTTGGGGCAGTCATATAAAACGGATTTCCTGTTTGCGGCAAATACCGCAGCCAGAATAAACTCGAAAATTGTGCAACTGGAGGCCTCTATTGCAGACTCCGTGCAGAATGTAAATATATGGAACAGCGAAGGTTTGCAGGTCTCGGATAACAGAGCCAGAACCAGATTCTCCGTAAATGCAACTGCCGCAGAGGGCTCGGAGCGCATTGCAGCACACGAAGCTCCCGGTGCGCTTGGCGGTTTTGAATTTTTAGATACTTTGCCAATAAAGGATCTCTCGGTTTCCTGTGCGGAAAGAGCTTTGAGAATGCTCTCTGCGCCTTATATAAAAGGCGGCCACATGCCGGTGATCATGGGCAACGCTTTTGGCGGAGTTATTTTTCACGAAGCCTGTGGGCACCCGCTAGAAACAGAAGCAGTGCGCAGGCAATCAAGCCCGTTTTGCGGAAAATTGGGCGAACTCGTTGCAAACCCTGTGCTAACAGCCATAGATGACGGCACCCTGAGCGGCGTGTGGGGAAGCCTTGCAATTGACGACGAAGGAATGCCTACTCAGAGAACTGTTTTGATTGAGAACGGAATTTTGAAAAACTTTTTGAGCGACCGTGTAGGTGCTCAGGAACTGGGTTTGCCGTTAACCGGCAGCGCACGTAGGGAATCTTATAAATATGCTCCTGTCAGCAGAATGAGAAATACATTTATAGCACCCGGTGAATCAACTTTGGAACAGATGATAGCTTCTGTTGACGAAGGTCTGTATGCCGCAAAAATGGCAGGCGGTTCGGTGAATCCGGCAACTGGAGAATTTAATTTTGCGCTTGAAGAAGGCTATGAAATAAAGAACGGAAAATTGTGCGATGCTGTTCGCGGAGCCACTCTTATAGGGCTTGGCCATGAGATTTTGCCAAAAATCAGCATGGTTGGGAATGACTTTGAGCTTGCGGCCGGAATGTGCGGCGCAAGTTCCGGGCACGTGCCGGTGACTGTTGGCCAACCATCCATAAAGGTTGATTCTATTTTGGTGGGAGGCCGATGAAATATTTTAACGGCTTTATGCGAGAGTTCGCAATACCAATAGTTTCGGCTCTTGTGGTGATAGCTTTTGTAATACAGGCATTCAAAATTCCAAGCGGTTCAATGGAAGACACGCTTTTTGAAGGCGATTTCCTTTTGGGGTTAAAATTTGTTTACGGAGTTCCTCTCCCGTTTTCGCACAGCAAAATTCCCGTTTCAGAACCCGATGCCGGCGAAGTTGTTATCTTCCGCTACCCCGGAGAACCCGAGTACCCCGATTACGACCACAAACGCTACACGCATCTCGCAAATGCGCTGATGTTCGGTAATTTCTTTTGGGATAATCAGGCTCCGAGTGGCCATTCCAAGCTCGTTCATTACGCAGATGGGCCAAAAGACTATATAAAGAGGTGCATTGCTAAAAGCGGCCAAACCGTTGCGGTTAAAGACGGCAAATTATTCTTGGACGGCGTTGAAAATCCAATGGGAGGCCGTGGCAAATATACGGAAAGAAGCAGAGGAAACTCACCGCGCGACAACCTGAAAGAGATAAAAATACCTGAACCCGGAGAGATCATAAATTTTGACACGCTTTCAACTCACGACTTGTGGTGGATTCGTTCTCTTATGATACAGGAAATGCCGGATAGCCTTGTTGAATTTAAAATCTCTTTGACCAAAGACGGACAGGAATTGCAGGATTATGATTTTGAGGACTTTCGTGTGCCGCTTGAGAACCATAAATATTTGCTGCTTCAGGCAATTTTCAACAAGAATCGCCTTGTTTCACAGGGCTTGAATTACGGAGATACGGTTAATGGCGCAATGAATTTGAACTTCTTTCGTGAGTTCGCACGCACAGGTTTTTTAGCTCGCCACAATCCGAACAAGCCACAGCCAAGCCTTTTTGGCAGCAGGTTAGTGGGCTATGATGCTTTTGACGGTTCCCAGCTAGAAGATTTGGAAGCAAATGTGGATTTTGAAAATATCAGGTTGGCTTTGGCAGACTCAACCGAAGAAGAAGCTACAAGGCTTGAGTTGAAATGGCAAATTCTTGTTAACGGCAATCCGGTTAAAGAATATAAAGTCAAGGATATGGTTTATTTTATGATGGGTGACAACCGTGACAATTCTTTGGACAGCCGCTATTGGGGATTTGTGTCTGCAAGGAATATCAAAGCTAAGGCGTTCATAATATATTACAGCTTGGAAAAAGATTCAAAAGTTGAATTGCTAAAGCCTTGGACCTGGGTTTATCTGCCTACAGACATCCGCTGGAGCCGCATAGCGAGGGTTATACACTTGATTTAGGGGAGCTCATGCTCAAAAAAATTTCTATTTTTAAATCCATGTGTTATTTTGCTTCCAGAAAAATCAGGTTCTGCCTTGTAGGGATAATGGCTTTTGCCTTTATTTCCTGCAAAGATGATGTTATCCAAACAGCGGAAGACATGGAAGCTATGGCAGATGAATACATTGAGCCGTCAATAGAGCAGTTCAAAGAACCGCCGGAGCCCAAAATCAGTTATAAAAAAGCTCGCAATTTCAATAAGGCAAGCGAAGCAATTATCATTATGGGGCAGGAGTGGGCAGAAAAGATGACAGAGATGGACGATGAAGAGCAGTTGAGAATGGCTGCTGCCTATGAAAAGGCGCAAGATGATTTAATACGCAAATTCGGACTTAGTGGCAAAGAAGAATTTAGATGGATTCAGACAAAAGCGTTACCGGAACCCTCAAATAAAAACATTTTTGCTCGAGCCGGAGTTTTTAAATAAACAGGAGTTTTCATGTCTATGAAAGGAAAAAAAGGAATTATCTTTGGTGTTGCCAACGACCGCTCTATTGCTTGGGGCATAGCCAAAAAGCTGCTCAGTGATGGGGCAGAGGTAGCATTCAGTTACAACGGTGAGCGTTTAAAACGCAATCTGGACAAGTTGCTTGCCGATTATCCGGGCAGCAAGCTATATGACTGTGATGTTTCAAGCGAAGAAAACATTTTGAAAGTAGCCGAGCAATATAAGGCTGAGGTTGGTCAGTGTGACTTTTTGGTTCACGCTGTTGGCTTTGCCGATAAAAGCTATTTGGAAGGGCAGTTTTTGCCAACGCCTAAGGATGTGTTTTTGCAGGCTATGGATATTTCCGCATATTCACTAGTTTCCTTGACCAGGGCTTTCAAGCCTATGATGGTGAATGGCAGCTCGGTTTTAGCTTTGACTTATTTGGGCAGCGAAAAGGTTGTTCAAAACTATAATGTTATGGGTGTTGCAAAAGCTGCGCTTGAAGCCATAGTTCGCTATTTGGCTTACGACCTTGGCCCTGAGGGAATCAGAGTTAATGCCATCAGTGCAGGCCCTGTGAACACGCTTGCTGCACGAGGCATCAGCGATTTTACCGACTTGCTGAAAATACACCGTAAAATAGCTCCTCTTCGTGAAAACACAACCCCTGAGCATGTGGGTGGCGCGGCATATTTCCTTTTGAGCGACCTCTCTTTTGGAGTGACTTCGGAAATCATGTATGTGGACGGCGGTTACAATACGGTTACCGTAGGTCCTATTGCCGCTTACGATAAGGAATGATTCCTTTAATATTCACTTTTTTAGGCATAGTTAGCGATCCGGACTTTGCCGCAAGTGATTCCTTGCAAATTGAGGTGCTTGAAACCGGCACAACTATTTCTGCAAGTTTTAAAAAACAATTCAAGCTTGAGTTGCCTGTAGATACTGTGTGGAATATCTGCGTAAATTCCGAAAAATGCTATGAGCTGAAATATTTGGGGAAAGACAGCGTTTTTTCTGCGGAAATTCACGGCAAAGATGTCACTTGGTTTGATGATGGAAGTTCTCAAGTTGATAGTGGAGAGTTGAGAGTTGAGAGCGATGTAGCTGAGGTGGATGGTGTTGCGCAGGGTACGGTTACGGAACAGGTCACGGAATTGCGGAAGGTTGTGGTGCAGTTGCGCAAAAAGCCTAAACGGAAATTGGGGGAATCGGTTGTAAGCGCAAAGAATATAAAGAGAATGCCCGGGCTTGCAGAGGCAGATGTTATGCGGAGCATTCAAGCTTTGCCGGGTGTGGTTGCGAGCAGTGATTTTAGCACCAAGATTTATGTTAGGGGCGGGGCTAGTGATCAGAATTTATTTTTGCTTGATAACGGAATTGTTTATTCGCCAACGCATTTCTTTGGGCTTTTTTCGACATTTCTGGTTGAAGCTGTTGATGATGTCAAGTTTTACAAAAGCGGCTTTCCTGCAGAGTATGGCAACAGGCTGAGTTCGGTTGCAGCTATAAACAGCAGAAAAGGTGGCAACGATACTTTGAGCGAATGGTTTTCAAAAAACTCCATAAAAATCAGCACATTTGCGGCACAGGCTCATACCGAAGGGCATAAGGGAAATGCGAGATGGGTTATAGCTGCACGCAGCACGTATATAAAGCAAATTCTGGATCTTCTTCAAGCCGCAGGCGCAACGGATTTCAGTGTGGATTATAAATTCACGGATATTCAAGGTGCATTTGATTACGAATTCAGCGAAGAGGAAAATTTGCATGTAGCTTTATATACAGGTTCGGATGTTCTGAACTTTTCTCCGCTTTTTGTGGATTGGGGCAATACGGTGATTCCGATAAATTATAGGTGGAAAGTAAGCGACAGATGGCAAAGCAGTATAGGAATTTCTTACAGTTTGTTTTATCAGGATTTTAGAATAGAAGATTTGCTAGGAATGGAGAACGGAGTTTCCACTTTGGCAATTCGCCAAGCACTTGCTTATTCGGGTATTGAAGATCATACTCTCACTTACGGCTATGATTTGGAATTTTCCAAAGTATTTTTTATACAGAATGTTCAGATGACAGGGCAAAAATTTGAAGATAAGCCGCAGGGATTTCATCACATTTTATACGCTCAAGATAACTGGCGTCCCGGTTCCTGGGATGTGCGCTATGGCCTGAGGTTAAATTATCACGAGCTTTCGGGACATTTTGGTGTTGAGCCTCGTTTTGCCGTTTCATGGGAATTTGCGGAGAATCAAAAATTGGAATTTTACACAGGTTATTATTTTCAATACTTGAATAATCTTATGTTCTCAGATATGGAATCTCTGAATGAATTTTACTATCCGTCTCGCAAGACTGTTATCAATGGAACAATAAAACCGTCGAGTTCAATACTCAGCGCCGTTGGTTATTCCATTTCTGATATTTTCGGGATGTTCAATTTTAACACCGAGGCTTATTACAAAACTCAGAATAATTTAACGGTATATAGCCAAGAGAGCATGGATGATTCTACTGCGAGCAGAGTGGAATCTTTAGGTGATATGATTATGTTTGGCGAGGGTTATTCTTTTGGCTATGAGCTGTCTTTGCAAAAACCAGATGGTTTTGTGAGCGGTAGCATAAACTGGAATCAGGGTTGGTCTGTGTTCAAAGACGGCCCGAACAAGGCTTATTTCCCCAACTGGCATCAGCCTTATGCGTTAAAGGGAGATTTGTGTTTCAACTGGTTTGAAGAGAATTATTTTTTGCGAACATCATTTCAGTTGAAGTGGGCAAGCGGAATGCCTTACACTCCGTATTTGGGTACTATCACAAAGTATCCGATAGATGAAGAATTTCCCGGTTATGATGTTGATTCTTATAGAGGAAATCGCAATGCCACTATGCAAACGGATTATTTTCGCTTGGATGCAAAGCTCATAGACTGGGGCAAAAAAGACAAGTGGAATTTTGGTTTCACAATTCTAAACCTCACCAATCACAAAAATCTTTTCTACGTATTCTATCACACCGATGAGAATCCGCCCAGAGAGGAAAAAATTTACCAGTTCCCGTTCTTTCCGTTGTTATTGAATTGGGAATATTATTTTTGAAACAGCAACGCCGTCGGAAATACGTGCTATGTAAACTCCGCTTGGAATACCCTGCAAATTTATGTTGAGATTTCCGCCGTTGCTCTGTTGCTTGATCAGTAATTTTCCTTTTATGTTATAAATGGAAATCTGCAAAGCCTTGTCTCCGAAAATTTGCAAAGCATCTTTGGTCTGTGAGATTTTAATGTTTTGAACCGCTTCACGCTTTTTTATTGAAACAGGCGGAGGCGTACTATGGTCAACAAATTTTGATAGCAATCTTATGTACGCCAACTGATACCCATTGCTGTTTTCGGTTATTTCCCACGAGTTGATTGGCCAGCCAATGCCTGTTTCCACATACATCTTTGCCGGAGGGAGGCCAGTTGGTATGGGGATTAGATTGCACCGTGCATTGTTCTCCGCAGACCAGCATCCGGAGGGGCAACAGCCGTCCCACTTGTATTTGTTATTAGGCCCTCCTGGCAAGAATCCCGGCGCAGGAACAACATTTTTCTCATCGTCAAACCACGAGTGATAAAAAACTTTTTGGCTTCTTGATGCGCCATAGCGTTCCATATTTGTGAGATA
>WQSZ01000006.1 GCA_009787645.1 Candidatus Fibrimonadales bacterium | reverse complement strand
CCAGGCAAATTTCTCTCTGTAAAATATTTGGAGCATACATTAAGAATTCCTTGGCAAAAATCAGCTTCTGCATCAAACATGCTGTCGCTTACGCCTTCAAAGCTGACTTTTATAACTGTGTATTCTTTTGGCAATCCTTTTTCCAGCAGAGAAAGCGTTGTTGTTTTGCCGTATTGCCTGCCTCGGTTTATGGTGAAATACTGGCCCTTCTCCACCATTGTAATAATCTGGCGGATCTTCTCAGAAGTGTCAGCCATATAATGCAGCCTTGGAACGCAAAGACCGGTTACGTTGAATTCGCGCATATAACGAAAAATAGTAAATCCCTAATCAAAATACCAATTCTCCAGCCACTCCAGCAATTCCTTGCGCTCCTTTATGGCTTCCTCAAATCCTGCCTTGAAATGCTCCGGGACAAATTTGCCGTAAAGATTCGCTGTAAGGCTTATATCACTGTGCCACGTATGCAAGCACGGCTGATTTAGCCTCTTTTGGCGTAATGCTTGCGCGAGCTTGCGGAGTAAGCATGTCCATAATGGTTTCGTGCGCCTTGAGGCACGCTTGCAGGAATTAGAAATTTTGTGTATTTGCTATGAAACCCATAGAAAAGTGTTTGCGCTTTTGGAGCAGGGCGTTTCTTTGCCGGAAGCGAAGAGAAGGCTTGGGTTGCCATGCCCATAAGCTTAAGTGCAAGCCACAAGTCAATAGCCATGTATGCAAGCACGGCTGTTTTTGCCTCTTTTTGGCAGCATAATGAGCATCTCCAATTTTATCCTGTTATATCCTTAGCTGCATTTTAAAAGATTTTCTCAAAAAAAGTGCCAAAAAAAGTGAAAAAATCATATTTTTTGTTATTTTTATGCTTTTTTCGAAAAAAAATATTATATTTATAATTATGATTAAATTATCTTCTTTCCGCTTTTTGGCGCTTTGCGCTTGTGCCTCGCTTTCGCTTTTTGCATGCTCGGATGATAAGTCTGAGCCAAATCGCCAAGAATTGTGCTCTGCTAAACCAATTACTAGGGATTGTCTTGTGGGGGATTGGAACTTTTTGGGTGTATATGAATCCTCAAGTGTTAAATCGACTGATTGTCCTCAGCCTGGTTCTTTGGAATTAAGAGCAAATGGCGACTATGTATTTACTGGTGGAGTATGGAACCAAGAAGTTATTGGAACATGGACTTTTGATGGAACTTCTATAGTTGTTACAAATGACCTTTATGATGTATATGAAAAAAGTGGAACGATAACAGTTGATGCTTCAAGCTCGAATAATGTTAATATGGCAGTAACTGCAGCCGCAGGTCAATATTCTGCTTTTGCTCATTGCAGTACTCATAAAATAGAGAAGTTTACCGCAAGGTAATAGTCTTAAAATAGCTGTTTTTTGCAAAAATCCCTGCGAAAATCACATAAAAATGCATAAAATGTGAATTTTAGTGAAAAATGTTGCTAAGTGGGAAAAAAAAAGCTATATTTAGATTGTAACTAATAATCCGCAATGGAGGCTCCATGCTAAAAAAATCATTATCCGCTCTTGTTCTTGCATTAGCTATGTCTGCTTTTGCAGATGATATTATGCCAATTGATATTACAATACGTGATTTCCCTGTTGGTTATCATGGTTTTGAAATGTTTGATGCCGATAGGGATGCTGGTGGAGAATGTGCAGGCAGCAATGCTGATGTCGCAAACGGTTATGCAACCCCTAGCAATCAAATATGCGTTTATAATTGTAGTTCTAGTGATGGCATTCAATGCGTTGGTGGTAATTATGGCTTTTGTGACAAAGGAGGTGGAACTCCGCTGGAGTATGGAGAATATGATGATTGCGACGAAGTAACAGTCCCTGGACTTAGTAATCGTGCAAAAAAAAGAGGTTATAAACAAGGCCCTGATATAGAAAAAAGGGCGGATAATGGTCGGTTGTGTAGAGGTGGCTGGGGTAATAAAGTTTATGTAACTAGAGGCATGGTGAAACAAAACCTTGATTATTCACAATGCAATAAAGATAATATGGTCGGTGAAGAGACTGATCCCCAATATATAAGAGGTCAGCTTTGTGCCCGTCCATTCGCTGATAATGGAGCATGTTATGGTAAAGATTTGCCGCTGTGGTTTACTAATGGTGACCATACAAGGCACACAGTCGGTATAATGGAGTTGAAAAGAGTTGACCCTAATAGTCCTATCTATATGATTAAGCATGATTATAATACTTATGTGGATTGGAATGGCTATGGCCATGACAATGGTTATTTTCCATTAGATAAATACGAAGACAAAAGCAAATCTCCAAATCCGGATTATAGTCCTTTTGGCATGCAGAGTTTGAATGTTTGGTGTCCTAATAAAAATCCAGGGGCGTATAATCATTGGGATTGGGATTATGGCGAAGATTGTTTTGCTTGGAGAGTGGCTGCTGGTGGCACGGGTGGTAATAGTGGTTCTTGGGGATCTGACGCCGCTTCTGGTGGTAAGCTAAGGCCTGAATCTGCTAGAACTGCAGCGCAAAACCGAGGCATAATGAGAAAACTTCATAATTATGGCTTTACAATAGCTGGTTCTGCGGAATTTAAATACGCACCGGGGAAAAACGATATTTTTGAATTTGTGGGTGATGATGATATGTGGATTTTTATAGATGGAGAATTGGTTGTTGATTTAGGAGGCAATCATTTGGCTGCTCCTGCGAAAATTAACATAGATGATTATGCTTCGGGTAGACAAGGTTGGGGAGAAAATTCTACACACGTAATTAATTTCTTTTACGCAGATCGCCAAACAGATGGTTCAAATATACAACTTAAAATGGCTATCACTAATCTATCTCCACCCCGTTATGGAGCCCCACGCATTAATAAAGCAGAAACTGAGATAAAGTCGGATGGCTCAACTGAAACTATGATTTGGGTGACTACCAAATTGGATATGGTAACTATGACTAAATTCTTGAATACTAATGAGCAATATCCTATAATAATGCACAAAGCTGGAGAAAGAGAGATTTGGGCATATAATCTTTGGTCCATTGAGTTCGTTAAATCCGATGGTTCAAATGGTTATATTTATACAATAACAGGAGAAGTATGCAAAACCAAAAATGATTGCAATGCAACTCTGTATGCATTAAATTCGGGTGACTCTTTATCTTTCAATGTAAAAGCAGGTCAAGATATAGAATCTGATGGCTTTATTGACCATGCAGGTTTTGGTTTGCCGGATGAGACTTGGTATATAATGTCAGAAGGCAAGGCTCCGGCTACCACAAAGGCTTGGAAGATCAATGTAACTAATTTGCCGCCAATTGATTTTAAGCCGGAAAAACCCGATAATGACCCGAGGAAACCGGATTTTGATATGGATTCTTGGTTTACAGGAAACCCGGATGGTGGTAAAGGCAGTGGCGGAGGTAACTTTAGTGATGGTGGAGGTTCTTTGCCCGGTAAGTTTGATGGCAATGGGTTATTCCCGTCCATAAATCAAATTTGGAATCCGGCAACTGGACAAATGGAAGCTTTACCTAACGGCTCCGGCAACACAACGGTACATGGCTTTGGTGTAAAAGGTACCCCTATTCCTGCGGCTAGGGCTGGAGAATTGATTTTAACTTCATTCCCAAATGCGCATCCTAATGCTCCCGGTGTGCCAACAAAAGATAATATATTAGTTTCCTATAAAGATTGGCTGGAAAATGATGAGTATCAAAAGTTCTTCGGGTTACCACCGGTATCTTATGATGGTTATCCTTATGGAGTAGCAGACCCAACTGTACAGCAACCAAATGGTGGTTATGCCTTTGTAAAAAATGGTTTCCCCGGCGAAAGTTCGGTTGGTGGTATTCAAGTTGCTCCAACACGTTGCATTCAAGACGGAGACCCGGAAAAACCACGTATCAACTGCTTGAATTTCAGCTTGGCAGCAAAACAACCATTCCAGATAGCAGTTACTGTTTACGACCAGCTCGGCAACTTTGTAACTCAATACCGCGAAACTGTCACCGAGCAGGAATTCCGTAGTGCTGTGCAGGGACCATCTTTTTTGGAGAATACTGGAGTTGAATTGATAAATGCTAGCTCTGACTGCGTAAGGCCAACTTCAGCTACTGCTAATCAAAATGTTCCTGGTGGTTTTGGACATAAGAATACTTTAACTATAAACGGCATGGTAAAGGTCAATGTGAACATTTATCCATTCTCCGCAGCTGGCCGTCGTTTTGGCAATGGAGTTTATCTCTTAAAGATAGACAGAGTTGACATGCCTTATGAAGGTTGCGTAAACAATGCCGGAGCAGCAATGTTTGTGAAACCAGGCTTTGTTCGCTATCATGCTGATACTAAATTCGGTTGGATGAGATCTTCGCCTGAGAAGAAATAAAATATATGCAAATTCGTATATGCCATATATTCCTTGCGCTGTGCTTTTGCACGGCGCTGTTGGCTTGCTCAGACGAAGCTGCAGACCCTACCCATGCGGATCTGTGCAAAAATGGTGTGTCCGTTGAATGTTTGCTGGGGGATTGGGTGCTTAAAGCTATTGAGAAAAAACCTGGGGACATTCATACTTCTGATACTTCTGATGTCGGTGGAAGAACAATATTGAACTTTTCCAAAGAAAAGAATGTGAAGGCGTATGTCTTTGATCGTGCGGAATCTCCTCGTTATCATTATGGCTCTTGGGAACTTGATTCGGATAGCACTATAACTTTTGTATGTATAGATGGCACGAATGGCTGCCCTTCTAATAAACTTGGACCTTATAAAATAAAGGTGGAGATTGGCGGAGACTTCTTAAGGATATACGAATCGCCATTTCTTGATTATGATAAAATTCCAAATCCTATTGAAAAGTATCAGTTTTTGTAGCGAATATCACGTAAAAATGACCAAAAGCCCCCAAAATCAAGTTTTTTTGCCTAAAAATGTATTATGTGCGTAAAAAATGTCTATATTATATGAGTTTATAAGTTTATCAGGTGTATAGAACCGTAACAGGAGTTATCTATGCTGAAACGAGCCCTTTCTATTTCCGTCCTTGCGCTAATAGTGCTATCCACAGTGGCATTTGCCCAAGATACATTACCCCGAACCATTGCCTTGGAGGTAATTTACCGAGACTACCCGAATACAGCTGCTGGTTTTGAACCTGGCACTGGCGGTCAAGGCCATGGCTGTAGTAGCAATGGGGTTAGGAGAATGGTTCAAAATAATTTATTTTACGATAAGGAAAATTGTGGTGAAGATTGGTTAATGGAAGACACGGAATTTCCCAATAATCCTCGTGATCATATAGTATATCGCTATTGTGCTAGGCCCCTTCAGGGAACAGGGAATTGTGTTAGCGAAGGTTATATTGAATCTTGGTTTAGTGATGATAGCATACGAACAAAGGCCGGAGGTAAGGTGCCTTCAAAACGTATTGATGGTGATTCAATAATATTTGAATTGCAGACTGATGGTACTTATTTGGTAGAATACAATACCACTACTAATACGGACTGGAACGGATTTGGTAACGAACCTGGTTTTTTCCCACTTGATAAATACGAGGGAAAAAAAGATAGCAATGGCGTTGACTTAACTTGGGGTATGCAAAACAACAGGGGAGGATGTGGTACTAATGGTGGAAACAGGCTACCGGGAGAGACTAGAGAAGCTTGCGAACAAAGGACAACGCATAATTTCCATTATTCTATGACTGGAGCGGGAACATTTCTTTTCAAGAGAGCATCTAATGATGTTTTTGAGTTTACCGGTGATGATGATATGTGGATATTTATAGATGGTCAATTAGTTGTGGATTTAGGTGGCATTCATGGTGCGCTTAATGGCTCTATAAATATCAATAGACTTGCTGATAGCTTAGGATGGGTTGAAGGCTCAATGCATTCTCTGAATTTCTTCTATATGGAAAGACAGACCGTTGAAGCAAATTTAAAAATCAAAATGTCTCTTAGTGGATTTGTCGGTAGCAGGGTGCCTAGAGAGAAAGATATGCGGGCTCCTCGTATTGTCGGTGCTAAAACTGAGTATGGTAGCGACGGTAGTGCCATTACCGATCTGTTTGTAAATATCGAGCTTGATATAGAAGATATAAGAGAGAGATTTATTAACTCAACTACTGCCATTTACCCGATAATTGTCAAACTCGCAGAAGATAGCACAATCTGCGGATACAGGCTTGAAAACATAAAAAATGGCATATATAGCATATCAGAACAAAGATGGCTCTATGAAATACAAGGCAAAGTTGTTTGCACCGGAAAACAAGAACGTGATTTGAGCAGCGGCGACTCGCTCAGCTTTAATGTGTCTTATGATCAAGCACAATTCCCTCCGGAAGGTTATTTCCCCTATAACAATAAAGACTTTGCACTTGCAGATTCATCTCTGGTTGTTAAAGGAAATAACAAAAAATTGGTAGATGCCATTGAAATGGCAAAGAATGTAAGCACTGTTCAATTTGCGCCGTTTAAACCTAGCATCCCAGACCCAGACCCCTGGAAACCCCCATTCCCAAGTGAATTGTTTGGCGATGGAAAAAACGGCAACGGAGCAGTTGGCTATATAACAAACGTAAACGCTGTCAGCTTGAAATTCAATCCTAAAGGAGTGAAATCACCCGAAGGCACAGTGAATAGCTTTGGCACGGTTGGCAATATAATTCCGGCAAACAGAGCGGGAGAACTGATTTTAACTGCTTATCCCAGCGCAGGCGCTCCTGGCCGCACCTCAGATTGGAAAGAAGTTGTAGAAGGCAAATTCTTTGGATTGCCGCCTTCTGCTAATTCCTATAATGGCTTGTATGGCATAGCAGATCCGTCAATACAAAACAGCGTGAATGGCGCAGGAATAACCGGCGGATACCCATTTGTCAAAAACGGCTTTAGCGGCTCTCCAACCAACGAAGGAAGCGTCAATGGCACAATGCAACTTGCGCCAACACGTTGCGTTAGCTTAATCAAAGGCCAAGAAGCAAAAATTAATTGCTTGAACTTCAACTTCCCTGTACACCAACCTTTCCAACTTTCGGTTATAGTTTATGACCAACTTGGCAACTTTGTTACGCAGTATAGAGAAGTAGTGACCGAAAAGGAGTTCAGATATATAACGCAAGGCCCCAATTATATTCCGGAAGTGGCAGAAGATTTAAAGAATCTGCCCAAAGACGAAAATTGCAAGATGCCTACCGCCAATAACTATGGAGACTCCAATGTTGTGACTTCAAATGGACAGGTTAATGTAGGTGTTAACATTTACCCATTCTCGCAAAACGGCAGGAAGTTTGGGAATGGAGTTTACATTCTCAAAATTGACCTTGTGGAAATACCATACGAAGGTTGCTATAACACCGGCGAGAAAGCCGAAATGTTAGACTTTATGTTCAGGCGTTCTCACACAGACATGAAATTCGGCTGGATGCGTTCTTGCAATGACTGCGGTACTCCCGGTAAGGCTTCTGTCTTTGAAGATAATACTATCAAAAAGCGTGTGCAAAGGCGTTAAGAACTTTCAGCCCAAGATCGCCGCTCTTTTCCAAATGGAACTGAGCGGCTATTACGTTGTCCTTTCCAATTAAGCTGGGGAATGTTTGGCTGCCGTAGGTGGTTGTTCCGTAAATGTATTCTTCGCTTAAATTAGGGTGGTAGGAATGCACAAAATAGAAGTTTGAATTGTTTGGAATGCCTTTGAATATAGGATGTTCTTTTGTGAAATTTACCTGGTTCCAGCCTATATGCGGAATTTTTAAATTTGGCTCGTCTTTGAATTTTATTGTTTGGCCGGGAATTATGGATAGGCATTGCACTTTGGGGCTGCCGCCCAGGCATTGCGCTCCGGGGCTGCCACAAGGGACAGCCCCTACGGCAATGCCATTTTCGTCGCTGGTGTCTAAAATTATTTGGCAACCTATGCATATTCCTAAAATTGGGGTGCCTTTTTTTGCGGCGGTTTTTAACGCTTCGCCTATTCCTGTTTTGTTCAAATTTTCCATGGCGGCTTTTGCGGCGCCTACTCCCGGAAATATTATTTTATCTGCGCTCTCTATTTTTTTGGGGTTATTCGAGATTTCGCTGTCTATGCGCAGATATTTTAACGCATTATAGACGGATGTCAAATTGCCTGCGCCATAGTCAACTATAATCATACGTTTTCTATTGAAATGCTTCTTATTACTACTTCTTCTTTTGGGCGGTCTCGGCTGTCTGTTTTAACGGTTGCTATGTTTTCCAGCGTTTCAAAGCCTTCGTACAATTGGCCAAAAACGGTGTAGCCCTGGTGGTTATGGCCGTCTTCGGGGTGGTCTAAAAAATGAGCTCCGTCTTTGCCGTGTACAATAAAGAACTGGCTGCCTATGGAATTGGGCGCAGATGTTTTTGCCCAAGAAAGCGCTCCGTAAATATGCTTTAAGCGAGGATCATAAACATCGCCGATTGTGCTGTCTTCACCCTCAGCCGCATGGCCCCCGGTGCCATTTTTGTTTGTAAAATCACCGCCTTGAATCATAAAGTCCTTTATAACCCTGTGAAAAGGCGAACCGTCATACTTACCCTGCCGTGCAAGCTCTATAAAATTCTCGGCAGCCGCCCCAACAATCTCGGGAAACAGCCGCAATTTCATCAACCCGTGGTTGGTAATAATGACAGCAATAGTCTCGCCGCTTTGCGGCTCATCAGTTTGTTTAAAATCAGCCATGACAAGAATATAGCAAACTCTCCACTCTCCACTCTCCACTCTCAACTGCTCAAAACACCTGCACCTTTGTTCAGTATTTTCTATATTTACACTTATGAAAGAACTCACAGATCGTCAGCGTGCCATATATGGCTACATAAAGGATTTTATCCTTTCCCACAAATATCCTCCTACAATTCGTGAAATTGGCGCGAGGTTTAATATAAAAAGCACTAATGGGGTTAGAGATGCCTTGAAAGCCCTTGAAATAAAGGGATATATCAAAAAACGCACAAATAGGGCACGGGGAATAGAACTGCCCAAAAAAGTGTTTCCATCTTCTGCCCATACTGCGCATTTGCCCGTGATAGGCAGCATAGCCGCCGGAACTCCCATTTTGGCTCAAGAAAACATAGAAGAGACTCTCACCATTGACCAGGCCATGCTTCCTCGCAACTCCGAGATATTCGCCCTTAGAGTGCAAGGGGATTCCATGACCGGAGACGGTATTCTGAGCGGCGATATCGCAATCATACGCATGCAAAAAAATGCGGAGCGTGGGCAAATAGTCGCTGCAATAATAGACGGTGATGCCACGCTGAAACATTACCATCCCTCTGAGAATAAGATAGAGCTCAGAGCATCTAACCCCAAGTATTTTCCTATAACCGTCAGCGAAGGCGAAGATTTTTCCATAGCAGGAATATTAGCCGGCGTTATACGTAAATGCTAAGTGTGCTACTCGGCATTTTCTATTTTATACCCTCGAATATACTTTTATAAAAAAAGAGGTTATTATGAGTTTATTGGATGTATTTAAGCCCAAGTGGCAAAGTTCAGAATTGGCAATGCGTAAACAAGCTGTTCAAAGTTTGAGTTCTACGGATTTAGATGCTCTTCTGGAGGTTGCTAAAAATGATGAAGATGCTGAAATAAGGAAAATAGCAGTTCAAAAAATATCTTCGACAAATCATCTGAGCAATTTATTGAAAACAGAACAAGATGCATCAGTGCAAAATGTTATAAAAGAAACTCTGAAAAAATTTTGGTTTAAAACGGTAAAGAATCACATAGACGGCCCTTCCGAAGAAATTCACAAAATACTGGCAGAAATGCCTACAAAAGACAAGGAAGAATTGCTTCTCTGCGCAAAGTCAATGAATGTTCGCATGGAATTGCTGTATAGCACCTCCAATCAAGGAGTGCTCGCTAAGGTAGCCAAAGGAGACCAAGATGAGTCTGTGGCTTTAGCTGCGCTTGAAAAATTGCAAAGCGAAAGTGAAATAACAAATTGCCAAACATCAAAGTTCGATTCCGTGCGCAACAAAGCAAAAGAAATACTGGCTGCAATTCACGCATCAAAAATAGACCCCGCCAAAGAACAGGCAGAGCTACAGGCTCAAAAGCAAAAAGCATTGCTATCCCACGCCGCAAGACTTTTGGAAAACAAAGACCCTCTATCCGTAAATGCGGAAATGCAAAGGCTAAAAGCCTCAGCCCAAGGCTTGCTTAGCCCGGAGCTAAATTCCATATTTGAAAAGCACGAAGAAAACATGATAGCAGAACAAAAGCGAATAGAAGAAGAAAAGGCAAAGAAAGCCGCAGAAGAAGCGAAGAAATCCGCCGAAGGGGCAACCCAACGTGGTTGCCCCGAAGCGGCCCCACATGGCAGCCCCGAAGCGGCCAAAGAAATTCCCCAAAACGACACCCCAGAGGAAAATATGGAACACCAAGAAAAAATCGCAGAAGAATCCCAAGAGCAAAAGCCCGAATATAAATTGGGCGAAGAAGAATACAATGCAAAATTGCAGCAATTGCAAGCCATAATAGAAAGCGTAAATGAACTTGATGAAAACGGTGATTTCAACGAAATATCACAAAGCATAAGGCAGGCTTTTTATGACTGGAAAGAAATTGTGGGAGAAAATAAACTTCAGTTCAAAAATATTTACAAGGAATTCAGATCTGCTACAAGCCGTTTCCAGAACTTGCAGGAATGGGCCTCGTGGCATGCAGAGCAAATAAGAGAACAACTGATAAAAGAGATTGAAGAGCTTGCAAATGCGCCCATATCTTTGGAAAACAGAGCAAAGGCTTTTACCATGATAGAGCAATGGAAAGGCGCAGGCTATATGCCAACGGCAAAAACCCAAGAGCTTTGGCCACGCTTCAAAGCCGGGCTGGACAAGGTTATGGACAGCGTTGCGCCGCTCCTAAAGGAGCAGGAAAAAGAGCAGGAAGAAAATCTGAAAATAAAAGAAGATATATGCGCAGAGATAGAAGAGCTTGCAGCGGCGGAAGGCGAATGGGCAGACCAGTTGAGAAGAGTTCAGGAATTGCAGGCAAAATGGAAAAATACCGGTTTTGTCCCCAAAGTGAACAACCATGTTATATGGGAACGCTATCAAGCTGCTATAAATTCCTTCTTCAAAAAACAGGAAGCATATAAAAAACGCATAGGTGAGCAGATAAACGAGCGCATTGCCACAAGGGAAAAACTTTGCGAAGAAGCAGAGGCACTTGCAAATTCCACCGATTGGAAGAACACGCCCAAGGCATTCACAAAACTCAGCGCAGACTGGAAGGCTGCCGGCTCTGTTCCTGCCGAGCAATATGAGAAATTATTGCAAAGATTTAAAAAAGCGAGCGATACTTTCTTTGAAAACAGAAATGCCTTTTACGATTCCACCAGAAAAACCAGAGAAGAAGTGTGCCAAAAGATTGAAGCTCTGAATTTTGATGTTGCAAATGCGGAGTCTGTTGCTGCATGGAGGGCTATAGAAGAGGAGTGGAAAGCTCTGGAAAACAACGGTTATTCCAAGGAATTGAATGAGAGATTTTTTGCTATATCTGATCGCATTTGGGAAGTCGCTTCCAAAAGCGATCCGGAAGTGACAAAGGAACTGGATAAAAACTGGGAAGTGAAGCACGGATTGAAGGAACAGCTTAAAACCATTTTGGAGCAGGGCAACTTCAAATTCAGAACTTTGCAAACAGTTCGCAATTTACAGGTTGAGTGGGAGAAAACCGGACGTTGCGGAGCTGCGGAGGCCGAAATATCCAATGAATTCAACGAATTAGGTCAGTCCTTTTTCTCAACTTACAATGATCAAAAGGAAATCAGAAGCAATTTGGACAAAATAAATGCGCAAAAGAAAGAAGACCTGTGCAAGCAGGCCGAGGATCTTTTGGCAAAGGCTCAGAACAAGGAGCTCACACGCACAGAGGTTGTGTCTGAGACAAATTCGTTGAGAGCCGCATGGAGAGACTCAGGCAATGTTTCCATGCATCTGGCAAAAATTTTGTGGAAACGTTTTAACACAGCTTGCAACTGCGCATGCCACGCATTTGACAGCGAACCAGCGGTATCTCAGTGATAGTAGTTCTTGACTTGGAAGGGGTTCTTTCCCCAGAAATTTGGATATCAGTTGCCGAGCGCACAGATATAGAAGCCCTTCGTTTAACAACTCGTGATATTGCCGATTACGATGAGCTTATGCAGCTTCGTTTGAAAATTTTAGACGAACATGGCATAAAGCTTTCGGATATACAAAACGTTATAGAAGGCATGCCTCTTTTGCCCGGCGCAAGGAAATTTTTAGACGAGCTTCGCACCATGTATCAGGTGGTAATTTTATCGGATACATTTTCGCAATTCGCAAAGCCTATAATGAAAAATTTGGGTTATCCCACATTGTTCTGCCACAATTTGGAAGTAGAAAATGACAGGATTGTGGGCTACAAACTTCGGCAGAAAAATCAAAAGCGCTGTGCAGTTGAAGCATTTAAATCTCTGAATTTCAAGGTGTTTGCCGCCGGCGATTCATACAATGATATTGAAATGCTAAAGGCTGCGGATGAGGCTTGCTTGTTTTGCGCACCGGATACCGTAAAAAAAGAATTTCCACAGTTTAGGGCTGTGGAAAAGTATAGCGCTTTGATGATTTACTTAAAGTCAGTCATGAACTGAACTAATGCTTCAACGCCTTCCATAGGCATTGCATTGTAAATGCTGGCTCTGAATCCGCCTACGGAACGATGGCCTTTTAATTGTTCCAAGCCTTTTTCCACCGCAGCTTTCAGGAATTTCTTTTCCATCTCTTCTTTTTTATCTGCGGGAACAGCTTCGTCTCTGAATACGAATGGAATGTTCATTGTGGAGCGATCTTCTTTTGCGGCGGTGCCTTTGAACAGTTTTGAATTATCCAAGGCATCGTAGAGAAGGTTGGCTTTTTTGTTGTTGATCTTTTCCATCTCCGCAACGCCGCCCAGGTTTTTGAGCCAGTGCAGAACTCTGTTCATAACGTAAATGGAGAACACGGGTGGTGTGTTGAACATGGAATGTTCCGGGATGTGTGTGCGGTAGTCCAGCATTGTTGGAATGTCGCGCTGCACTTTGCCGAGAATGTCTGAGCGAACTATAACGGTAGCCACGCCTGCAGGCCCCATGTTCTTTTGCGCACCGGCGTAAATAAGGCCGAATTTGGAAACATCAATCGGGCGGCTCAGAATATCAGAGCTCATGTCGCAAACAAGATATGTATTTGCTTTTGGGAATTCCTTCCACTGTGTTCCGTAAATTGTGTTGTTGCTTGTGACATGCAGGTATGTTGCGCCTGCTGTTTGCTCAAAGTTTTTTGGAATGTGGTTGTAAACGCTATCTTTAGAAGAGCAAACAACATTCACTTTGCCGAATTTCTTAGCTTCTTTCAATGCTTTGTTTGCCCACACGCCTGTGTCTGTGTAATCTGCGCTTGCGTTTGAATCTAAAATGTTTATAGGTACCATGCAGAATTGCAATGAGGCGCCGCCACCCAAAAACAGAATCTCGTAGCCATCGGGAATAGACAGAAGCTCTTTCAAAAGAGACTCTGTTTCTGCTACCATTCCTTCTATGGGCTTGGTACGGTGGCTCATTTCCAGAATGCCTACTCCAGTGCCAGCAAAATCTGCGATTGCTGCTGCGGCTTCTTCTGTTGCTTGTTTGGGAAGGGTACTTGGACCCGCGCTAAAATTGAAAACTTTTTTCATTTAGAAAAACTAGTAAAAATGGCCGCCGCCGCTATCATTGCGCCGTTGTCTGTGCATAGCTCCGCAGGGGGGCAAATGAGGTTTAAACCGCTTTTTTCCGCACGCTGGGCCATGAGTTCTCTGAGCCTGTAGTTTGCGCTCACTCCACCGCATAAAATGAGATTTTCAATACCATGTTTCTTTGCCGCATTCACCGCTTTTAAAGACAAAATATCTGCAATTGCCTCTTGCAAGCTTGCGCAAATATCCGCAATATGCTCCTTGACAAAATCTTCTCCCTTGGTTTGAACATAGCGAAGCACCGCAGTCTTTAGCCCGCTAAAAGAAAAATCAAAGGAATTAGCTTCATTCAAAGCTCGTGGAAATTCATGAAAATTCTTATCGCCATTCTTAGCTAATTTGCTGATAGCCGCACCGGCAGGGTAGCCAAGCCCAAGAATTTTTCCGCTCTTGTCAAAAGCTTCACCGGCTGCATCATCTCTGGTTTTGCCTATGGTAATTTTTTCTTTTATTAAAACAAGCTCGGTATGACCGCCGGAAACTATTAAGGCTAGAAGTTGAGAGTTGAGAGTTGAGAGTTGAGAGTTCAGCAATGCGGAGCTGATGTGTCCGTCTAAATGATTTACGCCGTAGCTTTTCACGCCTAAATCTTTTGCCAAGCCTCTTGCAAAATTTATTCCTACCAGCAATGAACCCATTAAGCCTGGGCTTTGGGTGTAGGCTATTTGCCCAATATCCTTAATTCCTATTTTTGCGTTATCCAATGCCTGTTGCAAAACCGGGACTATTTTTTCCAGATGCGCACGTGATGCTAACTCCGGCACAACGCCGCCCCAAGCTTTATGCTCATCTATCTGGCTGTAAAGGCAATTGGATAAAATATCGATGGAATCTCCATTGTTGCGTAGCACTGCGCAAGCCGTATCATCGCAACTGGTCTCTATTCCAAGCCAAATATTATTCATTCTCGGCCAAACGAAATTTGTCGGGAGAAACTTGCCAGTTGGTAACGGGGTAGGGAATATGAACCGTTGGTTTTAGCTCATCTGTATTTTCAATGGAAAATCTGGAAAACTCAACATAAAGATTTATGTTTTGCGGATCTATTTGAGAGAGCAATTCCTTTCCTCCGGAAACTTCAATATCTGCCCTTGGGGGATAAATTGAGTAAATGCTTCTGTCGAAATTGCCTATTAAGCGAACCGGAATTCCGGAAAATATTTTATGATCCAAAGGTTCTATTTTTATCTGCACAAATAGAGATGTGTCGGTTATATGCACTATGTCGGTAAGCGAAGATAAATCGAGTTGCACGGGGAGCGAATTGCTCCATTTCAAATTTGTCATGGATATTTCCTTTGTGGGGATATACTGAATTCTCCCTATTGCGCTTCTAGCTCCGGAAATAAAAACGGAATCCGGAAATATATTGGGTTCTCCGAGCAAAGTGAAGCCCGGCGCAGCTTGAATATTGAGTTTTGGCAGCACGGGAACTTTCAACTCAATTCTCGCATCCAAGTCAATGTTCAATAGGCTGGTTTGCCGAATTCTTAGCATTTTCACTTCCGGCATTCCCGGCGAAATAAAGTGAATTTGGTCGCTGGTTATTCTGGATTGTCCAATTGGCATGCCTTTTAAATCAATCTCAAGGCTTGCGGCACGGTTTATTTTTAAGTGGATAAGGCTTATGACTTTGCCTTCCAATTGTGCGACTAAAGTCGATGGTGGCGGCTCTACCATTGCCATATTGTCTTGAAGGTTTATTATCTTTACGGGCAGTTCGATTTCCGTTCTGGTTTCTTCCCTTGAAACCACGAAAAACCAAAGCAAGCATCCGCACAGCAAGGCTAAAAGTTTAAGTGAATGCTTTGAGAAAAAATCTTTCAAGCCACACCTAATTTCTTTTGATAAGCACTCAAGGAATCAATCACATTTGTTAGAACATGAACAAAGTCCTGAGCACCGGCCGCCTTTAAGTCTTCAGCGTCTTTCGGGTTGCCAGCAACTATGCGAACAATTCCGGGGAACTCTTTTTCAAGAACCGGGAAAATTTCCTTTACAAGCCCGATATATTCCTCGTCTTTGGAGCATAGCACCACAATTTGAGGATTATTCTTTTTCACAAGCTCAATGCCTTCCGAAACGCTTGAAATTCCATTTGTGTCTATAACGGTATATCCTGCGCAACCAAAGAAATTTTTGATAAACGTGGCACGTGCTAGGCGCATTGCCAAGTCTCCTGCTGTCCACAGGAATACTTTTGGAGTTTTGCCGCTTTTTTCTGTTTGCAGGCGCAAAGCTTCAAAGATATGCGGGCCACGGCGCATGTTCAACTGCACTGTGATTTTATCGCTCATCTTTTCCTGTAAATTAGGATATTGGTTTGTGCCTATAAACACTTCACGGCGCTGGGCTATGAGTTTTTCCTTTTGCTTCCAGCTGTCTTCAATGGCTTTTTCAATGGTATTCGGGTCAAAGTTTTTGAACGCTTCCAGAGCTTTGGATGCTATCTGGTCGGTTAGCGTTTCAATGTAATATGAACCGGCAGACGGGTCAACTATTTTGTGGAAGTTGCATTCGTTTTTGAGCAGCAACTGTACATTGCGGGCTATGCGGCAACTGAATTCATCGGGCTTTTTGAATACGGCGTCGTAAGGAATAACGGTGATTGAGTCTGCGCCTGCGATTGCTGCGCTCATTGCTTCTGTTGTCACTCTTAGCATGTTCACATTAGAGTCGAACACGGTGGCATTCCACATAGATGTGCATGCGTGGATTTTTGCGGTACCGGTAACTCCGTATTCTTTGAGCACGTTTGCCCATAATATGCGCAGGGCACGGATTTTTGCTATTTCAAGGAAGTATCTTGAGCCAACGCTTATGCTGAACGAAATTTGAGCTGCCGCCTGTTCTGCGGTTTGCCCTGCTTCTGTTAGCGCATCCATTTGCTCCAAGCCTGCATAGAGGGCTATGCTGAGTTCTTGAATTATGTTTGCGCCTGCGTTGTGGTAGTTGTGGGTTTTGATTACGGATTTGTTCTCTATGGAATCAAAATGAACTTTGCTGGGGTCTATGCCTGCGGCAAGAGCATTGGTATCGGTTCCGTACAAGAAGCATACGGCATCTGCGCCATGTTGCAGTGCGTTTTTGGCGGCTGCATTTGCGGCTGCAGGGTCTGTTTCATAGATATTTTCTCTGATTTCCCAGTTGTTCTCTGTTTTCTTTGTGCCGCGTGCAAACGGGAATTCGCCTGGCAGGTTGTTCAGCAGCCAGGATATGCCATCGGTATCGGCTTTGCGGTAATATGGTTTCACCGATATGCCTTCCAGCGTTTTCCATATCAGTTTTTTTTCATAATCTGCCCCTTTAAGGTCTGCCTGTATGGTGGCTTCCCATTCCTCGGTAGAAACATCGGGGAATTCTGCGAATAATTTTTCCTGGCTCATAGGTCCTCTTTATTTTAGATTAAGGTTAATATAGAAAAATACGGCACATTCCCCCCAAATATGTCTAGGGCGCTGCCTATGGTTAGGTCAACTTGGCCTTTTGAGAGTTGATTGCAGGTTTCAATGTCCTTTAAGCTGCTTGCGCCACCGGCATAGGTTACCGGAATAGGGGAGTTTTCGCCTAAAAATTCGATCAACTCCAAATCCATGCCCTGTTGCTTGCCTTCCACGCCTGCGGCATGAACCAGGAATTCAAAGCAATACTCGGAGATCATGTCTAAGTTTTCTTTGGTTATGTAAAAATCCGTCAAAGTTTGCCATTTGTTTATAGCCACTTGCCATTTGCCTGAACATTTGTCTGATTTATAACAGCTTAGATCTATTACAAGTTTTTCTTTTCCTGTTTCTTTACTGATTTCTTTTAATTTTTCAATTGAGAATTTGCCGTTTGGGAATATAGCGCTTGTCACTATGACTGCGGCGGCTCCTGCCTCCAAATATTTTTTTGCGTTTTCTTTTGTGATTCCGCCGCCTATTTGCATTCCGTTGGGGTAGGCCTTCAAGGCTCTCATTGCGGCATCTTCGTTGCCGGGGCCAAGCATTATTATATGGCCGCCTTTTAAGTTGTCTTTTTTGTACAACTCGGCGTACCATTCTGCTGGTTTTGTGGATACAAAATTTTCTTTAAGTTCGCTCTCGTTAGCCGAGAGCGAGGAGCCTACTATCTGTTTGACTTTGCCGTTGTGTAAGTCTATGCACGGGCGAAACTTGGTCATCGGTTTTACTTCAAAACCCTCACCGCACTGCTGTTCCCTACCTTGAACAGATACACGCCGTTTGAGACATTTACTTTGATATTCGCACTGCGTGTGTTCACCATCTCGGTTGCTATCAGTTTGCCCTTTAGATCGTAGATTTTGAGAGCCACAGGATATGTGGGCGTATAACCCAAATCCAAATTCACCATGCCGCTTGCGCTTTGCCAGATTTTCACACCGGTTTGCACAGAGACTGTAGCGTTTATTGGAGTTGAATTTAGCGGTTCACCGAGCAACAGAATGTAATCTACGTTGATCGCAGACTCAAAATTCAGCGTTATAGTATTTGTGCCATTGAGTATTTGCACATCGCTGTTGAGCGTAACTATCTCATAGTTAGAGGAACTCCAACCGCCGGTATTGCCAACAGTTACAGTGCCGACATCCACGCCGTTTACTAATACTTTGAATCTGCTATTAGTGCCATTCATGCCGTTTGCTACACGGAACTGCATGGTATATGCCCCTGCATTTTTCATTTCTACTTCGTAGGTAGCAGAATGCCCGTTTTCTATGTAGCCTATGGTAGTTAGGCTAGGATCGTTGCTGCTGGTGTTAGCTGTAAAGTTACCGACTTTACGATCAGGATCAAATTTTTCCGCTTCAATTTTTGTTGTATCTGTTCTTTTAGTTATATCACCGGGCTCACTAGGATCTACCGGCTCGGTTGGATCGCCTCCTGACACAGCCTTAAAGTGAGCGAAAATAGCTCTGTGCCACCAAACGTTTGTGGTTGCTTGCGGATTAGGTCCCTGCAAGTCATCGCCTTCCCATTTATCAAACACATAGCCCGGTTTTGCTACTGCAACGAGTTGTATAACCTCACCTTGCAGGAATAAGGGTTTGTTCGGAGTGATATTAACTTCACCGGAACCCGGCGGATCAATGTTTACAACAAATTCAAGGAAGCTTCCGTCGTCCACAACAACGTTCTGCGTAAAGTTTGCTCGGATAGTTGCATTCCCTGTAAGAGTAACTGTTGTATTAGCGTTGTTTGCAGCGGCAAAGGTTGCTGTGCCGCTCACCACAGTCCAGTTATTGAATGTATAACCGCTATTGGCTGCGGCTGTTATGCTGAACGGCGTATTTGCGGCAGTGGTCTGTTGCCCAGATGGGTTAACGGTGCCGCCAGTTCCTGCGTTGATTGTAAGCGTGTATGTTGTGGGAGTTACTGTGCTCTGCGTGAAGTTTGCCGTGATAGTTGCATTGCCAGTTAAAGTAACAGTTGTGGATGCATTGCTTGGATTGGCAATTGTTGCTCCCGTACCTGTAGTCCAACCATTGAACACATAGCCGTTTGCCGCAGTAGCCGATATGTTAACCGGTGTTCCTGCTGCGATATTTGCCTGGCTGCTTGCCGGAGTAGTAGTGCCGCCGGCTGTTGGGGTACGATTAATAGTGAGCGTGTATGTTTGCACATAGTTGGCAACGATTGTTGCGTTTGAGCTTAAAGTAACAGTGGTATTTGCAGAGCTTGCATTGGCAAACGAGGCAGTACCGGTAGTAACAGTCCAATCTTTGAATGCATAACCGCTTGGCACGGTAGCTGTTATTGAAACTGGCGTATTTGCATTGTGAGTTCCAGCTCCTATGACTGTACCGATGCTAGCCGGGTTGCGGTTGATGGTAAGCACGTAAGTTGTTGGAGTTACAGGAATCACTTCAAAATTAGCACGAATAGTCGCATTTGCGGTAATAGAAACCGTTGTAGTTGCGCTGCTTGCATTGGCAAAGGTCGCTGTACCGGTTGGCACAGTCCAATTGACAAATCTGTAGCCTGTGCTGGCAGTTGCAGTTATGCTGGTTGCCGCTCCCGCATCAACAGTCTGCGCTCCTGATGGAGAGACAGTGCCATTGGCTCCGGCGTTTACCGTGAGCGTTAGTGTTTGCACATAATTTGCGCGAATTGTTGCGTTTGAGCTTAAAGTAACCGTTGTGGATGCGCTGTTAGCATTGGCAAATGTTGCTGTGCCGCTTGTAACAGTCCAGTTGACAAATTTGTAAGCGGCATTGACTGTAGTTGATATATCTACTGCTGTTCCAGCTACTATATTTGCCTGGCTGCTTGCCGGAGTAGTTGTACCGCCAGCCGTTGGGCTGCGTTCGACCGTTAGCGTGTATAGTTGCGTGAAATTTGCTGTGATAGTTGCAGCACCTGTCAAAGTAACAGTTGTGGATGCGTTGCTCGCATTGGCTATAGTCGCTGCGCTGCCTGTTACAGTCCAGCCGCTGAACACATAGCCTGTTGCTGCAGTAGCTGATATGTTAACCGGTGTTCCAGCAGTATAATTACCCGCACCTGTTACGGTACCGCCAGCCGTTGGGCTGCGATTAATAGTGAGGGCATATGTTTGCACATAGTTGGCAACGATTGTAGCATTGGAACTTAAAGTAACTGTTGTGGATGCGCTGTTTGCATTGGCAAATGTTGCTGTACCGGTAGATACTGTCCAATCTTTGAATACATAGCCGCTTGGCACGGTAGCTGTTATGGGAACAGCAGTATTTGCATTGTGGGTTCCCGCACCTGTTACAGTACCTATGCTCGCCGGATTGCGGTTTATGGTTAGCGTGTAAGTAGTTGGTGCTACAGGAATAAGCTCAAAATTGGCTGTGACAGTTGCATTTCCCGTCAAAGTAACCGTTGTGGACGCGCTGCTTGCATTGGTTATAGTCGCTGTGCTGCCTGTTACAGTCCAGTTTACAAATCTGTAGTTGCTATTGGCTGTGGCCGTTATGCTGGTTGCTGCTCCTGCGTCAACAGTCTGCGCTCCTGAGGGAGAAACTGTGCCATTGGCCCCGGCATTTACCGTGAGCGTGTATGTTTGCGCATAATTAGCACGGATTGTAGCGTTTGAGCTTAGAGTAACCGTTGTTGCTGCGTTGTTCGCATTTGCAAATGTTGCTGTGCCACTTGTCACAGTCCAGTTTACAAATCTGTAGCCCGTATTGACGGTAGTTGATATGTTGACAGCCGTTCCTGCTGCGACATTTGCCTGGCTGCTTGCCGGAGTAGTAGTGCCGCCAGCTGTTAGGTTGCGATTGACGGTTAACGTATATGTTTGCGTAAAGTTAGCGACAATAGTCGCATTTGAACTTAAAGTAACTGTTGTGGATGCGTTGCTTGCGTTGGCAAAAGTGGCGGTACCGGTCGATACGGTCCAGCCGCTGAATGCATAGCCGCTTGCTGCAGTAGCTGTTATGGGAATAGCCGTTCCGGTTGTATAATTTCCCGCTCCCGTTACATTGCCGCCAGCCGTTGGGCTACGGTTGATAGTAAGAGTTACTGTCTGCTCAAAGTTGGCACGAACAGTTGAATTTGCAGTTAAAGTAACCGTTGTGGATGCACTGTTTGCATCGGCGAATGTTGCCGTACCGCTTAATACAGTCCAGTTTACAAATTTATAACCGCTATTGGCCGTTGCCGATATGCTTACCGGAGAATTTGCGTTAACGGTTTGCTGGGCTGTAGGAGTAACAGTACCGCCTGTACCTGCATTGACATTGAGCGTGAATGTCTGCGCAAAGTTGGCACGGATTGTTGCATTCGCAGTTATTGTAACAGTTGTGGGTGTTGAGCTTGCATTGGCAAAAGTGGGCGAGCCGCTCACCGAAGTCCAATTGATAAATCTGTAACCGCTATTGGCTGTAGCCGTTATGGTGGTAGCCGCTCCCGAAGCAACAGTCTGATTTCCCGATGGAGAGACTGTGCCTCCGGTGGTTGTGTTTACCGTTAGTGTGTAGTTTGTAGTTACCGGCGGAGGGGTTGTGCCTCCCGGCCCTCCTGTGGCCGCTTTTTGGTATCTGTCAACTAATGCTTGCGGGCAGGTAACCGTTTTATAAGTCATATTCGGGTTGTTTGCGCCCATAAACCAGTCTGCGTAAAATTCGCAACCGGCTTTAAGCCATTCCTGGCCGGATTTACCGAATGCTTTGGTGCATCCATCTCTTATGCATGATTGAGCTTGCGAAACAGTTCCGGGATTGCCGCAGGCTGCTAAAATGCCGCCATACTGTGAGCCAAGCACGCTATTATTAACGCCTATCTGGCCGGAGAAACTGTCGAACTGCCCAACTCCGCCACCGGGAACCAAAACATCAAACTGACCGGCATGCACATCGCCGCCCATATTGCTTCCCATTACAATCAGCTTTTTACCTTTAATAGCCGCATGCGTTGCCTGTGCGTTACCATGCTGAAAAGTGCCGTCAAATTCCAATTCAAAACATTGGCCGCATTGATCAGATGGAGTGGCTGCGAAAGCATAAGCCAAATTATCGTTTTCCTTCCAGGGAACCATATCCCAGCAAGTATAGGAATTGCCGCCATCGCAACTGCTTCTGTTCTGGTCGTTTGTCGGCATTAGATTATTGTTCTTGTCGCATTCTTTGCAACGGCCAACGTTATTGGCATATTGTTTGCCGCTCCAGGAGCAACTCGGTTTGCAACCATCCCAATAACGGGACATCCAGCCTTTTTGCTGCGCATTTGCCGTGGAAACCAAGAAAATGGCGAACAATGTGGCTGTCAATATAGGATTCTTCATGCTGGACCCCTTTTTTAATGTCTGTACTTGCTAACTAATTCTGGTGGGCAAGTGATTTGCTTGGAAAGAACTGTAGGATTATTGGATATCCCGAACCAGTTAATATACCATTCGCAGCCTTTCATGAAATCACCGCGAACACCGGAAGATCCAGAGCCAAAGGCTGCAGTGCACATATTTCTAATGCAATTTACGTCGTTGCCGCATGTAGCTCTAAAGCCGCCATATTGCTGGCCAAGAGAAGGACTGTTGGGGCCGCCATTGCTGGAAATCTGGCTGGAGAACGCATTGTATAAACCAACGCCACCACCAGGAATCATAAGATCATATTGATCGCCACCAACATCACCGCCAATATTGCTTACTATAACGACCATCTTTTTTCCACTAATGGTACCACTCATGCCGCCTTCGCCATTGCTGGTGAATTGCAACAGGAAGCATTTGCCGCAATCGCCATTTGAGTGAGAGGCAGCAAAGCCGTAAGCCAAATTATCGTTTACAGCCCATGGGAACTGGTTTGCACAAGTATAGCCTGATCCGCCGCTTTCACAAGCGTTTTTCGCATTTTGATCGCTAAGCTTGGAGCCGCTAACGTTACAGGTCATAGCTGCTCCATTTGGGCTTTGAGATGCATTTCCTGTCCATGCACAGCTTGGTTTGCAGGAATCCCAATAGCGGGTAGTTTTAGCGGTTTTGACTCCTGAAGCACCCTGAGTCAAAGTCTGCGAGCATTCTGAGCAACCAGTGCCACCGCCGGAGGCAGAAGAGCTTGATGGTACAGCAGTAACCGTTATTGTTCCCGGGCAGCTCGCTGTTTTAGTTGAGCCGCCGCAGGTTGCCGATACTTGTAAATTATTGATTGTTTGCGCAGAAGTAATAGCACTCTTGATATTCGGAGTGAAGGTAAGCTGGCTTATGTTGAGGGTTGTTGAGCCGCAACCTACTGCTGGTGGGCTTGGAATTTGCCCCACAGTTATGGATTGAGAAACTGTTGCGCAAGTGAGATTCGGGCTGGAAGAAGATTGATTTGTAGTACCGGAAGAAGATTGATTTGAAGTTTGAGAAGAAGAAGATGGATTCGTAGTTGAACCGCAGCTAACCTCTTTGAACCAATAAGCATCGGTAGGATTGCCAAGCTGGAAAATCCAACCTTGATTGCAGTCAGCGCCCCTATCTGGGTTGCATGTATAGCATTTGCCGTTTGAAGCTTTTACGCAAGAACCTGCGCCATAAGGAGGTACGCCGTAATCAGGAGCAGCGCAATTTCCCGGAGCACCGTTTCCGGGAGTACTTGCTACGCTACTGGAAGAAGGAGTGGATGTGTTTGAAGAAGAAGATGTTGTTGTTGAGCCGCCGCTTGAAGAGCTGGAACTGGAATTGCGAGAAGAAGAGGATGGGGTTGTTGAGCCGCCGCTTGAAGAACTGGAATTGCCGGTATTATTGTAAGAGGAAGATGAGGTTTCGGTTGAAGTGTTGGAACTCTCATCCTGGCAAACACCTGTGGTAACATCGCAGTTAGAAGACAAGTCTTCGCTGCAGCCCCAAAAAACAAACCCTGCTGAAGCAGCCAGTAAGACTGCGTAAACGAAAACTCTTCGAGATTTTCTCATAATAGACCTCTTGCTCTTCTACTTATAACATATAATATATATTAATTTTCACAAAATAGCCAAAATTATTTTTTTTTGTCGAAAAAAAGTGATATTTGTGCTATTTTACCGGCAAAAACACTCTCAACTCTCCATTTTCCACTCTTAACTAAGCCATGATGTTTGAGTTTATCGTTATTTACTATATTATTCCAAAAGATTTTTTTTATGGAGACAAAATATGTCTAAGCTTTTTATTGAAGACCTTGATATGCAAGGTAAACGGGTTTTTATTCGTGTGGATTTTAATGTGCCGCAAGATAAGACCACAGGCGAAATTACAAATACAAAGCGCATAGAAGCTGCGCTTCCAACAATACGTTATGCGTTGGAAAAAGGTGCTTCCGTTGTTCTGGCCTCTCACCTCGGCAGGCCAAACGGCAAGGCTGTCGCAAAATACAGCTTAAAGCCGGTTGCAGATAAATTGCAGGAACTCATAGGCAAGCCCGTTAAGTTCCTCAGCGAATGTGTTGGAGCAGAAGTTGAAAAGGAATGTGCCGCCGCTAAACCCGGCGATGTCATTTTGCTGGAAAACCTGCGCTTCCACTTGGAAGAAGAAGGCAAGGCAAAGGTTAAAAAGCCAGATGGCACAGAAGAAAAAATCAAAGCAGAGCCGGCAAAGGTAAAAGAATTCAGAGCTTCACTTGCAAAACTCGCTGAAGTCTATATAAATGATGCTTTTGGCACTGCGCACCGTGCTCACTCCTCAATGCTCGGCGAAGGTTATGCAAAAAGAGCCAGCGGCTACCTCATGAAAAAGGAATTAGACGCTTTTGCCGCCGTGCTTGACAACCCAAAACGCCCTGTGCTCGCAATTTTGGGCGGCGCAAAGGTCGCAGACAAAATTCAGCTTATAAACAACCTGCTAGACAAAGCCGATAAAATCATAATCGGTGGCGGCATGGCTTTCACATTCAAAAAAGTTATCAACAACCTTGCAATAGGAGCTTCCCTTTACGACGACGAAGGCGCAAAAATTGTTCCGGATTTGATTGAAAAGGCCAAAAAGAACGGCAAAGAGATAATCCTGCCTGTTGATTATGTTGTCGCAGACAAATTCGCAGCAGACGCTGCAACCAAAGCCGCAGACGATTCCTCGGGAATTCCCGATGGCTGGATGGGCCTCGATGTTGGTCCAAAATCTTCCGAGCTTTTTGTGAAGGCTATTTTAGAATCCAAAACCATTGTGTGGAATGGGCCTGCGGGCGTATTTGAATTCGAAGCCTTTGAAAAAGCTACCAAAGCTATGGCAGATGCAATTGTTAAAGCCACGCAAAACGGCGCAATAACCGTGATAGGCGGCGGAGACACGGCAACTGCGGCAAAAAAATACGGGGCAGATAAAAAAGTCACTCACACTTCTACTGGCGGCGGCGCATCGTTGGAGTTTCTTGAAGGCAAGGAGCTTCCGGGTGTAGCAGCCCTGTCGGAGAAATAATGCTAAAGAAAGAAGACCGTATTTTAATCCGCACCTCGCTTACGGAATACAGGAATCTTCTCTTCAAGGCTTTTAACGGCTCTGAAGAGGAGAAAACAAAGATAGCGAGAATAAATCGGTTACTACAGAGTTGGAAGGCGACTTAAAAGGATTTTTATGCAAAAAAATGGAGCCACAGAACGTGGCATTTTAGTTAGTGCAACACCTTATGATACACGCATAGCGGTTTTGGATAATGGGGTTCTTTCGGATTTGCTGGTGGAAAACATCACTTCCAGCCGCACATTGGGGAATATATACAAGGGAGTTGTGCAAAGGGTTGTGCCTGCACTGCAAGCTGCATTTGTGGAAATAGGTTTGGAAAAAGCCGGTTTTTTGCATATAGACGATGCAATTGCGATAGACCGTGACGCTCGCATGCGTAAGGAATATGACGATGATGAGTCTTCTACCGCCGAAAATCCGAGCATAGGCGACGTGCTGGAAGCTGGCGATGTGATTATGGTGCAGGTTATCAAGGAGCCCATAAATACCAAGGGGGCAAGGCTCACCACACGTTTGAGTTTTACCGAACGCTTTTTGGTTTGCTATCCGAATTCAAATTTCATTGGCATATCAAAGCAGGAGAGCGACCGCAACAAGCGCAAAATTTTCAGGCAGCTTGTTCGCAAGTACAAAGCTCCGGATGTAGGCTACATTGTTAGAACGCAGGCTTTGTATGAATCTGAAAACGAGATTGTTAAGCAAATGCGAAAGCTGGAAGAAAAATGGGAAATAACAAAGGGCAATTTCAAAGGATATCCGCAAAAGAGTTGCATCTATCAGGAGTCCAATTCGGTTGAGCAGTCCATAAGGGAATATTTTAAGGAGCAAACGGATTTTGTTTATGTGGACGATGAAAACGAATACCAGAACATTCGTGAATATTTGGGCGGCGCAAATTCTGAAAATTTGCAAAAGATAAAATTGTGGAAAGGTCATGAAAGCCTTTTTGAAGCTTTTGGCATAGAAGATGATTATGAAAAATCACTTTCAACAAAGGTTTATCTGCCACGTGGCGCATATCTGATAATTGAGCAAACAGAAGCGTTGATGTCCATAGATGTGAACACGGGCTCCAGAGTTCACGGCAGCGATCAGAACAGGGTGTTTTTGGAAACAAATTTAGATGCTGCCAGAGAAATTGCAAAGCAGCTTCGCTTGCGTGATGTGGGCGGGTTGGTGATAATAGATTTTATAGATATGGAGTCTGATGAAGACAGAAAAGCCGTTACCGATGAATTTGGAAAAGCCATTTACTTTGACAATAAATCAAAGACCAGTTATTCCACAATTTCAAAATTCGGTTTAATGGAAGTTAGCCGCAAACGTGTTCGCACAAATTTGGCTAGCGAAAAGCACAGCAATTGCCCCATGTGCGGCGGTTCCGGCATTGTGTATAGCATGGAAGCTACTCTTTCCCTTATAGACCGTTATCTTGCACGCATATCAAGAAAAAGCAAAATGAAAAGTGTTCAGCTTGTTGTTGCGCCGCCGCTTTCCAAACTGTTGAGTGAAAACTACGGTCGCATGTTCCATTATTTGGAGCACAAGCATTCACTGGGCATTGAGCTTTTGGAAGCAGAAGATTTTGTGTCACATAAATTCTCATTTTTCAATTCGGATACAGGTGAAGATATTACAGAAAAATTCGCATTTTATAGCTAGGGAGATGGCTTGGGTCAGTGGTTGGGCTAGTGATATTTCTATTTGGGAAACTGAGATTTACGAGCGTTTTCCGAGTTATTCGCATAGGTTTATCGATTATTTCGATTTGGTTGAAGCGGATTTTTTTGTAATGCCCGAATCAGAAATCGTTGTGGGGTGGAGTCTTGGCACGCTTGCGCTTTTGAAGAATTTAGACAAAAAGGTAAAAGAGCAAAAGTGGATTTTGGTTTGCCCCATTATAGATTTTTGCGCTTGCTGGCGGCCTGCTGTGGTTAGGGCTACAACATTGGAATCGTTTGGCAAATTATTGGGCGATGTGGACGGCAAGGACAAATGGATGGAAAGTGCACTCCGTTATTCGCCGGAACAGTTGAATGCGGGGTTGGAATTTTTGGTACAAACACATGTTAATTTAGAGACGGATAATTATCTACAAGACGATGCAAATATACATGCATTTTTTGGCACACACGATAAAATTATTCCGTTGCAGCAATGCGAAGGCATTGCTTGCGAAAATCTTGGGCATTGGTTGCCGGATTACATTCGCACTGCGCCTTGGTCTGCGCTTGTGGCTAACGATGCGTAGATTTGCAAAGATTTGCTGACAATCCTTTTTCTGTCTTCGGGCTTCCAGGCTTTTTCGCCTTTGGCTTCCATCTCTTTGTACCTCGCATTCATTTCCATATTGGTTATGCCAACATTTATGCTCCTGTTGGGGATATCTATTTCTATAATATCGCCGTCTTTTACCAGAGCTATATTGCCTTTGCTCGCCGCTTCCGGGCTAACGTGCCCAATGGAGAGGCCGCTTGTGCCGCCGCTGAATCTGCCGTCTGTTATCAGTGCGCAATCTTTGCCAAGCCCCATGCTTTTCAGGTAGCTGGTGGGGTAGAGCATTTCTTGCATTCCCGGGCCGCCTTTGGGGCCTTCGTAGCGAATAACAACAACATCGCCTTTTTTCACCTTGTGATTTAAAATTCCATTCACCGCATCTTCCTGGCTTTCAAACACAACGGCCGGCCCTGCGAATGTCCATATTTTGCTGTCAACTCCGGCGGTTTTCACAACGCATCCGTTTGGCGCAAAGTTCCCGTAGAGAACGGCCAATCCGCCGTCTGTGCTGTAAGAGTTTGTGGTATTTCTTATAACGCCTTTTTGCCTGTCTAAATCGTGAGTGCCGTATTTTTCGCTTTGGCTGTATGCTTGCAGATTGAACTTGCGTCCGGGTGCGGCTAAAAAGCGTTCCTGCGCCTCTTTGGTTGCGGAACCTCTTCTGGCTATGTCCCATTTGTTCAAATATTCAGTGAGATTTTTGCTGTGCACCATGTTCACCTTTGGGTTTAGCAGCCTGGCATTGTCTAGTTCGCCCATAATGGCGGGTATGCCACCTGCTCTGTGTACATCTTCTATGTGAATATTGCTAACACTGGGCGCAACTTTGCAAAGGCATGGTGTTGTGCGTGAGAGTTCATTTATGTCTTTCATTGTAAATGGAACGCCGGCTTCGTGAGCTATGGCCAGTATGTGTAAAATGGTATTTGTTGAGCCTCCCATTGCTATGTCTAGCCGCATTGCGTTTTCAAAGGCTTCTTTTGTGGCTATGCTTTTTGGCAAAATTGAGCTGTCGTTGTGGCGGTAATATTTGTCGCAGAGTTCCACTATTAGTTTTGCCGCCTGTTCAAATAAATTTTTGCGTAGCGTGTGCGTGGCTACAAGGGTTCCGTTGCCGGGTAGCGCAAAGCCGAGGGCCTCGGTTAGGCAGTTCATTGAATTTGCGGTGAACATTCCGGAGCAGCTTCCGCAAGTGGGGCAGGCACGGTTTTCAATTTCTTGCACATCATGATCCGAGACATCCGGATTTGCTGCTGCAATCATTGCGTCTATTAAATCCACATGCGCTTCTTTTCCATCGGAGAGTACAGCGATTCCTGCTTCCATTGGCCCGCCGCTTACGAACACCGCAGGAATGTTGAGCCGCATTGCAGCCATAAGCATGCCCGGTGTTATTTTGTCGCAGTTGCTTATGCACACAAGCGCATCTGCGCAATGAGCGTTTGCCATGTACTCCACGGAATCGGCTATCAAGTCTCTGCTGGGCAGGCTGTAGAGCATTCCGCTGTGACCCATGGCTATGCCATCGTCTATTGCAATGGTATTGAATTCTTTGGGCACTCCGCCGACACTGCGAATTTCGTCTGCTATAAGCCTGCCAACGGGTTGCAAATGCACGTGTCCGGGCACAAATTCCGTGAAGCTGTTCACAACGGCGATTATCGGTTTTCCGAATTCGTGTTCTTGTGTTCCTGTAGCACGCCAAAGGGCTCGTGCGCCGGCCATATTGCGACCTTCTGTAGTGGTGAGTGAGCGAAGTTTCATAAAGAAAAATTTAGAAAAATCGGCTTTTTAAAATTTTCTACCTTCTATTATAACACACAAATACAAAAGGAGAGCTTTATGCCTATTACCAAAGTTTGGTTAGATGAGTCAGAGAACGAATGTTCCATGTGCGGCGCATGCGAAGCGGTTTGCGATGCTGTTTTTGAAGTGCCGGAGAAAGTGGCGATTAAAGAAGGTGCAGACTTTGCCGCAAATGAAGCGGAAATCAAAGAAGCTGCCGATAGCTGCCCTGTTGGGGTTATAGCTTACGCCGTTGACGGCTCAGACAAAAGGGCTAACTAAAATGAGCACTCTGGTTGGCATAGTCAGCGGCTCCGCCTCAGATAAACCCGTTGTGGATAAAATAACAGCGGTTTTAGACGAACTCGGCGTAAAATGGGAATACTCGGTTCTCTCAGCACACCGCACACCCAACAAGGTGGCTCGGTACTCAAAAGAGGCTGAGGGTAGAGGCTTGGAAGTTCTGATTGGTGTTGCGGGTCTCTCCGCAGCCCTGCCGGGCTGCCTCGCTGCTCACTCCACATTGCCCGTGATAGGAGTCCCATGTGATGGCGGTGCGCTCGGTGGCGCAGATGCCCTTTACTCGGTAGCTCAAATGCCTCCCGGAATCCCAGTTGCGGCAGTTGGAATAGGCAATGGAAAAAACGCCGCATATTTGGCAGCGTCCATTATCGCAATTTCACACCTAGAGGTAAAAGAAAAATTAAAAGCATTCAGGAAAAGCCTGGGCGACGAATAATATGCAAAAAAATACTTATGAAAGCCCCCTGCTTTCCAGATATTCTTCCGATGAGATGCTGTTCCTGTTCAGCCCGCAGTTCAAGTTTCAAACTTGGCGCAGGCTGTGGATTTGGCTAGCAGAAGGAGAAAAGGAACTCGGGCTGAGTATTTCAGATGAGCAAATCGCAGAGCTCAAAGCTCACGAAACCGACATAAATTGGGAAGAAGCCGCTGCAGAAGAAAAACGCCGCCGCCACGATGTGATGGCCCACGTTCACGCTTATGGCTTGCAGGCTCCAAAGGCAAAAGGGATAATTCACCTGGGAGCCACCAGTGCTTATGTTGGGGACAACACCGATTTAATTCAAATGCAGCAAGGCTTGGTTTTGGTTCGGCGCCGCCTGTGCAAGGTTCTTGATAAGCTTTCAAACTTTGCATTGCAATATAAAGATATGCCCATTTTGGGCCGCACTCATTTTCAAGCGGCGCAGCTCACCACCGTAGGCAAACGTGCTGCGCTCTGGATGCAAGATCTTCTGATAGACCTTGAACAGATAAACCATTTAATTCAAATTTTGCCGTTCAGAGGCGTAAAGGGCACAACCGGAACGCAAGCCAGCTTTATG
>WQSZ01000005.1 GCA_009787645.1 Candidatus Fibrimonadales bacterium | reverse complement strand
ACAGGTATCTTTTTGCGAATGTTGGATTTTAACGCTTCGGAAATAATTATCGCAGATGATTTTAAAACGATAAATATGGGTTCGCTTGCGGAGATGTTTGCTGGTTTGGAAATATTGAAAGCCTCTAATTGTTATATGCCGTATAAGTTATATTGTTGGAACAGGGAGAAAAAGCAGAGCAATGCCCAGGTGGATTATGTTGTGCAAAAAGGTCGCTCCATAATTCCGATTGAAGTGAAGTCCGGCTTGAAGGGAGCCATGCCGAGTTTGCATTTGTTTATGCAAGAGAAAGGCAGTGAAATGGGGATTAGAACTTCGCTGGAAAATTTTGGCAAGATTGACAATATCGAAATTTTGCCTTTGTATGCGATTTCTAATTTGGTGGTAGAAACCGAATACAAATTGTAAATCTTTTCTATATTACTCACAACTAGCGAAAGTAGCTCAGTTGGTAGAGCGCTAGCTTCCCAAGCTAACGGTCGCGGGTCCGAATCCCGTCTTTCGCTTAGAACCTTTTAGGAGAAAGTAACATGGCTGCAAAAAAAAGCGCAAAAGCAAAGAATGTCAAAATACAAGGCCGCAATTATGGCTATTTTGACGATGCAAATAAAGAATACGTTCTACGTAATCCGGCTACGCCCATAAAATGGTGTAATTATGTGGGTACACTGGATTTCGGTGGAATTGTGGATACAACAGGCGGAACAGTGCTGTGCAAAGGCGATCCGGCTCTCAACCGCATAACCAAATATATAAGCCAAATGCCTGCAGGCGACTTCAAAGGCAGCACAATCTACCTTCGCATAAAAGAGAAAAACTCCTACAAAATAATCTCTCCTTTTGTTGTGCCAACCTGCACTATCTGGGATAAATGGGAATGCCGAGTTGGGCTTTCCTATACAACATGGGTGGCCGAAGGCTATGGCATTAGGGTTAAAATAACGGTTTTTGTCCCGTCAAAAAGCTCCACTCTTATTCAGGACATTTCCGTTCAGAACATCTCCGGCAAAAAACTTGAAGTTGATGTTGTGCCGGTTTATGAATTCAGCCATTTTGATGCATTAAAGCAATTGACAAACGCAGACTGGGTTCCGCAAACCATGACTCTTGACGCCCACAAGGAAAAAAGCGGCCACGTTATCTTAGAGCAATATGCATTTATGAAAAAGGAATACGAGGTAAATTATTTCACCGCAAGCATGGCGGCAAATAGCTATGACGGCGATCGCAGAAGTTTCCTCGGGTTTAATGAAATTATGGGGTGGGCATGCCCCGGCGCAATCTACAATGGCAAGCTTACGAACAGCTCCGCTTTAAGAGGAGACAACATCGCAGCGCAAATGTTCAAATTCAAACTCGCCAATAAAAAAACAGGTCGTGTTGCAACACAACTCGGCAAACAAAAAAGCTTGGCAGCCGCAATGCCGGAAATAAAAAAATACCGCAATCTCAAAAACATTGACAAAGCATTTGCCGAATTAGCCACATTCTGGAACAAATATCTCGGCGCATTGCAGGTAAAAACTCCTGATGCGAGCTTTAACTCAATGGTGAATATCCACAATCCTCGCCAGTGCCACACCACAAAAAATTGGAGCCGTTATTTGAGCCTTTATCAACTCGGCTTTGGTAGCGATCGAGGAATTGGCTACCGTGATTCCAGCCAGGATTTGCTCGGTGTTATGAGCCACATGCCAGAAGAAGCTCGTGTTTTGGCAGAGAATTTGCTCTCCGTTCAATTGGAAGACGGTAATGCCATGCACCAGTATTTCCCCAGCACAATGGAAGCCAACGAAGGCGACTCCCGTGAAAAGGAAGACCGCCCAAAGTACTACGGCGACGATCATCTGTGGATTGTTTTGACCGTAGCTTCTTACCTGAAAGAAACAGGAAATTTGAAATTCCTCCAAAAACAGATTCCTTTCTATAACAAGAAGAAAGAACTCAGAAAACGTGAGAAGGCTACCGTTTTGGAGCACTTGAAGAGAAGCGTTGCGTTTACTCATAAGGATTGCGGCAAGCACGGCATTCCGCATTTGGGTTTTGCGGACTGGAACGACACTGTTAATTTGCCAACGGGCGCAGAGTCTCTTTTCAATGCGAATCTTTTTGCGAAAGCTTTGGTGGAGATGATAGATATATGCCAAGCCATTGGTGACAAAAAACTTGTTGCGCAATATAAGGCGTGGTATGAAAACATAAAGGCAAAGGTGAACAAAGTCGCTTGGGATGGCCAGTGGTATGTGCGCTGGTTTGACGAAAAGGGCAAAGCACTTGGCTCAAGCAAAAACGCTGTTAATAAAATAGATTCGCTTGGCCAGAGCTGGCCTGTGATAAGTGGCGTTGCACCCGAAGATCGTGCAAAGCTGGCTTTGAAAAGCGTTTACAAGTATCTCAACACAAAGAATGGAATAAAGCTTTCCTGGCCCGGTTACGACGGTTTTAATCCTCATGTCGGCGGAGTTTCAACTTACCCTCCCGGAGCAAAGGAGAATGGCGGAATATTTTTGCATGCAAATCCTTGGATTATGATCGCAGAGACCATAATTGGCAATGGAGACAGGGCATTCCAGTATTACAACCAAATCAATCCCGCTGCGAAAAACAACGGTTTGATAGACGAATTTGAATCAGAACCTTATTGCTATCCTCAAAATATTTTGGGCGATGAGCACGAGAAGTTCGGCTTGGCTCGCAATGCATGGCTGAGCGGTACAAGCTCTTGGACATATCAGGCTGCTACTCAATACATCTTGGGCATAAAGGCCACATTTGACGGCTTGTCGATTAACCCTTGCATTCCCAAAGCGTGGACAGAGTTCAGCGTAAATCGCAAATTTCGTGGCGCAGATTATGTTATTAAGGTGAAAAACCCCAAAGGCGTAAGCAAGGGAGTTAAGAGCGTGACCATAGACGGCAGGGAGATCAAAGGTCATGTTGTCCCGATTTTGCCTGGAAAAAAGCATACGGTTGTGGTTGTGATGGGGTAAAAACCTCATTTTTACGCAGAAATCATCGTTTTTTAATTAAAGTTATATTTTTTCTTGTAAGGACTTGACATTTGTCTAAAAAAATGCTATATTTGTTTTTTCAGGCGTTTTCGTCTGGATGCTGCCATAACGGCAACCCCAATCGAACTCCGTGTTCCCAAGAGTCTGGTTTGGTTAAACTCGGGAAAAATGGGCTTTGCCCAAGGAGAACAAAATGAAAAAAATCATAGCATTAGCAATAATTGCTGTAGCTTTAGTCGGTTGCGGTGTCACAGGTATTCCTGCTGGTGGCATAAGCGATCAGGCTTCAGGGAAAGCAGTAACTGTGGAAGCAAAAAATACCAATATCTTGGCATTTACTCCAATGAAAAACGAGCAAATGAAAGAGTTGATAAAAGATGCTGGAAAACAGTGCGCCGGAGGAGAATTTGTCAACGGGCTTTTTTGGCGCGATGATCTAAATTTGGGTGTTATAAGTTTTGAAAAGGCAGTATTATCTGGCCAGTGCAAGTAAAATTGTTGTAGCAACCAGCAATCCCAGCTCGGATTGCAAAATTTGAGCTGGGTTAAGATCAAAGGTCATGTTGTCCCGATTTTGCCTGGAAAAAAGCATGCGGTTGTGGTTGTGATGGGGTAAAACCTCATTTTTACGCAGAAATCGTCGTTTTTTAATTAAAGTTATATTTTTTCTTGTAAGGGCTTGACATTTGCCAGAAAAAAAACTATATTTATTCTCATGAAAGGAAGATACTACTTTAAATATTGGTGCTATCCGATTTTATCGAATTTGCCGGATAAATGTAGTAGAAAATATAGATTTTTCGAGGAAGGGGGTAAAAGCTCCCTTTTTCTTTTCCCGTAATTTCAGGCGTTTTCGTCTGGATGCTGCCATAACGGCAAACCCAATCAAACTCCGTGTTCCCAAGAGTCTGATTTGGTTAAACTCGGGAAAAGTGGGCTTTGCCCAAGGAGAACAAGATGAAAAAAACGCTAATAGCACTAACAGTGGCCGCTACCTTTGTCCTGACCGGATGTAGCTCCGCAATGGCAGTTGTTGGTGGCCATGTTTCCGAAAACAGCGGAAAAAAGGTTAAGGCAGAAACTTCTTCAATGAACATTCTTATGCTTACTCCAATGAAAATTGATAAAGCAGAAGAAGCAGTAAAGGGTTTGTCCAGCCAATGCAGCGGAACTGAAGTTGTTAACGTTACTTCCCATTGGAAGAACACCAGCTACGGACCAATAACATTTGAGACTTTGACCGTAACCGGCTATTGTAAATAAAATTGTTGTAGCAACCAGCAATCCCAGCTCGGATTGCAAAATTTGAGCTGGGTTAAATTGCTATATTCTTAATATGCAAAAGACATTTAAAATTTTTATCTCTTACAGGCGTAAGGGGGGCTATGATACAGCAAAGCTGCTTTATGATAGATTGAGATTAGATGGATACTCTGTTTTTTTTGATATTGACGCTCTGGAAAATGGGAATTTTGACAATGAGTTGGAGAGAAAAGTCAAGAAATGCAAAGATTTTCTGCTTGTATTGAACTCAGGGATTTTTGAGCGATTCCGTGAGCCGGGCTACAATGCAAAGGATGACTGGGTTCGCCAAGAGATTATCTGTGCGCTACAGTCAAATAAAAATATAATTCCGCTTGTGCTGGATGGCTTTGTTTTTCCAAAAAGATTGCCGGACGATATTAAAGACTTGAATAGAAAAAACTCCATAGATCTCAATCCCATACATTTTGATGCGGTTTATGAAAAAATGAAGGACTCCTTCTTGCTCTCAAAGCCATGCTTGAGAGTAAGGCTCAAAAAACAAATACGATTTTTTATGTCAGTGCTCTTTTTGGCCTTTCTGTCTCTAGTCTTTTATGTATTTATGGTACATACGCAGGCAAAAGAAGCAAAAATAATCGCCGATTCCGTAATACTTGCCAAAGATGCAGAAGTTGCAATATTGAAAGACTCATTGAGGGTTGCAAAAGAAAATGAAATGGCAATAGTGAGAGATTCCACACGCATATCCAAAAATGTTGAAGTGGCAATGCTCAAAGATTCAATGATAGATGCAAAAGATGCCGAGATAGAAGTGTTAAGGGACTCAATAGCCATGTATAGAAGGTGGTTGCAAAACAGCAGGCAAACAGCAAACACCACAACCACTAAAAAAACGACTGCTGCCACTATACCAAAGAAAACTACTACGGCTAAAAAGACCAAATAAATTTTCTACATTATCACAAAAATTTATCAACCCGATATTCGGAGGAAAAGATATGTCTGAAAAAATGGAATTCCAAACAGAAGTCCGTGAATTGTTGCATTTGATGATTCATTCTCTATATAGCAACAAGGAAATATTTTTGCGTGAACTGGTCTCAAATGCGGCAGATGCCCTGGACAAGCTCAGGTTTTTATCGATTTCAAACCCGAGCCTGCTGCCGGCAAACACTGAGCTCAGAATAGATATTGCGGCAAATGATGAGACCAAAATCCTCACCATAGAAGACAACGGCGTTGGCATGAACAAAGAGGATTTAATACAGAACCTTGGTACCATAGCTCGCTCCGGAACAAAGAGCTTTATGCAGAACATTTCCGGCGATGCAAAAAGAGACCTGAGCTTGATAGGGCAGTTTGGCGTTGGATTTTACAGCGCTTTTATGGTTGCCTCAAAGGTGGAAGTGCATTCCAAAAAAGCCGGCGAAGAACAGGGCTACCAGTGGACATCCGAAGGTGCAGGCGATTTTTCTGTGGATGAATTGCCAAAAGAGAAAAACGGAACAAAAATCACTATTTACCTAAAAGACGAAGATGACTGCAAAAATTTTGCGCAGGAATGGCAAATAAGAAGCGTGGTCAGCAAATACAGCGAATTCGTAACACACCCTATTTACATCAAATCAAAAGAAAAAACAGAAAGAATAAACGAAAAGCCTGCGCTCTGGCGGCAAAGCGCTAAAAGCGTGGAAGAAAAACAATACAAGGAATTCTACGGCATAGTTTCTCACGAAGGCGGCGATCCTCTTGCCTGGAGTCACAATCATGTTGAAGGTGGGCATGAATTTTGGAGCTTGCTCTACATTCCATCCAAAGCACCATTTGGGGTACGCTATGCTTCTGAGCAAAACCGGGGGCTAAAGCTCTATGTAAAACGAGTGTTCATAATGGACGATTGCAAAGAATTGCTGCCCACATGGCTTCGCTTTACCCGTGGAGTTATAGACACCGAAGATTTGCCGTTGAATGTTAGCCGTGAAATTTTGCAGAGCAATAAAATTGTTGCAAACTTGAAAAAACACGCTACTAAGAAAGTTTTGGATACCCTTCAAAGCGTGGCAACAGATCGCAAAGAGGACTATGATAAATTTTGGGTGGAGCTGGGAGCTGTTCTAAAAGAAGGCTTCTACATGAACTGGGAGTTTTTAGACGAACTCAAAAATTTGCTTCGCTTTAAAAGCACAAAAACCAGCGAAAAGGATTTTGTTGGATTGGAAGAATACGTAGCTCGCATGCCGGAAAGCCAAAAGGAAATCTATTACATAATAGGGGAGTCTCTCTCTGCGGTGCAGGGCAGCCCGCACTTGGAAGCTTGCAAGGCAAAGGGCTACGAAGTTCTGTTTTTGACCGATACGATTGATGAATTTATGATGCAGAGCTTGCAGGAATTCAAAGAGAAGAAGTTCCACGATGTTGGCCTTGGCGATTTGGAGTTTGAAAAAACAAAAGAAGAGGAAAATGCGGAGAAGGAGAGCAAAAAAACGTTTGAAAAACTCTGCGAAGTTCTGCAAAAAGTGCTGGGCGAAGAAGTCAGCGAAGTACGCACGACAGGTCGCTTGAAAGACAGCCCTTGCATGCTTGTTCGTGCTGCGGGCGGCATGGGTTCGCACATGGAAAAGCTCATGGCTTTGCAAGGCATGGAAGCTCCAAAAACAAAGCGCATTCTGGAAATAAACCCCGAGCACGAGATTTGCAAAAATCTGCTGCAAAAGGCAGAGGCAGGTGAAGATTTGGGTTCTTACCCAACGGTGCTTTACGGGCAGGCATTGCTTGCGGAAGGTTCGGCATTGCCCGATCCTGCGGCTTTTGTCTCTGCTATGAACAAGGTGTTGCTCTCTAAATAAGGATTTTTATGATAACGGAATCAAAGAAATTTACAATAGGCCTTTTTGACTGCGATTTGTATAAACGCCTGCGAGTTTCCAGGCTTTGCGAATTCTTTCAAGAGACATCACTCGCTCATTTGAGAGACCAGGGCTTTGATTATTTTGCGATGATAGACAAAGACAAGTTTACACTGGTGCTTTCAAGGATTAAGCTGAGAATTTCCAAGCTTCCGTTTTGGGGCGAAGATATCACCATCAGTACTTGGCTAAAGAGCTATAACCCGGAAAAGGTTGCCTGGTGCGATTTTGATGTTCGTGATTCGCAGGGAAATTCCGTTGTGCAGGCAACTTCGTCCTGGCTTTTGGTAAATTTGGAAGACGGCAAAGCCATACCTTTTGCCAAGGGCCCTTATCGTTTTGATCTTACGCCTGAACTGAGCGCTCTCCCGGAAACCATAGACCTTTTGGAACCACCCGGAATGCCAAGAACCGTTCTGGTGAAGGATGTTAAGTACAGCGATCTCGATTTGAACAATCACGTTAACAATTGCAGATATTCAGATTGGGTTTTAGATGCCATAAGCATGGAAGAGATAAAGCGAATACGCTCCATTCAATTGAATTACATGCAGCAGGTTGAGTATAACACAAAGGTGGCTCTAGTGCGTTTTCCCGAAAGTCGTCATCACATAGTGATTTTCGGCGTTAACGAAGAACACCCGGAACTGGTGCATTTCCAAGCCAGGCTCGGATTTGATAAACCGTTATTTACTTAATTCCATAAAAGCGGAATTGAGAGTTTCCTCAACGTCTTCTTTGAAGCGACCTATGCCGAGCTTGCAGGTGTAAGCCAGTTCTTCGCCTTTGTGAATGCAAAGAATGGGAACTCCGGCTTCTTCGCTAAAAGTAATTTTAAAACCTTTTTCTAAAAGTTTTTCCAAAATCTCGCGCATTTTATTCTCCCTTTAAATTTCTTTCCGCATCTTTCAGTTTTTTAAGAGCTACAGACACTCTCACCAGCTTGCGTATAAGCAAGCCTATTGCCAGCAACATAACTATACATCCCAGAATTGCGCCTATAAGCGATATTTTATCGGATTTGTGCGATGCTTCCGGCAAAGTAAAATCAGCTTTGAAAGATATGCGTTTTGAAAAAGCTTCGCTTGAAGGGAGTTTCCAGCGAAGAATGCCGGAATTTATGTAATCCGGATCTATAGGGTCGCTGCTGATAAGCACTGCTCCTTGCGGCAGAGCGAGGGTATATTCCCAATAAGTAGAATCGTTTCCGTACATTTGCTCCAGCGCAAAAGGAGAAATGCTCTCTTCCGGCATAATGTCGCCGTCTTCGTTTTCCGTATTGGAATTGATCACACGTTCAAAAGAATATCCGTTTTTCAAGGTATCTATTTTTTTAAGAGAGATGTTGCCTAAAAAGTCTTTTTCAAATTTTTTGCCATCTTTCCATGTGAGCAGATTTTCAAAAGACAGCTTGAAATTCAATGCGAACAAGGAGTCCTTTTGCGAAAACCATGCGGAATCAAAGTTCAATCCATCCGCAGAATCATAGTTGTTCTTTATAAGCCCGATGGTGGCGGTATCGGGTACCCATGGATAAATACTGGCAAAGAATGTTGCTCCACCATTATCATGCAAAATAATGGAATCCGAGTATTCATCTATGCATGACAAAAAGCATAGAGAGAGAAGCACCAATAATAATTTCATAACGGTAAAATAGAAAAATCAGTTGGAATCTTTGCAGCACCTGAACCCAACGGTTGGGTCCAGAAAGAAGTTGGAGGCATTTATGGCTGTATCTCCCATAATCAGAGCTCGTTTCGGCGGTTTTTTGAACTCGTAATTCAATCCTTGCCAAAGCACTTCAAGCCATTTATCACCGCCTCGCCTGCGATACTCAGCTTGATTTACATAATCCTCTCCGAGCGGAGTGCCGCTTTTGCTCTTCAAAGTGTAAAATAAAAGAGTGTCCGGAAGGGAATCCGACTTTAGAACTGCGTAAAGAGTTCGGAGCGTATCTATTGCCCTCAGGGTGTCTATGCGAGAACCTGTCCTGTAAAGATAAACATCGTCTGTGGTATATCTTGGCCTTATGCGTGTTGGCGTAGCTATATTTTTGCACAATGCGAGGTCTGCCCTGGAAGCACCTTGAAAAATTGCATAGCTACTCCCTTTTAACAGAGGGGTGCCAGTGCCATCATTGCTTGTAACCCATTCCTGCAATTGCCCCGGTAAATCTCTAATGCCATCCGGGCTTGCGCAAATTTTATTTCTTTTACCGACGTTTACCGCAGAAATAGAATCTCCTGTACCAACTCCGCAGTGCATAAACAGAAATTCAGACACCGGAAATAATCCGCTTTCGTTTTTTTCTTCTATAACCCCGTAGCTGGAGTTTCGGCTGTTGCAAGCACTATACCACTCACTTTCCGTGCATAAACGGTAGCCAGAATTTTTGCATTTTTCTTCCGCTTCTATATACAGAATATTTTTTTCAAATTTGCCGTTGGAATTGTATTGCAGTTTTTCCATGCAAAAAACTTTTTCTTCGCTCATTTTCACGGGAGCAAAATTCGGTGGACAGTTGTATTGTCCGAGTTCGCCTTTTGAAATGGTAATTGTTTCTACCAATGGGGCAGAATAATGCCCCGACTTGTCAATAGCTCTCAGGCGCAGATAGATAGTTTCTCCCGGCAAAACCCAACGCAGAGTATCGTTGATGTATCCTTGATTAGGAGTATAGTACCCGCTTTTGATGGCAGAAACTCTTGGGATTGCTTCCCATGCATTGTCGTTCAATATCTGAAGCGAATAAGTTTCAATGCCGGAGCGGTCTGTGCTGGGAATCCATGATAAAATCAAACGGTTTGAATCCAAGGTGGCATTTCCATCGGAGTCTTTATTATAGTGGAATTCCGGCGCAATAGTTGGAGGTGTGTCGTCGGTTGTCTTTATGTTTTTGCTCTCTTCGCTGGATGCATTTCCTGCGATGTCGTAGGCTGTTATAATCACTCTGTAGGAACGCTCCGGCTTTAAACCCGAAATTTGCATTCTCCAGTTGTTTATCTCGGCATTGTCTTCAATAAAACCTTTTCCGTCAATAATAGCTACTCTTAAATATCTGGGATCATTGCTGTTTATGCTTTCCAGTCTTACTCCCCGGCCTTCTTTAACAAAGCGTTCAAAAGGTTTTAAATTGTGATCTATAGGAGTTCCGGCAAGTTTTATATATACCATAGCTTTTCTGATATCTTCCGTAGGGTCTGTTTCTGCTCTTATGGTCACATTGTAGCCCGCTATTATCCCATTTATGGTATTGGGATCATAAAAATCGCTTTGGTCTGTTGGGCGAATCCAGTCTATCCATATTGAGTTTGCAGAAGCACTGTCCCTGAAAGACACCGCCGAAGGACGAACATCATCGCCAAAGTGAATATACATGTGCTGAACTACACCTTGGTTGCTACCCGCATATTTAGCCCAAATAGCGAGGTGTAAACTGTCTCTGCCGGAAAATTCCTCAATCAAGTTTGTTAAATCCAAAGAATCTCCATCGCTATTGATTTTATAAGCTATAACCGTATCTGCCAAGTTCATTTGAGCTTCCGATACTCTTTGAATGGAGTCTCTTACAACAGTTGTGTCCAGCCATATATAATAGTTCTGCAAATCTTTTTTCTCAATGGGATGGTTCCATCGCAGGAGATAGCAATCTTTGCATTTTTTTGTAATAGACACATCTAAAACCGTCCTTTCAAGAGGATAGGTCGGATTGCTGCTGTCATCCGAGCAAGCGAGCAACATCAAGAGCGCAGAAGCTATGAGAAGTTTGGAACGCATTTTCTATTTTCCTGCTGATGAAAAAAATAGAAATTTTATCCCTTCAGGGCAAGTGGCTGGGGACATCTGCTAAAACCCTGGAATGGTATAAAGCGCAGGCTTTGGCTAAAAAAGGCAAATTTGACTTGCTGGTGCTGCCGGAGCTTTGCCATACGCCTTATTTTCCCTTTGAAGAAAACGAAAAATACTTTGATTATGCCGTTGCTAAGGACTCTGCGATCATTGAAGAATGGAAAAATTTGGCAAAATCTTTGAAATGCGTTTTGGTTTTTCCTTTTTTTGAAAAAAGAGCAAGGGGAATTTATCACAACAGCGTTTTTGTTTTTGAGCGTGATGGCTCCATTGCAGGCTTCTACCGCAAAAGCCACATTCCCGATGATCCGGGTTTTTACGAGAAATACTACTTTACGCCGGGAGATACCGGTTTTAAAATAATTCCGACCAGCGCAGGAAATCTGGGAGTTCTTATATGCTGGGACCAGTGGTTCCCCGAAGCGGCTCGCGTTTTGGCATTGCAGGGAGCGGATATTCTGATTTACCCCACGGCTATAGGCTGGGATTCCAAAGAACCGAAAAAACTTTATGCCCGTCAGTTGGATTCGTGGCAAACGGTTATGCGTGGCCATGCCATAGCCAACAGGATTTTCGTTTTGGCAGCAAACAGAGTTGGCAAAGAAAACAACCTCTCTTTTTGGGGAAACTCCTTTATTTGCGCCCCCGATGGCTTTGTGCTTAAACAGCTTTCAACGGAAGCTAAGTCTATGAGTGCGGCTATAAATTTTGAAGAAATAGAACAGAACCGCAGAGTGTGGCCGCATTTCAGAGATCGTCGCGTGGATTTGTATTATGACATTTTAAATATGTGGAACGGGCAATGAGCGAAGTTCGCTATCCGGCAGAATGGGAAACTCAGGCAGCCACCTGGCTCGCATTGCCGATAAATGAGCAGAACTGGGCTTCTCGCAGGGAGCGGATTGACGCTTTTTATTCGGAGCTTATAAGCACTATTTCTCGCTTTCAGCCCGTTAAAACTTTGGACAATTTGCAAATTCCGCACAACGATATTTGGATTCGGGATTACGGCCCGTTCTTTATGGGAAATTGCGTAGTTGATTATGAGTTCAATGCTTGGGGAGAAAAATTTCCGCCTTGGGATTTGGACAACTCGGTTCCGGAAAAAGTTGCGAAGTTAATGGGAATTCCTCTCAAAAAATATCCTTGGATTTTGGAAGGTGGCGCAGTGGAGTTCAACGGCGATGGTCTTTGCATGACAACTGCTCCGTGTCTTTTTGGAAAAAATAGAAACAGGGAGTGCCCGGAATTGCTTGATGCCATGAAAGAATCATTTGGCCTTAAATCTCTGAAAATTTTGCCGAAAGGTTTAGATGGAGATCACACAGATGGCCATATAGACAATCTCGCCCGTTTTGTTGCAAAGAACCATGTGGTTATGGCTGCGGGTTTTGAACGTGAGAAGCACGAAATTGAAGCTTGGCTTTGCGAGCATTATGAGTCTGCAAAAGTTGATGAGCTTGTGTTGCCGCCTTGTTTGCCGGCATCTTATATGAATTTTATATTTGTGAATGGCGGTTTGCTTGTGCCTGTGTACAATTGCGAAGCGGATGTTGCGGCGTTGGAATATTTCAAGGGAGTGTTCCCGGACAGAGAGATTGTGGGTGTGGACTGCACTACGCCTATTGAAGAGGGCGGAAGTTTGCATTGTTTGTCAAAGCAGGAGACCGCTGTTTTATGAAAAAATATTTGATAACCGGAGTAAGCGGTTTTGTTGGCTATCATTTTTTGGCGCATCTGAATGCGCTTGGAGAAAAAGCGGAAGCTTTGGGTTTGGACTTGAAGATTCCGCAGGAAGTTAAGGGTTATTCTTTTGAAAATGTAAAATTGAATTTTACAGAGATCAATCTTTTGGAATATAAGGCACTTGAGCAAGTGTTGCTTTCTTTTAGCCCGGATTATATTGTGCATTTGGCAAGTTTTTCAAGTGTTGGCAAAAGCTGGGAAATGCCTTCGGAATGTTTTTTGAACAACACAAGCATATTTTTGAATATTGCGGAAATTGTAAGGCTCAATAAGATAAGCTGCCGTATTTTATCCGTTGGTTCCAGTGAAGAGTACGGCAACGTAAAAGATGCGGATATTCCGCTGAAAGAGAATATGCGTTTGCATCCGAGCAATCCTTATGCCATAGCCAGAGTTAGCCAGGAAATGTTAAGCGAGTGCTATGTACAGGCGTATAAGCTGGACATTATTTTAACACGTTCTTTTAATCATATAGGTTCAAGGCAACGTTTGGATTTTGTGATTCCGAGTTTTGCGAAGCAAATATCAGATGGTGTTAGGCAGGGGCAAAAAGAGATTAAGCTCTTCACGGGAAATATTTCCGTTATCAGAGATTTTATAGATGTTCGTGACGTGGTGAGTGCTTATTTCGCATTGTTCAGCAACGGCAAGGCGGGTGAGTGTTACAATGTGTGCAGCGGCAAAGGGCATTCGCTGAAAGAAGTTATTGAGATGTTTGCAAAGATTTTTGATGTTAAAATTATAACGGAAACAGACCCGAAAAGGGTTAGGCCGCTTGATAATAAAATTATAATTGGCAGTTTTGAAAAAATAAAAGAGTATACTGGTTGGGAGCCGAAGTTCAGTTTGGAAGAAAGCTTAAGAGATGTTGTTGGTTTTCTTGAAAATTAGTTGACGCTGAGCTTACTGGATAAATTGCTGTGAAATTCTGTAAATCCTAATAAAATCAACTGAACGTTTGTGCAGTGTTTGTGAGAATTTTGTTAATTCGATGTTGGTATTATTTGAAAAATAACATGTTTGTGGGTGAAAATGGGTGAAAATGTTAAAAAAAGGGTGTCTTTGTGGGAAAATAATCTATATTTAGATGAATGGTTTCTTTTGTAGGTAAAGAAGAAGTAAGTGTAGATGCGAATAACAGGGTTTCGCTGCCTGTTCGCTTTCGCAGCGTTCTGCCTGAAAACGAAAAGAAATTTTATCTAACAATTGGCAAAAACAGTTCTCTAATTCTGTTCAGAGAAAGCGATTATAACGAAAACGAAAGACCTAAAATTTTGGCAATGCCTGTGGAAGATCGCATAAGCGCTGCCGGTGATACCGAGTTTATTGTTTTGGACGAAAAACAAAACAGGTTTGTGTTGCCAAAATCATTCAGGGAACACGCAGGTATTAGCAAAACAGCGATGTTTGTAGGCTCAATAAACAAGATTCTTATTTACAGTCTGGAAAATTATGAGAAGCGTGGCTTTGGGAAGAAGTATGAATATGATGAATAACTATCACATTCCGGTGCTTTTAAATGAATGCGTGGAGAGCTTGCGCATCAGGCTTGATTTTGATTATGCGGATTGCACTTTGGGTGGGGGTGGGCACTCTGAAAAAATTGCCGAGCTTCTGGGTGAGGGTCGGAAACTGCATTGCTTTGACAGAGACATAGAGGCTATAAATGCGGCAAAATCAAGGCTTGAGAGGTTTGGAGACAAAATAAGATACCACCATAAAGCATTTTCAAATTTGGGAACCGAGCTTGCACCGGAGACTCTTGGCGGCGTACTTTACGACTTGGGAGTCAGCTCTCATCAACTCGATGCTAACAGAGGTTTTTCCTTTGCCGGCAATGAACCGCTTGATATGCGAATGGATGCAGGCAACGGAGAAAATGCGCAGGATTATTTAAAAAGAATTTCTGAAAAAGAACTGGCAAAAGCATTAAAGGAAAATTCGGATTTGGAAATGACCGGTCGCCTGTCAAAGCGGATTCTATCGAAGGCGTTGGCTACGGCGGAAGATTTGAACAGCGCAATTGAAGATGTTTATCGCAACAGAAAAAAAGATTTGAACAGCTTAAAAGCCAGGGTGTATCAAGCGATTCGCATGGAGGTAAATTGTGAGATTGAAGAGATTAAAAAAAGCGTGGAAGCCGCTGTGCACTGCCTTAAAACCGGCGGGCGTTTGTGCATAATAACTTATCATTCAAAAGAGGCGAGAGCGGTGAAAGATGTTCTTGCGCTATTTGAAAAAAATTGTTTGTGCAATGTCAATATTCCTGTTTGCCTTTGCGGAGGTAATAACAGGAAGATTAAGAAAGTAAATAAAAAACCATTAACCCCAAGCGCAGAGGAATTGAAAAAAAATTCCCGCTCGCGTTCTGCAGCATTGAGGGTTTATGAAAAAATTTAGGAGAGTTGCATGAAATTGGTTGTCCTGACTATTTTGCTATTTCTGTTTATTTTCGCTTTGGCTGTTCCCATGAAAATGGAAAATGAAAAGCTTGCGGTATTAATTTCGCTGGAAAAATCTTTAGCGGACAGCGTATCTGTTGTGCGCTATGAATTGTCTTTGATAGAACGCGATATTGACAGTTTGTCTTCTCGCAACAGAATAGATAAGGCTGCTTCAGTGATGGGACTTGGAATGAATGGGGTGGCAACCAAAATAACGGGGCGGTTAAAATGAAAATAAGACTTGTAACGGCAGGAATTTTTCTCTCTTTGGTAGCAATGGCTTTTGTTGCCAAACTCGTTTATATTCAACTTGTAAACGAAGAGATATATTATACGGATAAAACACAGCAACGAAACTACGTAGAGCCGAAATACGGCCGCATTTTGGATCGCAACGGCGCAGTGCTTTGGGATAAATTGCATGTAGGTTCGGAGCTTGAACAGGAAAAATCATGGAAAGAAGTTTATTATCACGATCATCTTGAAGGTCTATCTGCTGTTTTAACAAGTGTGGTGAATTCAAAAATCAGAGAACTGCGTGGGCAAAAGGGCGTTAATCGTTCAACATATAAACCCAAGAGAGATGTTCCTATAAATGAAATAGAGCTAACTCCTATTATGGATGGCAAAGACGTATATCTTTCTTTGGATTTGCGAATTCAGGAGATTGTGGAAAATGTTGTGCGGGAATATGTGCCTAAGTTTGGTGCGGCAGGCGCATCTGTTTTGGTGATGAACCCTCACACCGGACAAATACTGGCCATAACGAGCTTTAATCCGGAGAAAGGCAAATACGACGGAGTTCTGCACTCTTTTGAGCCCGGTTCTATTTTTAAGCCTATAACCGCCGTGATAGCTTTGGAAAACGGAGTGAATCCGAATAAGCGAATAGATACGGAGAACGGCAAATGGCAGGTGACAAAGAATTCCAGCGAAAAAATTATAAAAGATACCCATGCGGAGAAAACTTGCAATATGCAGGAAGCTATGGTTTATTCATCTAATATAGCTTTCGGCAAATATGTGATAGAAGAGGTTGGTTATGAGAAATTTTATTATGGCGTGAGAAATTTTGCCATAAATGAGAATTCATCTGATTTTCCGCTCAGAGTTATCCACAAAGGTTTTGACAGGGTTCCGCATTTGAGAACTCAAGCTGCTCAAGGGTTTGGACAATCCATAGATATGACCTCTTTGGACGTTGTAAAGGCTTTTAGCTCAATAGCAAATGGCGGAACATTGTATAATCCGAAACTGGTGCTGAGGCATGGAATTGATTCTGCGGCAATAGAACGGGATTCGGTGCGCAGGGTTATTTCCACTACTGAAAATACAAGGTTGTTAAGAGAGATGTTGCGAGGAGTTGTGGATTTGGGTGGAACTGCGGAAAATGTGAAATCCAGATATGACTTCTTGGAGTTTGCCGGCAAAACCGGAACTGCGCAGATTATAGATAGCACGGGAAAATACAAGACAGGAACTTACAATTCATCTTTCATAGGTCTTGAAAAGGCTTCGGATCCGCATTTTGTATGCCTGGTCACCATGTATCACACTAAAAACGCCGGTGCAACTGTTGCCGGTCCGGTATTCCAGAAAATCATGGAGCAGATATATATTCATCCGGAATTGTCACCGGCAAATTTTGCGTTGGAATCCGCATCGGCAGATAGCTTGTGCAGCGATATATCTTTTGTGGGGCACACAAAGCAGGCCGCTTTAAGCAAGGCTAGCGCAGTGCATTGCAACATACGTTTTGATGATGAAAATAAAACAGGTTCTGTGGTGGCTCAAACGATAAAAAGAGATTCTACAGGAAAATATCTGGAACTTTCCTTGAGGGAATATCAGAGAAATACGGGCCGCATGCCGGATGTCCGAGGTTTGACTTTAAAAGATGCCTTGGGCATGCTTGAGCATTTAAACGTTATTTACGATGGTGTTGGAAATGTACATACGCAAATTCCCGAACCCGGCGAATATATAAGCAGAAAAAGTTCGGTGCATATAAAATTACGGGAGAAAATATGAGCCGTTTAAAAGACAATTCCAAAAATGTGGTTGCCGGAGATATATTCTTTGCCATTCCCTGCTCAGACGGCTCGGAAAAAGCCCATGCTTTGGAAGCTCTCCAAAAAGGAGCGTCTTCAATTGTTTCGGCTTTGCCCGCTCCAAAAGGAAGCGAGGATAAATGGGCGCAGGTGAACGATGTTGTTTTCACAAGATATTTGTTTGCAAAAGAGGAACTGGGCAATCCGTTTTCAAAGCTAAATTGCTATGCGGTAACCGGTTCAAATGGAAAAACCAGTTGCGCATTTATGATGAATGCTATTTTGAGATCTGCAGGTAAAAAAACTGCGTTGCTGAGCACAATCTATAATTTGATCGGTGAAGAAAAAGAAGCTGCAAGCTTAACCACTCCGGGATTTTTGGCTCTTTATGAATTTGCGGCAAAAGCTGCTGAAGCAGGCTGCACGGAACTTGTCATGGAAGTTTCCAGCCATGCTCTTGCTCAGGGTCGTGTGATGGGAATTCCCTATAAATCCGCATTGTTCACAAATTTGAGCCACGATCATTTGGACTATCACGGCACAATGGAAAATTACTATCAGGCGAAAAAGATGCTGTTCACTTCTGAACTTTTGGGTACGGGAATAGGATTTATAAACATAGATAATTCTTATGGAAACCGTTTGTACGGAGAATTATTTTTCAGGGACAGGGTAGGAGTTTCCAAAAAACAGCTCAAAGTTGAAAATACCGAAACCGGGATAAAAATAGATGATGTAAATGTATCTCTTTTTGGCGAGCACAATGTTGAAAATGCAATGCTCATAATAGAGTGGGCTAAAGAAATGGATTTGCCCATAGATGCTCTGGAGAAAATTTCAGTTCCCGGACGTTTTGAAGTTGTGTGGAACAAAGATGGAAAACGTGCCATAGTTGATTACGCCCACACTCCGGACGCTTTGGAGCGCACTCTCATCGCTGCTCGCAAAATTTGCACGGGTAATTTGCTTGTTGTGTTCGGTTGCGGCGGAGACAGGGACAAAACCAAACGCCCGGAAATGGGAGCCGTAGCGGAAAAACTTGCAGACAAAATTTGGCTGACTTCGGATAATCCACGCACAGAAGATCCGGAACAGATTTTAAACGACGTTGAAGCGGGAATGCCCGCAAACAAACATAAAAGGCAAGCAGATCGCAGAGCGGCGATAAAGGAAGCTGCTGCGGCATTGCAGGGCGGCGATGTGCTGGTGGTAGCAGGCAAAGGCCACGAAGATTATCAAATACTGGGCAAAGAAAAAATTCACTTTAGCGATCAAGAAGAACTATTGGGAGCTTTTTAATTTATGTCTTTTGAATTGCAAATTGACGTGACCGAATTTCTGCAATTATTTTTGCAGCAAAACCCCAAGTCAACTATAGCGGATGTTCCGCTGGAAATGAGTATGCAAAAAGCGTGCCTGAATTTCGATTCCAGAGAAATAAAAAGCGGTGATATTTTTTGGGCACTGATTGGGAAGAATTTCAATCCGCACAAAGGCGGGTTTATTGAAGAAGCATTTAAAAAAGGAGCAATTATGGCAGTTGTTAATGCAACAGAAGTTGAAGTAAAGAAAATTCCGCTTGCAGTGGCTACGGAAGATACAGGCAAGGCATTGCTGAAGTTTGCCAGAGGTTACAGGAAACGCTTTCAAAACTTGAAAGTTGTTGGCATAACGGGAAGCGCAGGCAAAACATCTACAAAAGAGATGATAGCCGCAGTGCTGGCAAAAAATTGCAACACGCTTGTCACAAAGGGAAATCTGAACAACCTCTTTGGTGTTCCCATGACTTTGCTCGGTTTGAAACGGGAGCACGAAGCCGCTGTTATAGAAATGGGAACAAGCATGCCCGGCGAAATTCGTCAGTTGACTCAAGCTGCGGTTCCTGATATCGCTGTGATCACAAATGTTGGGCCGGCTCACTTGGACGGTTTGGGTGATTTGGAAGGCGTGTTCAAGGAGAAGAAATCAATTGCAGAAGGCATTGAGAAAAGCGGCCACTTGATTATAAACGCAGATGATAAAATGCTTGCCAAAATTCGCAGTTCTTCAAAATACGACGTAATTACTTACGGCATAAACAGAGGGATTGTAAAACCGGATGAGATTCTATGGGAAGACGGTTGCGCTAATTTCCGCATTGCACGTACATGGTTTAAGCTTGCTGTTCCCGGCCTGCACAATGTGTATAATGCTCTTGCGGCAATTGCTGTCGGTGAACTCTTTAAAATGCCAAGAAGCGCAATAGCTCAGGCTCTTTCTGAGGTTAAATCTTATGACATGAGAATGCAGATCATTGAAGAAAACGGGCTCACCATAATATCGGATTGCTACAATGCGAATCCGCATTCCATGAAAATGTCTTTGCAAACTCTTGCGAATATGCCGGGCAAAGGTCGCAAAATAGCAGTTCTGGGCGATATGAAGGAACTCGGTTCGCACAGCAAGGAATATCACAGGGAAATCGGTTCCATGCTGCCGGGATTGTCTATAGATTATTTGGTTGCAATAGGGAATGAAGCTATGGAGTATTGCAATGGAGCGGAGGCAGCCGGGCTTAAGCCTGGCAGGATAAAATATTTTGAAGATAAAAAAGCTGCTGTTGATGCTTTAAAGTTTTTGATAAAGGAAAACGATATGGTTTTGGTAAAAGCATCTCGCTCTATGAAGCTGGAAGAGGTATGTAATGACCTACGTGCTTGATTATTTCCAAAATTTGATGGAAAGGATAAAATATGGCAAATGGTCGCTTTTGATTCTGCCGATTTTATTTTCCATTATTGGAATTTATATAGGCATAAGCACTTTAGACAGAGATCATATTCCATTTAAGAGCTTTGCGATTCAAAATGCTCTTTTGCCGCTTGCTTTTTTTGCACTCGGTTTTTTATTGCCCGTATCTTTTTGGCGGCGTTATTTTATTCGCTTTGCTCCTGGCCAAAAATTGTTGTGGAACAGCGATGGCATAAGCTATTCATTTCTCCTTTTGCTGTTTGCGATGTTTTTGCAAATTTTCGCTATATGGGGAAACGGTCCCGGATATTACTTGGATGGCAATACGCTTGTACAGATGAGGCGAGAAATATCTATTTTTTCAAGGACATTTCAGGTTGGTGAATTTGTGAAAATATTTCTTATGATTTTTATGGCAAAAATTTTGATGGATATGAGAACAAAAAAACAGATGAATCTATGCAGAGAGTTTTTCGGATTTCCGATTGCGGCCGTTGCATCTGTTGGAGTTTTCACTTTTATTATGCCGAATTATTCGATGTTGCTTATTTATATAATTATGGTATTTTTTATGCTGTTTGTGCAGGAGATGGATATAAAGCCGCGTCTTTTAATGATCATGACTTTGGCAATTCCCGTTGTTATTATGCTTTCCGTAGCAAGTTTGGATAAGGATAACGCTCTTGTAAAAACGCATGGCATTAATAGAATTTGGAATTTTATCCATGCGGAAGGCGTTGGCAATGAACAGCAGAATGAGGCCATGCAAGGTATGGCAGATGGAGGAATTATCGGCAAGGGATTGGATAAGGGAACTATCAAGCATCGACTGTTTGGGGCTCGAAACGATTTTGCCTACAGTGTTTTAGGCGAGGAACTGGGGCTTTGGCTTATGCTTCCGATAACTATTGCCATGTTTGTATTTCTGTTTTATTGTTTTTGGGTTGCGGCAAATATATCCCCTGTGGATAGAAATGCGATATTTTCTCAAAATATAGCTTGGGGTATAGCGATTATTTTTACTCTGAATATAATTTTTCACATAGGCGTTAATTTAAAATTGCTCCCAAATACCGGGCAGCCGTTGTCTTTTGTGAGTTCCGGTGGCGCAAATTTGGTTATGAATTTTTTCCTACTGGGAATGTTAGTACAGATATCATCTTTAACTAAGGATAAAACAACATGAAAAAAATTTTGTTTGTTTGTGGCGGTACCGGTGGGCATGTATTCCCGGCTGTCGCTGTTGCCGAGAATCTCGTAGATTCTTATGATATTGTTTTCGCCGGCCGTGCTGCCCCGTCCATGGAAGAGAAATTACTCTCCTCCAAGTTTGATTATCGGCATATTAAAGCTGTTCCTCTGGCGAGACACAGCATAATTAAAAATTTACTGTTGCCACTGAGCTTGCTATCTTGCGTGCTGGGAGCGATGAAATTGTTAAAGCAGGAAAATCCCGAATTTATAGTTGGAACCGGCGGTTATGTCGCTTTGCCGATTATGCTCGCTGCTATTTTAAAGAGAATTCCTTTTTACGTTATAGAGCCTAATGCTGTGATGGGAATCGCAAATAAAATATGCGCAAAATTTGCAAAAAAAGTTTATATCGCATCTCCGGTTCGCAAAATGCCGGAGAATTTGCCCGCTCCGAAAGCCTTTGCCGATGACAAGAAATTTCGCATTTTGATCACGGGTGGAAGCCAGGGCGCACTTGGCATAAACAGGAAAATAGAACAAATTATTGAGAAACTTGAAAATGTATCTGTTGTTTGGCAAGTTGGCGCAAAAAATGTGGATAAGTATAAACACCCAAGCGCAGTTGCGTTTTTGGATAACATTTACGCATATATGCAACATGCAAATTTGATAATTTCACGTTCCGGAGCTTCAACCCTTGCGGAGATACTCGCATTCGGAAAGCCTTCCATTCTTTTGCCTTATCCCTATGCAACGGCAAACCATCAGGAGTATAATGCAAGGGCTGTGGAAAAAGAAGGTGCTGCGTATGTGGAACTTGACAAAGAACCCAACGGTCTTTTTGAAAAAATAACCGCTTTGATGAACGACAGAGAAAAACTTGCCGTGATGTCTAAAAAAGCCGGTGAGCTAGGCGAACTCAATCGCAAAGCGGCCGGAGAAATTGCGAGGGATATATGCTCGACTTAAATAAATTCATACCTAATAAACGCATACGCAAAACGCACTTCATAGGAATCGGTGGTGCCGGCATGAGCGGCATTGCAGAGGTTCTGTTTCACAACGGTTTTGAAGTCAGCGGCTCGGACATGCAGGAGAGCACACAAACAAAATATTTGCGGAATTTGGGAGTAAAAATATTTGTTGGACATAACAGCGAAAATATTGTTGGAACTGAAATTGTGGTTTATTCATCGGCTGTGCACGGAGATAATCCGGAAATGCAGCATGCAAGGAAGCTGGGTATTCCAATAATTCGCAGAGCGGAAATGCTCGGCGAGCTTATGCGCTTGAAATATACTTTGGCAATTGCAGGCACGCATGGAAAATCCAGCACAACATCGTTGGTAGGTTCAATTTTGGAAGCTGCCGGTGAAGACCCAACCGTTATAGTCGGTGGCATTGTGCAGGGCAAAGGTTCCGGAGCAACTGTGGGAACGGGTTCCTATCTTGTTGCGGAATCCGATGAATTTGATCACAGCTTTTTGCAAATGATGCCAAGCTCTGCTATTATCACAAATATAGATACGGATCATTTGGATACCTACAGGGATTTGGATGATATAAAAAATGCATTTGTTGAATTTGCCAACAAGGTTCCTTTTTACGGACAGGTGGTTTTGTGCCTGGATGATGTAGGTTGCCAGAGCGTTTTGTCCAGACTTGCGAAGCCGGTGATCACTTATGGTTTTAGCCCACAGGCTACTTACTGCGTTAAGAATTGCCGCTATTTTGGAGCCGGTTCGGAATTTACGGTTTACCGCAGAGGAGAGTTGCTCGGAGAATTTTCAATTAAGCTTTTGGGCAAGCACAATGTGCAAAATGCCGTTGGAGCTCTTGCGCTTGCAACGGAGGAATCCATACCTGTGGAATTTTCCAAGAAAGCTCTTGCTGCCTTTGACGGTGTTAAAAGAAGAATGGAATTTAAAGGCAATGTAAAAGGAGCCATGGTGTTTGACGATTACGCTCATCACCCGACCGAAGTTGCGGCAAGTCTTTCTGCGTTCCGGGAATCTTTTCCGGGCAAACGTATTATAGTTGTGTTTCAGCCCCATCTGTATTCTCGCACAAAGGACCATGCGGAGGAATTCGGAACGGTTTTCGGAAACAGCGATATTCTTTTGGTATGCGATATTTACGGAGCTAGAGAAGAGCCGATGGATGGAGTTTCAGGAAAACTTATTTTTGATTTTGCCCATGCGAGAGGGCACAGGAATGTGCATTTTATTGGTGATAAGGAAAATGCGATTGACTTTTTGACCGGAGAAATGAAGGATGGAGATTTGATTGTGACAATGGGTGCGGGGAACATCACTGCGCTTTCTGCAAAAATTTTGGAGGTTCTTTAATGCTGGGATACAACAAAAGAAGAAAAGAAGCTGCTCTTGAAAGCCTGCTCTTAAAGGTAAAGACGCTTATTATGGCTTATCTCTTTAAGAACAAAAGACGCATAGCAGGTTTATGCGTGTTGCTGGTGATTTGTGTTTGCGCTTTTGTATTTGTTGTTCCGAGCGTAAAATCGGATGACTTTATGTCTTTCTCAAAAGTGTCTGTAAATGCGAAAAGAGTTTCTCAAGATACTTTCAGAAAAATAATAGGTTTTAACTACGGAGAGGAAATTTACTCAAAGGATACAGCCGAAATGCGCACCCGCTTGGAAGCCAGCAATTTAATTTTCGGAGATGTTAAATTTAACGTTAAGCTGATCCCGTACGAGCTTGAAGTGAAGTTTACGGAGGTAAGCCCGCTTTTCGTTATTATGTCTGCAGTGCCGGTTATATATTCGGATAAGGGAGAAATTTATCCGTATAGCGCAAATATTGCGGACTTGCCGGTTGTCGATGCTTCTGAGCCGGAAGATATAGCTCTGGCAATCGATTTTTTAACGGATATGAAGAAAAACGATGCTTTGCTTTATTCCAGAGTTTCGCAGTTGATTCCACGTGAAATAGAAAGGCAAGTGATGGTATTTTTCAACGATGTGGATTTTAAAACCAAGTTCTCTTTGGAAAAGGATTTATGGAAAACGGCTTTTAGGCATTACAGGCAATTGACAAGAAATATGCAGGTTTTGAATTTACATTCCATAGCTGTTTTGGACCTGCGGTTCAAGCAGTTGGCATACATAACAGAAAAAGACGGGAGATTGTAAGATGGGTGCAAACAAAGCTAAGCTCAACTTGGATTTTGGACACAGCGGAATAAGCATGAATTTCGCTAAAGCAAATGATATTCAGCCACGCCCGGGCGCAGAGCACGACTGGGATGCCGGAACATTTCGGTTCAACACCGAAGAATTTGAGGATTTTCCCGGAATCTCTCAAAATAAAATTGACGATGCCCATATTAAAACCGTCGCTGAATTTATTAACAATGCGATAGTTGAATGGCAGAATGAAACCGGTTGTGATTTTGACCAGCTCATGGAGATCACAATTTCCGCAGCGTTTTTTGAGGTGCTGTCTTTTCCTTACAGCCTTGCGTTCGGCGAGCCAAAGGTGATAGGGCAAGATGATATGGACAAAATAGAGGAATGCAAAAGACCGGAGAAAATGTCTCAAATTCCTATTCCGGTTGAAAATATAAGATCCTTGACCAGCCCTTATTTTACAATTTTGAACGATAAAGGCGTAATTTCAAGATCTTTTGCCCCGAAAGGCAAATCAACCAAAGGTCTTGGCTTTAACTCTTATTTTATCACAAAGCATCCTACGCTTGCAAGGCTTTTGGATGTGATGAAAGAAGAGGAAGACTGCATAAATATATCTCTTTCCTGTGAAAAAGAGTTTCAGGCACTTGCCTATCAAAAGGAAAAAGACGGCAAAACTTTGCTGATCCATATTACGGACTTCATGTCTGAGTTTTCCGTTTGGGAAAAATCTGAGTTAAAATACCTGAACAAAAAAGAATCCGGTTTTAAAGAGCTGAAGGTGGCCATTTGGCGTTTATGCCTTTTTTTCCACAATAATCCCATGTTAACTGAGCATGATTATGAGCTCACGCAAAAGCCGGACCTTATGCAAAGGTTTTGCAATATGGTGATGAATGCCGAGATTACCGATGATTCCAAAGAACTTTTATCTGCGGATGATTGCTCCGGCCTGCTTGATATGGTATCATGCATTTTGGAAAGCGAAACCGAAGAGAGCATCCAGTTCAGCAGGCTTGAATTGCCAGGTAAAAATAGAAGCAAAACCAACAGAACAATAAGCAATTATGTGCTGTGCTACTTTGCCAGGGAAGCTCTTCGCCGTCTGTTTCTTGAGATAAAGAGAATTATTTATACCGATGATTTTTGCAAACCCGAGTCTATAATTCTGGAATGTCCGTTGCCCTTAAAGGGGATAGATGCGTTGGCCGCTGAAGTTTTTGATATTCCGGCACGAAGGGCGGTTGTGAAGTGGGATGGGGAAATGAGAAGCGACTTGTCTTCTACCTGTGTTGGGGCTTTACAAAGCTTGATTGCCAGCAATGCGGGGGAGAAGAAGAAAACCACAAAAATGCCGGCGTTTTTGGAGTGGTTTTTCTCTAAAGCCTCTTAAAATTTCTATTTTCACATAACTCGGAGGTTTAAATGCCCGTTGATTTGAATAAAATAATGCAAACCATACGCCGTGATGCCGGTCTCGCTGAGACTTCGGGGCAGGAGCCTTTAATTAAAATAGAAGCTTTAGATTTAGAAAGACCGCCTCAAGAGCCTTTAATAGAGAGTGCAGGAGAAACTTATGGGAGGCCCATATCCGTGTGTTTTGCCGGTGTTGGCACTTGCGGAGTGAATGTTTTGATGAGTTTGAAGGCTCAAAATGTAAAAAACGAGTTGGTGGAGTTTGTTGGCATAAATTCGGACGGCGGTTCAATAAAAGAGCTTGAAAAGAACGGTTTTAAGAACAATATTGCGCTTAGCATGGATTCTCACTATCTGGGTGCCGGTGGAGATTTGGCTGTGGCCAAGGAGATGGGAGAAAAATATTACGACCAGTTTGTAAAGCTTTTCAGGAACAACAATGTGGATTTGGCACTGATTGTCACAGGTATGGGCGGCGGTACCGGTACTGGAGTGGCACCTTTGGTTGCAAAGGCGGCAAAGGAAGCTCAGAGCGGAAAACCCAATAAGCTGACAATAGGCGTGGCTACAATGCCGGAGGGCATAGAGGCCGACAGGCGCGATATGGCGATGCAGGGCATGGAAGAGTTTAAAAAATATGTAGATGCCCTTATTGTTATAGACCAGATAAATATACTTGATGTGTTAGATGAGCAAAACGCTTCCATTGACGATGTGAACGACTTGATAGATTCACGTTTCCAAATAGTGCTTCAATCCATAATGGATACAGTGACAAAGTATACAAAGAGAAACATAGATTTTGCTGATGTTTGCTCAACGCTTAAAGCCAGCGGAGATTCAATTATCACAACGGTTGAGGCCTCTGCGACTAATGTGGACGATATAAAAAGGGAACTTTCCAAAGCGTTAAATGATAAACTGCTGATAGATCACAGCAAAAAAATAGCTTCAAGATTAATGATATATCAGTTTTACGAACAGGGGTATTCAGAAAGAACTCATTACGAAGTTGTCAGCGAGATACAGAAGCTTTTCAACTGGACAAAGGTAGGCGATTATTATCGCTGCATTTTGGAAGAGCCCGGTACGGTTAAATTTTTGAAAATAGGCAGTGGCTCCGGTGGAGAATACAAGGGTAAAACAAAGGTAATAGTTATGGCAGGCGGCTTTGTGGATAAGCCTTCTGCAGACAAGCCGACAATGGCAATACCGGCTGTGGCAATGCCAACTATGACAATGCCCAAAGTTATTACGCCTGAACCTCTGCCGATTAAAGCAACTGTAGCCACCAAGGTGCTTCCCGTAACAGAACCTCCACCCCCAACTCCTCCTCAAAGTTCCTCTATTGAGGAGTTGCTAAAAAAAGGATTTTCGTTGTGACAAAAAAAGAACTTTACCTTTACAACACCGCATCACGTTTAAAAGAGCAATTCATTTTGCTTCAAGGCGCATCTGAAGTTAAAATGTATGCCTGCGGTCCCACCGTTTACCATTATGCCCACATCGGAAATTTGCGAACATATCTGTTTGAAGATCTATTGCGCAGAAGCCTTGAGTTCTTTGGCTTTAAAGTCCGCCATGTGATAAACATAACGGATGTCGGGCATTTGACCAGCGATCAGGACGATGGCGAAGACAAGATGGAAATTGGCGCAGAGCGAACCGGCAAAACCGTTTGGGAAATAGCTGAGGATTATACAAACAAATTCAAGGACGATTTAAAGCGTTTAAATATATTGCCTCCTACTATCTGGTGCAAAGCTACGGATCACATAAGCGAGCAGATAAAGCTAATTGAAACTCTTGAAGCGAAGGGCTACACTTACCGCACAAGCGATGGGGTTTATTTTGATTCCTTGAAGTTCCCGAAGTATGCGGATTTTGCCCGTTTAGACATTGCCGGTTTAAGAAGCGGTGCTCGCATAGATCTTGGCGAGAAGAAATTTACAACGGATTTTGCTCTGTGGAAATTCAGCCCAACCGACCGCAAAAGAGCTATGGAGTGGGATAGCCCTTGGGGAGTAGGCTTTCCGGGTTGGCATATAGAGTGCTCTGCAATGTCTATGGCGCATCTTGGCGAGACTTTGGATATTCATTGCGGCGGAACGGATCATGTTAGGGTTCATCACACAAACGAGATCGCTCAGAGTGAGTGTGCCACAGGCAAGCCGTTTGCCAGATTCTGGTTGCATGGCGAATTTTTGCGAGAGAACAGCAGCGACAAAATGAGCAAAAGCAGCGGAGATTTTTTAACTCTTGATTTATTGGCAGAAAAGGGTTTTGATCCGATTGCATACAGGCTTTTCTCTTTAACCAGCCATTATCGCAACTATCTGAATTTCAGTTGGGAAGCTATGGAGAGCGCACAGGAATCGTTGAATGCCTTGCGAAAGAAAACGCAGCATTTCATTGGTCTTGAAGGCAAGCCGGTAAGTGTTGATGCACGTGAGTGGAGCATAAAGTTCCAGCAATACATAGCAGATGATTTGAATTCATCCGGTGCTTTGGGCGTTTTGCATTTGATGCTTGCAGACAGTTCAATTCAAGACAGGGAAAAAATTACGCTTTTAAGAGAGTTTGACAGCGTTTTTGGGCTTCGTTTGCTTGATGAGCCGAATGTGGTAGAGCATTCGGCAGAAGAGATTGAGAAGGTGGAGTCTTTGGTTAAAAAGCGCAATGCCGCTCGTGAGGCAAAGAATTTTGTGGAGAGCGATCGCTTGCGTGATGCGCTGCTGGAGGCTGGGGTTGTTATTAAAGACAGCAAAGACGGCACCGTTTGGAAATGGAAATGATAGAGAGATTAAGGGGAATTTTAGTCCATAAGACACCGCTTTTAGCTGTGATAGAATGCGGCGGCGTTGGCTACGGCGTTAATGTGAGCGCACGCACGGGCGAGATGCTTCCAAGTGAGGGTTCGGAGGCAACGTTGCTTACTCATTTGGTTGTGCGGGAAGATTCCATGACTCTTTACGGTTTTTTGGATATTCAGGAAAAAGAACTTTTTTTAAACATGATAGATATCAGCGGCATTGGTCCGAAGATGGCGCAGAGAATTTTGAGTTCTATTTCTCCAAACGATTTTCTCTCTTTGGTTGCAACGGAGAATGCGGCAGGTCTTTCCAAAATAAAAGGCATTGGCAAAAAGACATCCGAGATGTTGGTTTTGGCATTGAAGGACAAAGCTTTGGCTATTTCTGCAACGGCAGGCGCAGGTTCATCTGCGATGTTGCCTTTTGCGGAACAAGAGGCGATACTTGCGTTGCATACTTTGGGTGTAAAGGATCCGGGCGCACGTCGTGCGGTGGAAAAGGCAGCGGAAGTTCTGGGCCGTGATGCTGATTCGGGCAAATTAATCGCCGAGGCATTGCGGCATTTGTGATCAATTCTGCATGCAGCGAACTGAGAACAAGTAGGTCTTACTGCTTATGCCCCTGTCCACATTGCTGAAGTAATAGTACATATCACGGCTGTGGGCAAAGTTGCTGTTGTATTCTGTGCTGCTCCACCAGTAGCCGTAACTGCCTACATAGTTGAAATTGCCAACGGAACTGCCATAACCACCTGGCAAAGCCGAAAAACCATGGTTATCAGTGCCTGTATTTTCATACCACAAACCGGATTTTGCCTTAAGCCTAGTTCCTGCGCAACCAGTACAATTACCTCGGCTTTCAACATAATTTATAAGCGCTGTCCATTCCGCATCACTAGGCAAATGCCAACCAGAAGGACAAACAGTCTTGGATATTTCCCAATTGTACAACCTGCCGTAGGTATCGCAAGTTGTGGTATTAGTATCAGAAAGCGAAGAACCATTGCCACATTTGCTGCCACTAACAGCATAATTCAAATTACTTTTCATCCAAGTTTGCAAGCCAATTTTAACCGTCTCATAAGTCTGGCCGCCGCAAGATACTGAGTTATCTGTGGTCACTGCATCAGGGCAAGCACCACCGCCGGACGAGCTCAAGGGAGCGCTAAATACAGACGACGAACTGAATAAATAGGCATCTGCGATGTAATTGGGACTCTTGGGATCATTAGGGTTGTCACGTTCTATGTCAGCGCAACCAAAAAAGACAATGCCAAAGCATAGCGATAAAATAAATCTCAAAAACATATATGAACTCCTATACCGGTTGCCAAAACCAAACTACCTACTATGTACAACTTATTTCTCATGCTGCGCGCATCATCCGCCTTTTCCCACAAGCGATCAAATTCATCTTGGGAAGATGCACGGGGCAAATTCCAGTAATCGTAATGCAAATCCTTAGCCTCTGCGTTTTTCACAAAGCCGTAAGCTACAAGACCGACTCCCACCAAATCAAAACCTAAAGCAACCCAAAAGCTGGCGTTGCCCTTTTTTTCAACGCTTTCAATCTGAGTATCTATCTTCTGCCCAAGCTTATTGTCAAGTTCGGAATCCACTTCTTCCACCAGAGAAATAACCGATTCAGGCTCAGGCTTCTGCTCAGTAGCTTTGCTGTTGATCCTCGCAAACAAATCCGGAGCTTTATCCCGAATTGCCTTGAGCAACCCCATTACATTCACGCTCTCCGTGACAAAGCTGCCTAGAAGATGACCGCTTATGGATTCATACAACTCAACAGTCAAGATAAGCATGCCTCCGAACTCGTTAACAAAACCCTGCATAACATATTCCGCTCCAATTGCCCTGCCAATGTCAACAGCGCAGCTCTTGGCAAGACACTTTGCCTCTTCCGAATCGGGTGGAAGCATGGACAGGATATTGTCGCGAGTCAGAATAGTATAGTTTCGCTGCGAAAGCGTATTACCGGCTATCGTCCAGAGCTCGTCCGTCAAATTATAGTACTTGGAAAGTTTCAAACTCATATCACCGCTTGGAACAACTTCCAAAACGGCAACAGTGCTAACCGCATGAGCCAAAGAAGTAAAAAGGAAAATCAGAACTTTAAAATAGTTCATAGGGAACCCCTAGGAAAATATATGGGGGTAATATAGAAAATAATTTTCTACTTTCTTTTAAGCTTCGTATGAAAATCGACTGCATCACATTATTCCCAGAAATGTTTGAGCCTATGAGCCACTCTATAATGGGGCGTGCTAGGAAGAGTGGCATTTTGGATTTTCGCACGGTTTATTTAAGAGACTTTGCAATTAACGATTATGGGCAGGTGGATGATTCGCCTTATGGGGTTGAAGCCGGAATGGTTTTGAGGCCGGAACCTTTGGCTAAAGCTATAGATTTTTGCGAACCTAAAAAGAACAGTGCAACTGTGATTTTGCTTGCGGCAGACGGTACAACACTTACACATTCTTTGGCAAAGGAACTTTCGCAAAAAGAGCATCTGGTTTTGGTTTGCGGGCATTACAAAGGCGTTGATGAGCGCATTAGGCAAAGTCGTGTTGATTTATCTGTTAGCGTTGGGAACTACGTTGTTAGCGGCGGCGAGTTGCCTGCTATGATTTTGAGCGACGCAGTTGTCAGGTTGATTCCCGGGGTGCTTGGCGCTATGGAAAGCGCAGAGACTGATTCTTTTGCGCAAGAAGGATTGCTCAGTTGCCCGGTTTGGACAAGACCACAGGAATTTGAAGGAATGAAGGTGCCAGAAATTTTGCTATCCGGGCATCATGAAAATATACGTAAGTGGCAGAAGTCTAATCTTCGCCGTCAAGATTGTTAAAGCCGTTTCCGTGGATTGCAACTTGGCGAATTCCTTCCAAAGTTAAATACGGATCATATTTTTTAACAACTGATGTGCGCTTTTGCAACATTTGGCTCCAACCACCTGTGGCGATCACCGGAATATCTTCCATTCCAATTTCCTTTTTTATTCCCTTGAGCAAAAATTCCAATTGCGCCAAGAATCCGTAAAGAATACCGGCTCGCATGGCATCGCCTGTGTTTTTTGCAACGAATTTATTTGTCCATTTTATGGAAACCGGCAAAAGCATCGCAGCCTTTTCCGTTAAAGTATCCATAGATGCGCTTATGCCCGGCACAATCAAACCACCGGCAAAACCACCGTTATGCAAAACATCAAATGTGGTGGCGGTTCCCATATCCACAACTATTCCGTCTGAAAGACCCATTGAACGCAAGGCTATCACATTGCACAAGCGATCCGGGCCCACACTTGCGGGGCGGGGATAGGCTATGGGCAAATCCAGGCAGTTTTTTGAGCTTACAATTTGAATAGGTTTGTTAAAGTATACGTTAAGAGCTTTTACCCAAGGGCGCAAAAGTTGCGGCACAACGCTGCTTAAGCCTATATGGGTAAAATCTTTCGGCTTGTGGTTGGAATGTTTTGCCAAATCGCTTATTCTGAAAAAAAGCTCATCGCTGGTAGCTTTATCGTTTGTGGTTAAACGAAAGCTCGCTTCTACATTTGTGTTTCTGTAAACGCCGATTGCGGTTTGGCTGTTACCTATGTCCACGGTTAAAACAAGAGTGCTTTTCATATTCTCATCGAAATATCTAACGCTTTTACGCTATGGGTTAATGCGCCAACGGAAATAAAATCCAANCCTATATTCGCTATTTCCCTAACTCTTTCCAANGTCATGTTTCCGCTCGCCTCCAATTCAACGGGGTCTCCGCTTTCCTTTACAATGCGAACCGCCTCTTGCATGGTTTGGTTGTTCATATTGTCCAGCATTATGCGATTNACGCCCAAGCCTAAAAGCGATTTTAACTGTTCCAGATTCTCAACTTCAATTTCAACTTTCAAATTCTGCGCATTCTGTTTTTTCACAGCATTCCACGCTTC
>WQSZ01000004.1 GCA_009787645.1 Candidatus Fibrimonadales bacterium | reverse complement strand
ATGAGGGCAAAAGTCGCTCACTTGACCGCCACCGGGGCATGTGCCGTAAGGGGATTCTTCGCATCTATCTTGATACACGCAAAGAACCATTGTGAGAGAGCTACTGCTGTTGTTCAATGGCGGCAACTCAAGCGTATCTGCGCTTGTGCAGGAAAAGATTAATGCTACGCTTGAAGCGAGCAGTGCGAATATAGGGAGTACTTTTTTCATGGTTACCTCAAAAGTTAATTTAATATGCAACGGACGGCACAAGCATTATGCCAACTAACAAGATCATAAAAATGACCATTATTCTGAACCCATAATTGTATTTGCGTATACTGAGAATAGTTTGTAGAAGAGCACCATAAAGCATTACCTCTACCACTTCCTGGATGCGACAAAGTTAAGCCATAAGTATCCGTACCATTCTGTTCCCATCCACCATTTGTTGATTTCAAAGCTTGAATACCAGTATAGTTTATAAGAGCCTTCCATTCAGCCTCACTAGGTAAATGCCAACCTAATGGACAAACGCTATTTGCATTATCAGGAGATACACCAACTGCCAAATCTTCTGCCATCCAAATTACTCCATTTATAAATGTGTATTTATAACCATCCAATTCTCCCTTTGCAGATAAAACTTCGCTATTTCTGCAAAATTGAGTTTCCACATTATAAGGAGCTCCGGCACAATAAGCTATCACCATATGATTATTGAAACATTCCTGATTTGGTGGAGTATATACCTTGCCATTGCATTTCTTATAAACCTGATTTCCAGAACAGAACTCATCAGCAGCATATGTCAAACCATTGCATTTATTTGTTACCGTAGTTCCAAGACAGAATTGACTTAATGTATATGTTTGAGTACCGCATTTAGCTGTAACTATTCCACCGAGACAAAACTGACTTGCTGGCGTATAAGTATCGCCGCTACACCTTTCATAAGATGTTGTACCAGAACAAAAATGAGTTGCTGAATTATATGTTGTCGAACCACATTTAGGAAGCAATGCATTTTCTGTGCAGCCATACTCCGTAGGATTATAAATCGCTCCGTTGCATCTTTCGTAAACAGTTGTTCCTGAGCAAAAATGAGTTGCTGAATTATATGTTGTCGAACCACATTTAGGAAGCAATGCATTTCCTGCGCAGCCATACTCTGTAGGATTATAAATCGCTCCGTTGCAAAGAGAATAAACGCCAGTAGAATGGCAGAACTGCGTTGACGTATTATAAAACTCCGAACCGCACAAATCAAAAGCACCACCAGAAACCGAACTACTGCTCTGCTGCGGTAACGCAACAGAAGAAGATGACAAAAATACCGAACTGCTACTGAGCAAACTGCCGCCCACAACCGAGCTGCTGCTCTGCTGCTGCAAAGCAATACTGGAAGACGAAACTTCAAAAGGATTTCTGATTAAGCCATCATCAGACGATGAACTTAAATCTAAAACCGACGAACTTGAACTAAAGGGCGGACAAACATCACTCAACACACCTGTATTCAAACAGGGAGTAACTTCCTGCAAAGAACTGCTGCTGTTATTGTTACTGCCGTTACTTTGCCCGTCAAAAGGACAAAATGGGCTCAACTCTCCGCCCAATGCGCAAGAATTCATAGTTGTAGGAAAGCAACGTTGCGTATCAAGATAAACGCAAAATCTCTCCACAGAACCAGCATTACTGCTAGAGCTACCGGAACCCTGAACATCAGGGTCTGGATTCAACGATGGTAAATCGGGAAGATCAGTACTGCTGGAGCAGGAAGAAATAAATGCCGCACTTGTAAAGGCGGCAATAGCGAAAAGAAGGGGTTTAATCATTATGTCTAGAATATAGATATTTTCCTGACATCATTCTAACCATATGAAGCCTCAGCCTTGAGCTTTAAAAAACGCTCAAAAGTAAAAGCTTACTATTCCGGCTGCGCAGAACATTATTGCACTACCGTAAAATACGGTTCTCAACTTCTCGCTTGTGTTTAGCTCGTCTTTGCTTTTATTGTAAGCTCCATAATTTTCCGGAGTCGGATTAGAGTGTGCATTCTCATACGCCTTTTTCATATTTTTACCCTTAGTGTCAACTTCGCCGTTTTGCCACAAGCCAAGACCCACACTTGCTGCGGAAAGCCCGAACATCGCTATGCGAAAGGCTGTTCTCCCGCTCAAGGAGAAATCGCTACCTGATGATTCCGTTGCGCTTGCAACAGCAGCCGAAGCCTTTATGTCCATCGCATAAAGGGAATCAAGATTTCTGGAAGATAGCTTGCCGGTGAGCAAAGAGTCGGTATAAATAACCCACTCCATAAAACCGCTATGCTTGTCCAAGCCGGGAATTACTTTGAACTTACCATTAAACGCAATCTCCTGATCCTTGTAAAAAACATTGGCTTTTTTTACGCCGGGATATAGCTTTGCCCCATTGTCTGCAATAAGGGGATAATTTACATAATCAACGCTTACGGTAAAATTATCTGTTTGGCGATTTGTTTCACGTGCTTGCAGAGAAGACATTTTAATTATGCCGCCGAAATCAAACGGAACAGTCTGCGATTGAGCATTGCTTGCGCTGAATTCAAACTCCTCTTTATCCGCATCGTAAGCACCAAGGACCATCTCCGGCTTCTGCTTTCCTGTGTTTATAATTTTTGACTGTTCCTGAATAATATAATCCCGCATTAACTCGCGTGCTTTTTCCAGACGGGAAATATAAAGCTGTTTTTTGCCAAACCAGTGTTTTGCCAAATCTTCTCCTTCTTTTGCGCCGAATTCAAGCTTGACAAATGAACCGACTATCATGTCATTTCTAGCCGTTCCTGCGGAAATTTTATCGGAGAATTTATTTATGCGCCCTTTGTATTCTTCCACATCGCCGTCTTTTTTAAGCATTCCTTCCCAGTTAGGCTGAATGTCATCCTTGAAGGTTATGCCGGCTTTGAGCTTATCCATCGCCGTTTTGACCAAACTTTGATATTCCTGTTCCAAAACGGCAATTTTTTGCTGTTTTGTTTTTTCAAAATTTGCAAGGCGCTGCTCATAAGCGGCCGTGCTTTCAAACTCGTCTTTTGGGCTTGTGGTCTCAGCTTTTACTTCTTCCTTTTTGATATTCAATTTTTCTTTTTCCGGCAATATAGCTCCCAAGTAAATTTCTATGCTGTCAAGGAAAGCCTCGTAATTAGGAAACCGCGCAGGTGGCGGAGGAGGTTGAGGAACCGACGGCACTGCCGCAGCTTCGGGAGTCGCAGCTTCGGGAGCCACAGCTTGCTTTTGGCTGAGAAACTCGGCAAAAGTTAAGCCTTGAGCAGCAGGCGTTTGAGCCGCAACCGGAGCAGCCGCAGGAGCAACAGCAGATGTTCCGGCTTCCATGCCTATGTCTTTTAGCAGAGCTTGTATTCCCTCCGCATCATTAGGCAGTTGTTTAACGCAACCTACAGTCAAACCGACATCCGTCTTTTTATCGTCTTTAGGGCAAGTAATCTTAACTTTGCAGGAAGCTTGTACTTTTACAACTGAAAGCAGCAAGTCTTTTGAGAAATCCTGTTTGTTAAAATCCTTTTTGGTATTCGGCAATGCGGTAATTTCCTTTTGGCATTTATCGGAAACTGCGGCAAAAGTGTAAACTGCGCACATTGCGACAACAACAGCGATGAGATTGAACTTGTTCATGGGTAACTCCTAAAATAAAAATGTTATGGTTCCAACTAAGGCAAGCGTACCTGCCGTAATAGTGTAAATATTGCGATGATTCTTTCTTTCCTTAACCAAATCCGCATTTGCGCCATATTTGTCCTTACCATCTTCCATCTCAAAATGCTTATATATGGAAGCTCCGCCGCTAGCAGCAGCCAATGTGTAAGTGATAATTCTAGTCCAGCCACGCCAGCCTAAACCGCTGCCGCTCTCGTCCTTGGCAGATGATGTTGCAACCACCTCCTTAGTTGCCGCCCTGCCCATCGCAAAAGCATAATCCAAACCCTGCGCCTTTAAAGTACCGCTCAACAGAGAATCTGCCCGCAACTTCCACTCAGCATAACCACCTTCGGATTTGTATCGCCCAATCTCGCTAAAAGAACCATCAACCTTAAAATTAACGCCGTTCTTTGAAAGTTGCAAGCTCGACATTGCCAAATTCACATCATTGAACGGATAATTGATAAACTGCAAATTGACCGCCAAACCCGGAGCCGCTCGATTCATCACCTTCGCCGTATCTCTCGGAATGCCTATCTTACCCTTGAAATAAAACGGTGATTTTCCACTTGCGCTATCCTGTGCCACAAGCTCAAACAGCTCCTTGTCCGGATCATAAGTGCCAAGCTCAACCTTTGCAGCAAATGCGACCTCGCTTAGAATTGTGCTCTGCGCAGAAACAATATAGTCGTTCAGCACGGCCAAGGAACGATCCAATTTTTGCTTGTATGCCTCGTGTTTTTTATGAAATTCCATAACATGCCGCATACCCTCTTTATACCAAGCATCATGCCTCTTGCTGAAAGCATCGGCGCTTTCTCCGGGCTTTTGAGCATCAAGCGCAGGATAATTATTCTCGAAATTTTCCATTATTGCCCTTATTTCCGCATCTGACTGAGCCTTGCGTGCTCTGATTATTTCCATTCTGGACAAGTATCCCCCAATCGTTGTGTCTTTGCTCAAAACGCCGGCAAAATCTATTTCATTTTCCTGGCTGAATATGCTTTTCTCATCTAAAGTTACATTAAACCTTAACTTTGCGCCTGGGGTTGCCAGTAATGTTGTGTCCCAAGGATTATAGCCCTCTTTGCGCACGCTGATTCTCACCGTACCCGGAATTAAGTAATTGTACTCCGCCGGAGTTGTACCAACCTCTTCTCTACCTATCCATATTGAAGCCGCTTCCGGACTGGATTTTATATTCAGAGAACCATAGAGCGAAATCTGATTTTCCTCAATTTTTTTCTTAGCTCCCTCAAGTTCCGCAAGACGTGCGGCCAAAGGCTTAGTATCGTTGTTTATTTTATCGGCGAGATCCTTATCCCATTTTATTTTGCGAGCCTCAAATTCCGGTTGCTTTTCAAATTCATCTTTAGGCTTAAATTTAGGCATGGAAGAAGCACTGTTATTCTTTACATTCTCTATAGCTTTGTGCGTGGCATTAATGCTGTCTTGCACAACGGCCAACCTCTTTGCGTAAGTTTCAAAGCTAGCTGTATCTTTAGCAGAGAAAGCCTGCAGATCCAGCGTTTTTTGTGAAAAAGCAACAGAAACTAAGGCGAGAATAAAGCTAGTCGCCAAAAGAAAGCGATTTGTTTTCATATTTATCATTGAGAAGTGAATGTAGAAAATTTTATCTATATTACCACCATGTTCTCAATACACCCATTTCGCGCTCTGCGACCTAAACCCGAATTAGCAGCAGAGATTTCATCCTTGCCCTATGACGTTATGAACCGCAATGAAGCGGCCAAGATGGCAGAAGGCAAACCGTACTCCTATTTAAGGGTAACTCGTTCGGAGATAGAGCTACCGGATGCGGATCCCCACAGCAAAGAAGTTTATGAACACGCAAAACTGAATCTCAAGAAGATGGAGAGAGAAGGCGTTATATTCCAAGAAGAAACGCCATGCTTCTATGTTTACCGCCAAACCATGGATGGAAGAGAACAGTATGGACTGGTAGCTTGCGTAAAAGCAGATGACTATTTCAAAGGATCAATAAAAAAACACGAACTCACCAGAGCAGACAAGGAAGAAGACAGACTGAGCCACATCTTAGCCACAGGAGCTCAAACCGGGCCCGTATTTTTGACATACAGAGACAAAGGCCAGTTCGCATTGCTAAAACCGGTTTTTCAAAAAACGCCCATTTACGATTTTACCGCAGAAGACGGCATAGGGCACACAGTTTGGATTATAGACGATGAAGCCGTCATTGAAAGGCTACGTGTATCTTTTGCATCATTGCCCTGTACCTACATCGCAGACGGACATCACAGAAGCGCTGCCGGCGCACGAGCCTCAGAAGCCAGAGCAAGCGCAAATTCGGAGCACAAAGGGAATGAAGAATACAGCCGCTTTTTAGCCATACTCTTTCCGTCAACTCAACTCCGCATATTGGATTACAACAGGCTTGTAAAAGACCTTAACAACCAAAGCCCCGAAGATTTTTTAGACGATCTCTCGGAAATCTGCAATGTTGAAAAATTGCCTGGGCTAACAGCTCCTGAAAAAGCAAAACAGTTCTGCCTGTATTTAAAAGGCCAGTGGTATAAATGCGATTTCCAAGAAAAGCAGTACCACAAAAAAGATCCCGTTGAAAATCTGGATGTTTCGCTTTTGCAAAATCTGGTACTTGAGCCATTGCTCGGAATAGATGACCCCCGCACCTCGCAGCGAATAGACTTTGTGGGCGGGATAAGAGGGCTTGGCGAATTACAGGCAAGAGTTGATTCCGGCGAATGCGCTGCCGCCTTCGCATTGTTCCCCACATCGCTGGACGAACTTATGGAAATTGCCGATGCAGATGGAATAATGCCCCCAAAAAGCACATGGTTTGAACCGAAATTAAGAGACGGACTTTTGGTGCACCTTTTGGATTAAAGCGGAGAGTTAGAGTTGAGAGTTTTTTTTGCATTATTACTCATAACCAACGCTTTCGCTTTTATAAATCCCGGCGGGTATTATGGATATACCTATACGCCAACTCCCAATTCCATAGACGAAGGCAATGTAGGCTATGGAATTCGCTTTAATTTTAAACCAGGGTCTTTTGAAGGAATTAGCCACTCCGTTATCATGCGGCCATTATCCTTTATGGAACTGGGGTTGGGGATCAAGAAAAGCCCTGTGCCTGCAGCTAAATTTATTCTGCCGTTTTATGATGAAGGCGAAAAGCTTGCGCTGGGATTTTCAGGGAAAAACTGGTATTTCACAGGCTCCGCTCATGGTTTCACAGTTGCCGGAGTTTATGATTCCAAGCTTAACACCCCCGTTGGCTCCGTTGCCGCCGAACTCGACATTGACTATGCGGTATTTGCCGTAGAAAATTTTTGGTACCAAAATCGCTATGGAGCTTCCGCCATATTCACGCTGAGACCTCTAACAGCATTTAACATACCGTCTTACGTGGAAGCGAGCACTGGAGTTTCATGGCGTTCTCCGGAATATACAAAAGGAATATCCCTGTACACATCCGTTCAAGCAAAAGCTCCTATTTTGCAAACCGATAAAGATCCCATTGTATATATAGATATAAACCCGGCCTTTGATCACAGCGTCACCTTTGCCAGAAATATTTACCCGATTCGGCTGGCTTTGGACATGGACGCTGTTTTGGCTGTTCCCTATGATTTCTATATGGTAGGGGCAATCTCGCCGTCGCTGAAAACCAAAAACCAGGACCGGATGCCGAAAAGAGAGTTCCTTGACCGCTACTATCTGCTATGGGATAGAGAAAAAAGCTCCAACTGGGCCGCCTGCGGCATGCTCAACACCGATATTTACGGATGCCAAACCCAGATTGGAAAAAAGTTTTACAACAAAGCCATCCCTTTGGCCATCACGCTGGGCTATACTAAAGGCGACCAAGACGGCATAAACGCAATCGGGCAAATTCCATTGCACCCCCAATTCTTCGGTTTTTTCTCACATAGCCAGCTGTTTGCCGAAGGAGGGCTGTTTTTAGGCGAAAATCTCGCAACTCAATTGAATTTTAGGCAGGGAACGGATAGAAAGTTCCTGCAAATAGGAAGCGGCTATGACTTTGAGAGAAAAAGCATATTCGGCGAACTCAGCTTTCAATACGATTTTTCAATTTCAAAGCAGATAAGCGGTGCCGCAATACGCCTTACCCCCAACTTTCGCCACAGAGAAAACTCCGACTTTTACGTATTCGACTACGATGTTCCCATTTATCAGGAAGGCAACAACGCCAGAAGGCTACACAACTTCCCCTGGCGTAAGTAATGCAAGCGGTGGAAACGGCATTTCCAGTTCCAAACTTATGGGGCAATGGTCGCTCATCATAACTTCAGGATGCACGGATGCATTCGTGATGCAACTCTTTAGACCTTCATTTACAAAAGCGTAGTCCAAACGCCAACCCACGTTGTTATCTCTTGCCCTGCTCCTGTTGCTCCACCATGTATAGGTCTCTTTTTGTGTGGGGTGCAAAACTCTGAACGAATCCACAAAACCGTTTTCAACATATTTGTCCAGCCAGGCACGCTCTATGGGTAAAAATCCGCTGATAGTTTCGTTCTCTTTTGGGCGCGCGATATCTATCTCCTTATGGCAGGTATTGTAATCGCCAACGGTCACCACGTGCTTGCCATGGGAGACCCACATAAGGGAGTTCTCCAAAAACGCATCGTAAAAACGGAGCTTGTAGTCCAGCCTTTCATCGCTTTGCGCGCCATTTGGAAAGTATATGCTGTTCAGAACCCAATCCGGGAACACGAGCTGCACCACACGGCCCTCTTCATCAAATTCCTTTATGCCAAAACCGTGATTGACTGTTTCGGGCTCAATTTTTGTGTAAATGCCAACTCCGCTATAACCCTTTTTCTTTTGGCTAGCCGTCCAAAAAGAATTATAACCGGGAAAATCCCGAATATTATCGGGTATCTGATCGTCTTCTGCTCTTACCTCTTGCAGGCACAGAATGTCCGGATCCATTTTTGCAAACCACTCAGCAAACCCTTTTTGAACTGCCGAGCGAATCCCATTCACATTCCAACTGTAAATAATCATAGAGTAAAATTTAGTAATTTTAGAGAGAAATGTCCATAAGAACCATCATTTTCGTTTTTTTTCTCAGTTATTTCGCTGTTTTTGCGCAGGAAACCGAGTTACGTATAATTTTTGCCGGCGATTTAATGGGGCACACCACGCAAATAAATGCTGCCCAAAGGGAAGCTAAGGGTAAAGGCTATAACTACAAGCCCTTTTACCAGTACTTTAAATCTTACTTTTCTGCCGCAGACCTTGCAGTGATAAATCTGGAACATACCCTAGCAGGGCCTCCTTATGCAGGTTACCCTCAGTTCTCCTCTCCCGACGAATCGATATTTGCAATAAAAGATGCCGGCTTTGACCTGGTAGCTACAGCTAACAACCATTCGCTGGACAGAGGCAAGCAGGGCTTGGAGCGCACAGTCTCCGTTTTGGATTCCATAGGCATGAAACACTTTGGAATATATAGAGATACAGCAGAGAAAAAGGCAAATTATCCGCTTATTGTTGAAAAAAACAATATCAAGCTCGCATTTCTGAACTACACTTACGGAACAAACATGCTTGTAGAGGAGGAGCCCAACATAGTTAACCGCATAGACTCTGCCCAGATTCTCACTGATATTAAAAAGGCACAAAATGAATCTCCCGATTTTATAATAGCCTTTATGCATTGGGGAAACGAATATGAAAATAAGGAAAACGAAGCGCAAAGGGAGCTGGCCCAATTCATGGCCTTGAACGGGGTTAATATGATAATAGGCAGCCATCCGCATGTGGTACAACCCCTTGGCAAAATTTATGTTCCCGGCTATAAAGATTCGGTACTTGTTATGTATTCTTTGGGCAATTTTATCTCAAATCAAAGGGACCGATACAAAGATGGCGGAATAATCTTTGAGGCCACTTTGCTAAAAAATGAACATAGAACAAAGGTCATAAACCACGGCTATGTGCCTTTTTGGGTTTACAGGTTCACCAAAGACAAGGGTCAAACATTTCGCCTGTTGCCGGACTGCAAAGCAAACGAGCCACCCTGCAAAGGATATAAAATGAAGCCCGAAGACAGGGCGGCGATGAAACTTTTTTTCGAGGATACCAACAAAAATTTGCCAAATTTGCAGAAAAAAAGCATTAATTGAAAAAAAATATAAAAAAAAGTTAAAAAACCTTGATTTTTTCAAAAAAATTTACTATATTTATATGCATGTTTAGGGGAGCAGTATTCCAGTCATTAGAGTCGTGTAAAGCGCAACTATCAAAGTTGTGCAAAACGCAACTGTCAGAATTGTGGAGATCGCAACCATTAGAGTTGTGGAAGGTCCACCCAGTTTCTTATGTACGTGTCTATTTGTTTTTCTAGCGTTCCTTTACTTCCTCAAAATCCCTCATTTGCAGGCTGCAAGCCGCTGCTGGTTATTAAAATCTGGTAGTGCTGAGTCGGAGGGGAACTGAGGGTTGGGGCCTCAGTGATTCAGCACTACCTCTTTTAGTTAGCCTTATTATTAAATTACTATATTTAAACTGTAATGTTAATTAGTAATAAAGATTATTTGGCTGTTGTAGATGGCGTAAAGCAACAAATGTTCGACTGCAGGTTGAAGATGGAGATTTTGCAATGATAAAATCCGTATCTGTGGCAGCTCTTCCCGTCACGGAAGACCTCGTTATACAAAAGAACCGCATAGAAAACAATGCAGAGCCCGGTTGCAAACGGGTGTGCATAGTCACGGGCACGCATGGCGACGAGCTTGAAGGCCAATATGTATGCGCACAGCTCGCAAAGATTTTAAGTGATGAAAAACATAACCTCTCCGGCATAGTGGATATTTACCCGGCCATAAACCCGCTCGGAATAGATTCCATTACAAGAGGCTTCCCCATGTTCGATCTGGACATGAACCGTATTTTCCCAGGCTCTACAACAGGCTCGCTTGCAGAGTCCGTTGCGCACGATATAGTGCGAGACATAGAAGGCGCAGATATTTGCATAGACATTCATTCCAGCAATATATTTCTCCGTGAAATACCACAAGTTCGTGTTAGCGAGCAAACCGAAGACGAACTTTTCCACTACGCACTAATGCTCAATGTGGATCTTGTGTGGATACATTCTGCGGCAACTGTACTTGAGTCAACGCTTGCGCACACGCTCAATATGCGTGGCGTAAAAACGCTTGTGGTTGAAATGGGCGTTGGAATGCGCATCACGGAAAGCTACTGCGTTCAGCTTGTTGACGGCATACTCAACCTCTTGCATGAACTCGGTATGTGGAACGGAATTGTTCGGGAAATTAGAAAACCCATGGTTTCAAAAGATCGTGGAGTTGATTTTTTGAACTCGGATGCTGCCGGAATATTTATTCCCAGCGTTGCTCACGGTAGCTATGTAAATACAGGTGAGCTAATAGGCAAAGTACTGAATCCTATAACAGGTAACATGGTGGAGCAGGTGATATCCCCCTGTGATGGACTTCTGTTTACGCTTAGAGAATATCCTGTGGTGTTCGGCGGCTCATTGCTTGCGAGAATTCTTGGAGACGAAAATGGTTAAAAATATCATATACTCAATTAAATCACCATATCGCCAAAGCATGGATATTATAGGCTATAAATTCGGATCCGGCGAACCATCGTGCTGCATAGTCGGTGCGCTCCGTGGCAACGAAATTCAGCAAATGGCAATTTGCGCTCAATTGGTGGACACCTTAAAGCACCTAGAAGAAAATGGAAGCATTGCCGAAAACAAAAGCATAATGGTTATTCCATGCGCAAATTATTATTCCATGAACATAGGCAAGCGTTTTTGGACTATGGACAACACCGACATCAACCGCATGTTCCCCGGCTACGATTTGGGCGAAACAACCCAGCGCATAGCAGATGGCTTGTTCAAGTCCATAAAAGACTACACATTCGGCATACAGATGGCGAGTTTTTATCAAAAAGGAGAATTTTTCCCCCATGTCAAAGTGATGGACACCTCCAACGGAAAACAGGAATCCTACGCATCGCTCTCAGACTTCGGCTTACCTTACGGTCTTATAAGAATACCAATGCCTTACGACACAGTAACACTCAACTACAACTGGCAGTTGTGGCATTGCCAAGCATTTTCTCTGTTTGCGGCATACACCAAGCACATAGGGAGGCAATCTACCCAAACCGCTGTGAATGCTACGCTTCGTTTTCTCATAGCCAAAGAGATTCTTGAATGCGACATCCATCCGGGTTCGCATACCTGCATATTAAACGAAGAAAAAATATGCCGCATAAGCACAAATCGGGCCGGCATTCTTAAAAAATATGTTTCGGTTGGCGATGAGGTGAAAGAAGGCAATTTGCTTTGTGAAATAATCCATCCGTTGGAAGGTCATGTGATTGACCAGATTGTTTCGCGAATAGACGGAACGGTATTTTTTTCATACAACGACCAATTGGTGATGGAACATACGGATATTTTTAATATTATACCGCTTTTTACCAAGAGTCTGATCCCCTAAGGAAAACGGCTATAGGGAGAATCCTTGACAATCCCTCAGAAATTTTCTATATTTTATTCCCCATAAACAATCACCGATTGCGTTTCAGCATCCCAGGTGGCCATGAAAATGGTTCGGATGTATAAACAGTCGGGTAGAACAACCAAATAGGAGATAGACAATATGTCTGAATCAGTAAACCATAGGGCAGATTTGCCCTCTATAGAAGACCTGCTAGCTGCAGGCTCGCACTTCGGACACCAGACTCGTCGCTGGAATCCCAAAATGAAACCCTACATCTTAACCGAAAAGAACAGCATTCATGTGCTGAATCTTGAAAAGACCAAGTCTCTCCTAGAGGCTGCAGGTCAGGCTATCGCCAGAATTTCCGGCAATAACCGCACTGTTCTTTTCGTAGGCACAAAAGCCACTGCCCGCAAAGCTGTGGAAGATGCTGCCGCAAAATGCGGACATTTTTATGTGACCAACCGCTGGCTCGGCGGAATGCTCACCAATTTCCAAACCGTGCGCAAATCAATCAAGCAGATTGACAAAATAGACGATATGGAAAACCAGGGCGTTTTCAAGCAGATGAGCAAAAAAGAAGTTCTGGACAAAAACCGTGAACGCACAAAATTGCTGAATGTATTTGGCGGAATCAGAGAGATGAGCCAGCTCCCCGGCGTTATTGTGATCACTGACTTGAACCACGAACACATCGCAGTAGCTGAGGCACGTCGCTTGCGCATTCCAATCATCGGAATTTGCGACACAAACGTAAACCCCGAGCTCGTTCAATTCCCAATCCCCGCAAACGACGACGCTCTGCGCTCCGTTTCCCTGATTGTGGATTACCTTGCCGCAAACGTGACTGCCCGTCAAAACCCGTCTTCTGCGCAGAACAAAGAAAAAAATGCCGACAAACCGGCTGAGGAGAAAGCATAATGGCCGCAATAACAGCACAAATGGTAAATAGCTTGCGTGAAAAAACCGGCGTAGGCATGATGAAATGCAAAGAAGCTCTGGTCACCTGTGAAGGCGACGTTGATAAAGCTGTGGAATACCTTCGCAAACAAGGTGCCGCTGTTGCCGCAAAACGCGCAGACAAAGAGGCAAAAGAAGGCGCAGTATTTGTTGGCTCAACAGATAGCAAATCTTTTGCTTTTGAACTTACCAGCGAAACGGACTTCGTTTCAAAAAGCGATGATTTTGGCAAACTGGGCTCAGACATCACAGAAGCTATAAAGGCAAACAACGCCGCATCCTTGGAAGAAGTTCTTAAACTTTCTGTTGGTTCCTTAACTGTTGCAGGTCGCATAGAAGAAGTCTTGGCAAAAATCGGCGAGAAAATTGAAATTCGCAGATTCGCCTCAACCGCAATCGGAGCAAACGAAGCTGTTGCCTCTTATTCACACATGGGCGGCAAAATAGGCACGGTTGTTAAGCTTGCTTACGAAGGCACTCCAAACGGCGGCAAAGAAGCAGTTCAGGCAGCGGCGAAAATAATCGCATTGCATGTAACCGCCTCTAACCCCATGGCTCTTGACGAGAGCGGCCTTGCGCCGGAACTCATTGAAAAAGAGAAGGAGATTGCAAAAGACCAGATAGCAAATGAAGGCAAAACAAAGCCAGAATTTATTGACCGTGCTGTTGAAGGTCGTGTCAAAAAGGCTTTAAAGCAGTTCTGCCTCTTAGACCAGGAATTTTACATAGACAGCAAAAAAATCGTCCGTGATGTACTTGCCGAAGAGCAAAAGAAGCTGGGCGTATCAAAGCTGGTAGTTGCACAATTCATTCGCTTTGAAAAAGGCAAATGATTTTAGACGGTAAAAGTTTAGCCGCTCAAATTGAGCAGGAGCTCAAGGGTAAGGCTCAAAATGCGGCCCTTGCGACAATCCTGGTAGGCGACGATCCGTCCAGCGCAACTTATGTAAAGATGAAAGGCAACGCATGCAAAAGGGTAGGTCTTGAAAGCCTCCCCGTTTTGCTGCCGGCCTCAACAACCACAGAGCAATTACTCGCAAAAATAAAAGAGCTAAACGAAAATCCCAAAGTGAAGGGAATTTTATTGCAGCATCCGGTTCCAAAGCAAATAGACGAACGCAAATGTTTTGATGCGATAGCAATAGAAAAAGATGTTGACGGCGTAACTTCCTTAGGTTTTGGGCTTATGAGCATGGGTGAGCAAGCGTACGGCTCTGCAACGCCAAAAGGCATAATCACTTTGCTTGAACATTATAAAATTCCCTTGGAAGGCAAACACGCAGTAGTAGTAGGCAGGAGCGCAATTCTGGGCAAACCTATGGCCGCAATGCTGCTGAACAAAAACTGTACGGTTACAATTTGCCACAGTAAAACGCAAAATTTGCCGCAAATAATAGCGCAAGCAGATATAATAGTCGGCGCAGTAGGCATACCGGAATTCATAAAAACCCAGTGGCTAAAAAACGGCGTAGTAGCAATAGATGCCGGTTATCACAACACCCCAAACGGCGCAGTAGGCGATATACAAAAAGAAGGCCTAGAAGCGGTGTGTTCGGCATACACTCCTGTGCCGGGCGGCGTGGGCCCAATGACGATAGCTACTTTAATTCAGCAGACAGTTGAAAGTTCATTAAATTTATTATAAAATGAGGAATATTATGGATCTTAGAAGAATTAAAAATGCAAAAGGCCTTCCAAAGCCTAAAATACGAAAGACAAATTTCGCAAGATTTTTGGAAGACAGCGATGAACGCAGCTATAGCCGTTACTCAAGCCCAACAAAGGCTTTGCGTGAAAATAAATGCGCAAAGTATTTTGAATACTTGATATGCATGCACAGAACACATTACGATTTCAGCCTAAGAGACGAACACTATATTGAAATTATAGATTTTCTCGGCGTAGAAGGCTTAAATTATGCCATTGAGATTATAAGAGAACATTTGAAAAACAGTACCGAGCAATCAAAGAGCAGAACCACCTTTGAAACAAAACTCGGTAAAACGCTTTATGCCGTGGATTTTCTCACATCATGGGTTATACTAAACGACTTGCTCTGTTCCAAATTTTGGATTACGGAAGTTAAGAATCCATTTGATGTGAACTCTCTGTTTTTGAAAATGCTCGACTTTGCGCTTGAAATGCAAACCAAAGCCAAGTTGATGTATTTCAGCGATACCTTTGAGCAGAGGCTCCGCATTTTAAATGAAACTCTGAACTTGGACAAGGTTTCTCAGGATGTTTTGACATTGATCTTTGCAACTTCCAAAGATTCGTTGATGGATGACCTCAGCGATTGTGTGATGGAAACCTTTAAGGGCAGGCACAGTTCAAGTAATTTTCTTGATCGTGTTATCTCGGTTTTAACAGGGCATTCCAGAGACTCAATAATGAATTCCCTTTCAAAGCCAAGAGGTCTAATAGAACTTGGCATTCTTGACGAAGACGGAGATTTGCCACCGGATGTGAAGAATTTTTTGAGCGGAATAGGCACAGGAAATTTTTTGGAGAACTATGCAAGGATAGATACAAAAAAAGCATTGCCCATAGAACGTTTTGATTGTGAAAAAGAATCCGAGCTTATTTGCGATTTGATAAAAAGCTATAACGGCAATCGCTCTCTGAACTTTTTGTTCTACGGCATGGAAGGCACAGGAAAAAGTGAACTCGCTCGTTCCATAGCGGCAGAAACCGGCAGAACTCTTTATGAAGTTGGTGCTGAGTTCAGAAACAATCAAGGAATTTTCAGTAAACAAACACACAGAGAAGGAGCAATTTCTTACAGGATAAGAGCGCTAAAAATTTCTGAGATTTGCCTTAGAGAAAAAAATGTCATGCTGGTAGCAGACGAAGCGGACTTGGTGCTGAACGGTTTTGAAAAGGGAATTTTGAACAGGTTTTTGGAAAATTTCAGATTGCCTGTGATATGGATAACAAACAATATCCACGATATTGAGCGTTCAACCATGCGCAGATTTCAATACAGCGTAAAGTTTGATCTCAGCAATCAGAACATTCGCAAAAAACTTTGGGATAGCGTTGTTGAAAAGCACAAGGCTGAGAATATATTTTCTGCTGACAGGCGTGCAAAGCTTGCGCAGAAATACGAGATTTCCACAGGTGGCATAGAACTTGCCGTGCAGAATGAAGTAGCTCTTATGGAAAGCGGTATGCACAAGGAGATAAGCGAAGAAATTCTGGAAAACCACGTTGAGCTTTTGGAATTGAAAACAAACAAGCATACTGTGAGCCGTGCTCCGAAATACGATGTTTCCGTGCTGAACATTCCGAATTTGGAAGAGGTTCTGCATTCTGCGAGGTGCTATTCCGAGCATTTGAAAAACAAGCAAATCGAAGGCAATATGACCATGCTTCTTTACGGCCCTCCGGGAACCGGCAAAACGGAATTTGCAAGATTTTTGGCCAGAGAGTGCGGGCTTTCTTTTCGTGAGATAAGCTATGGGCAAATTTCCTCAATGTGGGTTGGAGAGACCGAGAAAAAATTGGCAGCGGCGTTTAAGCTGGCGAATGAGGCCGGCGAGCTCTTGTTCATAGACGAGGCAGACAGTTTAATCGCAGATCGCAAAGGTGCTGTGAGAAGCTGGGAAGTCACGCAAACAAACGAGTTCTTGGTGCAACTGGAAAGCGCAAAATGCATGGTTGTGTGCTCCACGAATTTTCAGGGTCACCTAGATGTAGCGAGCAATCGCAGATTTCATTTCCATTTGCAGTTCGGGTTCTTAAAGCAAGACGGCATTTTAAAAATGGCTGAGAATTTTTTCCCGGATTTTGCCGATGAAAATTGGGACACTTTAACCGGAATGGACGGGGTTGCTCCCGGTGATTTTTATGCGGTATATAAAAGGCTGCAATGGTTGCCCAAAGAGGAACTGACTGCGCAGAGAGTTATGCAGGAACTTGTGAAAATGATTTCCGCAAAAGACCCGCATGGCAGCCGGAAAATTGGATTTTAACGCTCCACCCCAAAAAGCATTATTTCAGACATTGAGAAAATATCTTCTGTGGCGTTATGAACGCTTTTTACTATGAAGGTTAGCTCATCTACTTCCATGGGAACCCACGGAACATATTGGGGGGTAATCGCATCTATCAATGCAAATTTTTGATAGTCGCTGTGCTCGGACTTTGAATTCTTATATACCCAGCGAACCCACACATCTTTTGGTTTGCTGGACTTCTGATCGCCGGGCGCAAACCCCAAATGGCTTATGAAAACTGGTTTTTTAAATCTTATGGTTATCAGTTTTCCTTCATTGCCGGTTAGTGCGGATTTTCTGGTGATGTTCCAAGATGTGTTGTAATCCTTATCGAAAAGCAATGAATCCGTTGATTCTCCGGCTCGGACCTCGTTTATTATGGACCATGATTTCGTTGGTGTTAAAGAGTTGATAGACTGCGGGATTTTTGGAATGCTTTTGTATAAAATAAGAGATACAAAAAACGCCAAAATAATTAAGAGAAACAAAAGCACAAACATTATGCGCTCTGAATTCGAAAGCCTGCCCACAAGGTTTTTGGGAACATCAACCTTAACGGTGTTGTTCATAACTTCTTTTATCTCTTTTATAAATTCAGTGAGATTCTCATAGCGATCAATTGTTTTTTTCTCAAGGCATCTATCTATTATTTTCTCCAAATCCAATGAAACTTCGGAATTCTTTTTTCTCAGCGATGGCGGCTTATCATGCATGTGCTGGTTCAAAACAGCCATTGATGCCGCTGCGCCTGTGCCGTTGGGCATAAATGGCGGATCGCCCGAGAGCATTTCGTAAAGAACTATTCCCAAGCTGTAAATATCGCTTTGCTTGGTCACATTTCTGTTCTGGCACTGCTCGGGAGACATGTATTCCGGCGTACCCATTGTCATGCCGGCCTGGGTTACTCTTTGGGAACCTGCGGCTATTGAAATTCCGAAATCTATAATGCAAATTTCATTTGTCTTGTCGTTCATCATCATTATGTTAGACGGTTTTATATCTCTGTGCACAACGCCTAGCTTGTGTGCGTGCTCCAAACCGCGGGCTATTTGCCAAGCTATATACATAGCCTTTTTTGTGTCCAGAATTTTTTCTCTTTTTATCACATCTGCAAGCGATTCACCGTCTATATAGGTCATCGCTATGAACATTTTGTCTTCGTTGGTGCCGTAATCTATAATAGATGCCAAGTTTTGATGGTTAAAGCCTTTCATGGCTTTAGCTTCGCTTATAAAGCGTTTTTCGGCTTCTTCATCGCCTATTGAGTCCAGCACTTTTAATGCAACAGGCCTGTCCAGCCTTATTTGCCTGGCCTTGTATACGTTACTCCCCATGCCGCCTTTTCCCAGCAAGCCTATGAGTTCGTAATCAGAGTTAAAGGGTCTTGGAAATGTTTCTGTCATTACCCAAAAAATACAAAATTTTCTAAATTATATATATGTTTCGCTTTTTTATTTTGGCATTTATTTTTTTGCTGCCGCTGTCCTGTTCCAAGCCTTATAACCTTACGGACAGGAGTGGGGCTGTTTTTGTGATTGAAAACCCGGAACTCGATATAAAGGGCAATTTGGAATACAGAGCCGGCGATGCGATTAGAGAGCTTGCCGTAAAAGATATAGTCTCCCTTTCCATTCCTAATGCGGAGCAGAAAATAATTGACGGCAAAGTATTTTACCCAGCAACACTGAAGCTGGAAGACTCGGTTTCCGTGCCGGAACAGGGTTTTCTTTGCGTAGAGGGAAATATAAAGGCAAAAAATGCCGGCAGCAAATTCAGCATTCCGGTTGCCAATATAAAAGAATTGAGCCGTAAAGAGGATTGATGTACAAGATAATCCTTACAGAGTTAACTACCGAGTCGGATCTAAGGGCTATTATTGGTGCCATCTGCAATGTTTTGGAGATAGACAAAAGAACGGCTGTTGAAAAGGCCAAGAATTTGCCTTTAACGCTCGCAGAGAAATTGCCCGAAAAAGAAGCTGCGCTAATGGCGGATATGTTCAGCAGCTTGGGTGCCAAAATAGACGTGAGTCCGCCGCTTGACGAAGAACTTGCGAAACCGCTGAGGGAGCCGAAAACCGAATTGCCCAAAAGAGGAATTCCCTTGGGTTGCCTGCTGTTCATTATGCTCATTATGGTGGCTTTTGCGGCTTTTGCCAGCTTGCAATACGAATGGATCAAGACTCAGCTTAAGCCTAGCCCCGAAAAAGCGGAAAAGCAGTTGCAAAAAGGCGATATGAACAAAGCGAAACGGAGCATACAAAGGCAGCTCAGAGAAAATCCTGCCAACACGGATCTTTTGGTGCTGCAAGGCAAGTATTATATAGGCGCAGCACGCAAAAGAATGGATGCTGAAAAATGGAAAACTTTTGGCGAAGCCGGTGCTATGCCGGAGTTAGACAGCGCTGTGACTTTCTTTCGCAAGGCAGAATCTCTAAACCCAAAGAACAGCAGCATTCCCAGATGGATTTCAATTGCGGAGCAGATGAGAAGAGCATTTTCCGAGGCGGAAACCGCAGCACGCAGAGCTGTAGCCTTAGACCCGCAAGATACCGATAACTGGAATCAATTGGGTTCCGTGCTCATAAATTTGGAGCAGATTAGCCAGGCAGAGCTCGCTTTTTACAATGCGCTGAAAATAGATCAAAATGATTTTGCAGCCCTTAAAAACATGACTATATTAAATCTGTATTACAGAAAGGATGCAGACAGAGCTGCAAAATATCTGTTCGCATTTTTAGAACACAAAGATGCTTTTACGGATCACGACTCCTTTAGTTTACGCACAGACCTTGCAACAGCGATGCTCGGAGATTTTAATCCGCCGTTCGACAAGCTGAGTCCGCCGCCTCTGCCTTTTGCCGAATATGAAAGAAGGCGTGCGCAAATAGCTGATAATCCCCAGTCTAAAAACGACCCTCTATTGCAGGAGCAGTTAGGCATGCTGCATTTATCTGTAGGGGAAACAAGAGCGGCGGAATATGCTTTTATGAAGGCTCTTGAGTTAAATCCCAAATTTGAATCTTCGAGAAAAATGCTTGCCATAATATATATGAGGACTGCAAACTACGAAAGAGCCTTGAGAACCATGGAAGCGGCTGTGAGTAACGGAGCGCGTGATCCGTTTTTCTGGAAAAATATAGGAGTTTTGCAAAAATATTACAAAGCTGACCCCTCAGAGGCGAAAAAAGCTTTTAATCGATATTTATTTATGGGTGGCGATTCATATAGCAACAGGATAAGGAAGGAAATTTTCTAAATTTCCTCAAATGAGAAGAGATATGAGAAAAATCGAATTTGAAACAATGCTGACAGTTGGCATTGCGGCACACAGATTGGCTCTTATGAGAGATCCTGATGACCGAAATTTATTCTATTCCGGTACAATGCATGAGCCGACGGAAGGCAAAAAAGTATATTTGCTTGAGCTTTATGATGAATATTTTATTCTTCGCTCGGATTTGACTTTTGATGAGTGCGTTCATCGTTTTTTTTATGTGACAAAAGATAAATACGAATACAGTGAGAATAATCTCAAGCATGCGCTTTTGGTTTTGCGCAAAGCGGAGATGAAAGTTTATGATATTTTGTCTAAATTGCATTTAAGAGGTTTTTATTCAAAGAAAGATTTCGTAAAGCGCCTGATGACGGCAGTGCCTCAGCTTGAGTTGCATGAAGACTTAGTGAGAGATCACAAAAGCGGAAGAACATTTATAACGATCAAAGACGAATTTTTGCACTTTGTGTATAAAGATGCGCCAACAGAATCTTACATGGATTTGTCAAAGAAAGATTTTAATGATAAGATTTTGACTCAGTGCGTTGAATTGATAACGGCATCGCTCAAATTGGAAGGCACTTAAAGGGATTTTACAATCATGGTTCTGCTTGCGGATTCCGATAAGAAGTTTGTAAATGAAATCCTGGAATCTTGGTCTATCGCCGATATCCCTGTATCTGCCGTGACAAACACCGCCGATATGATTTCTATTGTGGCAAACGGCGAAATATCGGTTGCTTTTTTAAATGCGGATTTTTTGTGGGTAGCGGAGCTTGATGTAATTTCTTACCTTAAAGATCTCAATGCGGATATTGAAATTTTTATTCTGTGCGAACAGAAAAATCAGCCTGTGGCAGAGGCTTCTCTGGCAAGAGGCGCAAGCAAATATCTGTTTAAGCCCGTAGCGGCACCTGTTCTTGAGAATGCTGTTAGGAAAGCCTTGCAAAAACGCAGCAATAAACAGAGTTACCAGCTTATGGAGAGCCAGGTTCTTGAAGAGCTTTTTGGCGAAACTCCCGAGATGCGAAAAATTTTGAAAACAATTTACAAGATAGCTCCTACCACAAGCACTATTTTAATCACAGGGGAGTCCGGCACGGGAAAGGAATTCGCTTCTAATGTTATACATCGTTTGAGCAAAAGGGCAGAAGAGCCTTTTTTAGCTGTGAACTGCGGCGCAATCCCTGAGAATATTGTTGAGAGTGAGTTGTTCGGCAGCCGCAGGGGAGCTTTCACCGGAGCTGTGGATAAAAAAGGTTTGTTTGAAGAAGCAGATGGCGGAACTCTTTTTTTGGACGAGATTGCGGAACTTTCTCAGGCGGTTCAGGTTAAGCTTTTGAGATTTTTGCAGAACAGAGAAATAAGAAGAGTTGGAGAAACGGAGAGCAGAACCCTTGATGTTCGCATTATTGCCGCAACCAATCGCAATGTTGAGGAAGACGTTAAAAACGGAAAATTCAGGGAAGATTTATATTATCGCCTCAACACATTTCAAATTGCGCTTCCGCCTCTCAGGGAGAGGCGCTCTGTGATAAGCAGTTTGATAAAGCACTTTGTGATAAAGCATCAAAAAACAACGGGCAAAACAATAAGGCGCATAAGCCAACCTGCGCAGGTAGCCTTGAAGAGCTACGATTATCCGGGCAATATAAGGGAATTGGAAAACATAATTGAGCATGCTATGGTAATGGCAGAAGACGAGGAAATTACTCTAGAAGATTTGCCGGAGGCCTTGCACCCAAGCTCTACCATCCCGGATAACCGCTTGCTATTGTCTTCGCCATCGCCAAAACCGGAGAGCGAAGATTTGACGATTGCGGAATTGGAACGCCGGCACATAATAAACATGTTTGAGAAATACAAGAATGTATCTCTGACTGCGGATAAATTGGGGATTAGCCGCACAACGTTGTGGCGCAAATTAGAGGAATACGGACGGACGGTCACTGACCGCTAGTCTTTAACCAGAATTTGCGGTAATTTTCTTTGTCTTCGCTTTTGCGGAATTTGATTGCATCTTCGGGGTGTGAATTAAAAATTCCGCTTATCATTTGCGGAATAATGTAGCCCCATTCCAAGCCCTGTTCTTTTTGCATAGGGATAAAATCGCTTGCGACTATGTCTAAAATAGGACGGATGTCGAACTTGGGATTTTTCAGGAAACCGAGCAGCAATTCCGTTGTGCAGTTGCCTGCGCCACGCCCAATGCCGTAGATTGTGCAGTCCAGATAATCAACATTGTTTATTATGGCCTGGATTGTGTTTGAAAATGCGAGCTGCTGGTTGTTATGCCCGTGAAATCCGAACTTCTTGGATTTAACCCATCTCTTGTAGCGCTTCATCATCTTGTCTATGTTTTCCTGGTAAAAATAGCCGAAGGAATCCACAAGGTAAAGCACGTCTGTTTTTGATTCCTTTTCCACCTGGTCAAGGGCTTCGTCAAGTTCGGGCCCGCTGTCTCGGCTTGCCGCCATGATGTTTATGGTGGTCTCATAGCCAAGGTCGTGGAATTCGTTTACCAGTGCTATGCATTTGTCAATCTCACGGGCGTAGCATGCCACACGTACCATGTCGTAAGGGGATTCCGATTTCGGCTTGATTTTGCTCATATCGGCTCTGCCAATGTCTGCCATAACGGAGATTTTTGGGCCGTTTTCCACGCCTTCTTTCATTTTCCAGAGCAAATCGTCATCGCAGAATTTCCAAGGTCCGAATTCCTCTCTGCTAAAAAGCTGATCGGAGTTTTTATAGCCGGCTTCCATATAATCTATGCCTGCCTCTGCAAGCGCTTTATAAACCTTTTGCACAAGTTCAAAAGAAAATTTGTGCTTGTTGAGCAACCCGCCATCGCGGATTGAGCAGTCTAGAACCTTAATGGATTCCCTAAACATATTAACTCCGTTTTTGAATGTTCGTGGGTAAATGTAGAAATTTCTTCACCCGGCGTTTACTATATTTTAAATAAAGATGAAAGATATGTGGAGCAAGCTGGAGGAAATCAATTCCGTATTAAAAGGAAGTGCGCTCTGCCTTCCTCCGTCAAGGAATTTTATTGAAGAGAGCTTTATAGAAAGATCTTATGCCAAGCTAAAAAATGATGAGAACATTGTTGATGATGTGGTTGGCATTATGATTTCGCCGAGGCTACGTGCGTTTCAAATGGAGTTTCGCTATAAAAAAACCAAGATTTTCAAGCCTTACCTCCCGGTTTTGGAGTATGGAACCTTTTCCACAATAGTTACGGATTGGGTTAGCGCATATTTAACTTTGCTGCCTGCAGTTGAGGCTAGCCTTAGAAAGTGGATGGAGCTTGAGCCGAGCTTATCCTTGAAGAGCCTTCACAAGTTTTATTATACTTTTGGCAAATATTATAAGCGCAACATTGAGTCTTATGACGATACAATGGCTCATATAGCAAACGAGTTCCTTAAATACTTAAAATATTGTTTCAAAATGCTGTTCATGGGTTTTGAGGAATACAGCAGAAACAAGTTCAAGGAAATTTTTAACAGGAATTTTGCCTTGCACAGGCTTGAAGGGGCAAAGACATTGGACGAAAGCGCAAGCAACGTTGTGAGGGTCATTTTGCTTTTGGACGTTATTGCGGAATTATATTTGATGCAGGATCCTGAAGACTGGTGGCATAATTACGTGCAGGTAGAGGCGGAGCAAAACCTTGATTTTCAATTGCGCTGGCATCTATACGAGAAAAAAGCGATGCAAACCGCAGGCCATGATGATATGCTTATAATTCAGAATGTTTTGGGAGACAAGGCTTCCGATAAAAAGAAAAGGGCTGTGATTATGAAGTTAAAGAAAGACATTCTGGAAAACGCCAATAAGGAACCTATTTATTAGTTTTCAGCAAAAGTTTTCTACATTAACACCAAATGAAAATTCTGCTTTTAATTCTATTTCTCATTACCCTTGCTGCGGGACAAGCCGACTCCTTGCAGCAAAGAGCAACCTTGCTTGCAGAGAAGGCTGCTCTTGAAAACGATATTAAGAAAATAAATGCGCAAATATCGCAAACAGATTCGCTTACAAAGGCAGAACAGAAATTCAACTTACAACAGCAAGCTCGGCAAAGAGCAGATGTTGAGCGAAGAAAAAATGAAATAGAGCAACTAAATCAAAAACTCAACGAAATCGCCGCAGAGATGAGAAGGGAAAAGAGCTCAATTGCTAATTCTCAAATGAGGGTTGAAAATGTAAATGCAACCCGCAAGGCCTTGGCCGCACAACTTGTTGTGCATTGCCGCAATCTGGAAGGACTTGTGAAAAACGGATTGCCCTGGGATACCGAAAGCCGAACCGAAAGAGTCTCGGTTTTGTGCCATGATTTGGAAAACGGAGCCGCAACCGCAGAAGAGGGATTCTCCCGTTTGCGGGCAATTTACGCCGAAGAAATTCGCTTTGGCGATGAAGTGCAAATAAGCAATCGCACCATAACCCGCAGCAACGGCGAAGTGATAAACGCAAATGTTCTGCGCATTGGCAATCAGTGGATTGTTTATCAGGACGATGCCGGCCTCCTATATGGTGTGCTAAACAGAAAAAAAGGTCAGGATGGCAAATATGAGTATGTGTGGAAAGAAACTCTGTCTTTTGAAGAGCGCCAAGCGGTAAAATCAGCCATAGATGTAAAACTCTCCCGCAAACCCCCGCAAATGGTAATTCTTCCGCTATCACTATCCATTTTCTAAATTCTTATCATGCATTATGGTAAAATATCTTCGTATCAAACCGGAGTCGTAGTTCCTTTATTCTCACTGCGCTCCAAAGAAAGCATTGGAATCGGTGAGTTCCTCGATCTCATTCCCTTTGCACAGTGGGTTAAAAATTGCGGCTTGGACCTGATTCAGCTTTTGCCGGTGAACGATACCGGTGAAGAATCCAGCCCTTATAGCGCAAGAACCGCTTTTGCTCTGAACCCTGTGTATATACGCTTGCAGGAAATTAACGGCGCAGCGGAGATTTTGGGTGATGAACCTAAAAAGCATAATGAGGAATTTGCAAAACACCCCCGCATTCCTTATGTAGAGGTTGTTCGCTACAAACGCAAAGCCCTGCGAAAAATTTTTAACCATCAAAAAGCGGAAATTTTAAGGGACGAACAGTTCAATAAATGGATTAAGCAAAACGAATGGTTGCGTCCTTATGCGCATTTTTGCTCTTTAAAGGTGATGAATGATGAAGCCTCCTGGAAAGAGTGGAAAAAACAGGACAAGGTTAAAACCAGCGATAATTTATTCCAGGAATGGATGCAGTGGATAGCAGAAGAGCAATTCTTGAAAGCTGTTGCCGAACTCAACAATCTCGGCGTGCGTTTAAAAGGCGATATTCCGATTTTGATCAACGAAGATAGCGCAGATGCCTGGCATTACCCGCAGTTCTTTAGCCTTGACAATCGTGCCGGCGCACCACCCGATATGTTCTGCTATAGCGGTCAAAACTGGGCGTTTCCCACTTACAGATGGGATAATCTTGAAAAGGAAAACTTTAGCTGGTGGCGTGCGAGAATCAAACAGGCGGAGAAATTTTACCACGCTTACCGCATAGATCATGTGCTGGGGTTCTTCCGTATATGGGTTGTGCCGGAACAGGAATACACCGGTATTTTAGGGCATTTTATGCCTGCGGTTCCCATTTATATGAATGAACTTTGCAATGCCGGCATTCCAAGGGAAACCGTGCGTTATTTGACCTCGCCGAATTTTGGCGAAGAGCAGTTGGGCAACTGGTTCGGAAACGTTACGGAAAGGGTGAAGCATACATATTTTGAGCCGTTGCAGGGTTCTCCGGGCCGTTATCTTTTGCGCAAAGAGTATCAATCCGAGCGTGCGATCATGGCTTTGGAAGAGGAGCAGTTTATTAAGGATGAGTTATTGAATGCTTATTGGAACAGAATATTTGTGCCGAGCAGCAACGATGATGTTCTGTGGCCGTATTGGTATTGGTATAATGCGCCGGTGCTTTACACATTGCCTGAGCATGAAGTAAATGTAATTAAAGAAATTATGAAGAACAATGAAGCCAAGCAGGAAGGTTTGTGGGGTGAAAACGGTCGCAAGCTTTTGAGCGTTCTTTCCAAGGAAGCAGACATGCTTGTTTGCGCAGAAGATTTGGGTGCAGTTCCCAATTGTGTTCCGGGCATTTTGGAGGATTTGGGTATCTTGGCTCTCAGAGTTGAGCGGTGGACCCGTGAGTGGAAGCAGGAAGGCAGCCCTTATATTCAGTTGAACAAATATCCTAGGCTTTCCGTATGCACAACCAGCAACCACGACTCTTCCACAATTTTGGGTCTTTGGAACGAGCACGATTTTGACAAGGATTTGTATTGGAAGCATTTGGGGCAGAGCGGTCGTGTTCCTGCGGTTTTGGCTGCGGAGCATGTTAAGCTGATGATTGAGAATATGTTCACCGCCAATAGCTTGTTGGCAATATTGCCTCTTCAGGACTTTATGGCTCTTTCTCAAAAATTCATTCCTGCAAATCCCGAAGAAGACAGGGTGAATGTTCCCGGTACCATCGGCGCTCAAAACTGGAGCTGGAGAATGCCATGCTTACTCGAAGATCTGCTGGCAGAAGGCGAGTTGAACGATTTGATTGCAAAACTGGTTGGAATCAGGAAGCAAAGAAAGCTGGAATAAATACCTCAAAGTCCCAGTCCCATGCATTCTTTTCGTCTTTGAAATGTTTTTCGCAGCTAACCTTGCGAAAATTATTTTCAAATTCGGGCATATAAGTGTTTCCCTCAAACTTTCCATGCACTTTTGTTATGTATAGTTTTTGGCAAAACGGCAAAGCTTCTTTGTAAATTTCCGAACCGCCTATTACAAAACATTCATCGGCGTCTGTATCGGAGGCAATCTTGAACGCTTCGTTTAATGAATTGGCAATCTTTATGCCATCTGCGATAAAATCCGGATTTTTTGTCAATACAATATTTGTTCTGCCGGGGAGCATACGGCCTATGCTTTCAAAATTTTTTCTGCCCATAATTATCGGGTGGCCAAGAGTTGTTTTTTTGAAAAATTGCAAATCTGCCGGCAAATGCCAAGGCAATTTATTGTCTTTTCCTATTACGCCGTTTTCCGCTACGGCTGCTATCAAAGAGATTATCACAAGCTAAAACTTAACTGCCGAACTTATGCCGAAACCCGGGTTGTTAGGCCCTTCCGTTATGGCATAGCTTAGCCAAAAAGCTAAATCCACACCGGCTGTCGGGTAAAGATACCCTGTGGGGGCTATTAAATACCAGTCATTATTTTTTCCTTCCGGCTTGTGCCATTCAAAGCCTAGGCCTGCGCTGAATTTTTTGTTGGCCGCAATGGAAGGTTCAATGTAAATAAGTTTTTCATCCGGCGTATAAGTATTATCAACATTTGAGGAGTCGGGAATCACAGCCCAGTAGCAAGTGCTTGCCAAACTGAAGCTCTTATAGTTAAAGCTCGGTTCAACGGTGAAGGTATTAACCAGTTCTCCGTGGCTCGGATAAAGGCCGTAAATGCCGCGAATAGCGTAGTTAAATTCCGTGTAGCTACGGGAATAGTTAGCATCCAAGCCAACCGTATAGCGATGGTCACGGCCACCGCCTTTTATCAGGTCGAACATGGGAGCCAGGGTAAATTTGTTGTTGATTTTATTGAAGCCCGGAATGGCAAATGCATAGCTTGCGGCTATTCTGCCGGATTTATCGTTTGAATCACTTGCGCCCAAGTAAACATATCCGTCTTCGCCGAGTTTTGCACCCAAACCACGCAGCCCTTGAGTTGGAAGAACGGCAGCGTAGTAATCGGAGTTGCGCCAAAAGTAGTAGTTAAAGTTGCCAAAGGAATATGAGAGATCGCCAAAGATAAATGTCAAGCCTCTGCTAAAGGTCCATTCCAAAGAAATTCCGTCAAATTCAAATGGTGCCCAGCGGTCTTCGGAGCTTATGGGGGTAGCTTCGTATCGGTGGCGCATCAATGAATATGGGCTTTTGGATGCTGTGCCAATAACCACCCGCACATTCTCGTCCATATCGATGTTCATTTTCAGCCGCAGGTCATGGTTTGCGGAATTGTTAATATGGCCATTGAAGAAACCGTCTTCAATATAATTTCCGTAATCGGCTTCCAAGCTTCCTTCAAAAGAAACATCTGCGGCAAAGGCTGCGCAGGAAAGCAGTGTAATAAGTGGTAAAAAACGCATGGAATGAATATAGAAAATAAAAGTCCGCATATTTGCGTATGCGGAATGGCACACTCAAGATTAAGAGCGGTTAAATCGTAATGTCAACACCCATTCTGCTGGCTGCTTCATCGACGATTTTGCTTATGCCGTTTTTGTTGTCGTGTATGAGTTCTTCTTCTTTTGCTTTAAGAACTTTATCGACTGAATTGGGGTTGGCATTCGCGGTAGCACGTTTGAACAATTCGGTGCTATGTGCTCTTTCCATTCTTGTTTTTCTGTTCGCAAGGCTTGTTGCTTCGCCTATTTTTTGTGATAGTTCCATAATTTGAATATAGTAAATTACTATATTACCCACCAGAATGAAAACCCCCATTTACATAGCTATCGCTGCCGGTGCATTGCTTCTGGATCAGGCTACCAAGCTCTGGGCAGACTCTCATACGCTGGGTTGGAGCATGCCTGTTATCGGGGATTTGCTCAGATTTACGCTTGTTTACAATGAGGGGGCTGCTTTTTCCATGAATCCGCAGAGCCTTGCACCCTGGCTTTCGCCAACTTTGTTCTTTGGAATTTTAACCGCCATAGCCTGCATAGGAGCTATTTATTTTTTCAGAGAATTGCACAAACAGGACTACCTGTCAAGGCTCGGCATCGTTTTGATAATCGCCGGAGCGCTGGGGAATTTCTGCGACCGCTTGCGCATAGGCAAAGTGGTGGATTTTATAGATGTGGACTTCCCGGACTTCATCTTTCAGCGCTGGCCAACCTTCAATTTAGCCGATTCCTGGGTCACAATAGGAATTTGCCTGCTGTTTATAGGTTCTTATTGGGCTAAAAAGCAAGTTTCGGCAAAATCTTAACATTTTTGTAACATTTTGCCGAAAAAAAATGTAGTTTTACTATTATGAAGTTAAAACTCCTATTCTCGCTCCCATTCTTAGCATTTTTCGCCTCCTGCAGCAGTGATTCGCCAAATTCACCGAGTAATGGCAACAGCAGCGGCAGCAGTAGCATAGAGAATGTTAAATTTGAATGTGGTAAAGCAGGTACCGCCGACATGGAAGTGGATTCCATCATTAGAATTACATATAATAACGGAAGTGCTCCCACAATAGAGAATAGCGAGGGCAAGAAAGTTGAGAATGCCTCTGGCGATACAGTTAAAGTCATTGCAAATAGCGATACAGTTACAATCGTTATAAATGGAGAAGATGTGGTTGTAGATGCTCCAAAGGCAAAGACGCAATACAATTTTATTGTAAGCGGAACCACAACCAACGGTTCGCTTAAAATTGACGGTTCGCATAGAATAGGGCTTTATTTGAACAAAGTAAACATAACAAACCCTAGAGGTCCGGCTATCAATATTCAAAACGGCAAAAGAATATCCGTATATTTGGCAGGGGAAAATAGCCTGTCAGACGGGCTCGGTTGGACTCCGGATTCATCGAAAAAAGCGACATTTTTCAGCGAAGGGTCACTTGTTTTTCAAGGCGGTGGCTTATTGGAAGTAAAAGGAAAGTCCAGTCATGCGATAGTTTCGGACGGCTATTTTAAAATACAAAACGGGTGCATAACAATACCGGAAGCTGAGAGAGACGGCATTCATGCGAATGACACTATCATTGTTGAAGGCGGAACCATAAACATTATCAGCAAAGGTGATGCAATTCAAAGCGAGCGCTTGAATGTTAAAGTTTCCGGCGGTAGAATTGCTGCTAACACTAAAGGCGTAAAATCTCACGGAATAGCAAGTGCCGGTTCCACAAGCATAAGTATGAATGCCGAAATTAAACTGAATGTTTCCGGCGACGGCTCAAAGGGAATAAGGTCAAAGAATGATATGAAAATTGAAGGTGGAACTATAGATATACATACCAGCGGTGGCAGGCACATAGATGACTCCAAGGAAGATACTACCAGCAATGCCGCAGGAATAAAGGCAGATGGAAATTTATCTATTGAAGGTGGAAGTTTGACTATAAAAAGCACAGGAGATAAGTCAAAAGGAATAAACATAGATGGAAACATGTCCATGATCGGCGGTCATATCAATATTGAAGCTAACGATGACGGCATAAAAGTAACCGGCACTTTAACTGTTACCGGAGGCAGTGGCACTGTGGCTTCAAGGAGAAAATCAGCGATAGATTGCAGTGGTGCCAATATAGAAAACATAAAAAAGTTCCTGACTCTCAGGGAAGGCTCATAATGTTTGAACTTTTTCAAAATGACTTGCAGGCTTTTTCACGCTCTTCGCTTGAAGAATCCAAGGCTATGTCTTTTTTGAACAGGTTTGATACGAAGTTTGTTTTAAAAGTTGATACCGCTCTTGATTTTTTGAAAAACATTCAAAACGACTACTCCTTGCTTGAAATAAACAATGGCGTTATTCAAAGCTACAGAACGGTTTATTTTGATACACCGGAATTGCTCTGCTTTAATCTGCATCACAACAAGCGGGCAAACAGATTTAAGTTCCGCACTCGGAAATATTTGAGCAACGGCAAAATTTTCAACGAGATAAAGCAAAAGCTCAATACCGGAAAAACAATTAAGTTCCGCCAGCGCAGAGATAAAATCAGAGAAGAAGCACCAAATATCCCCATACTTGAAGATCTTGCGAATTTCGATAACGGCTTTTTGTCTTTGGTGCAAAACAACGGATACAAGGTTGAAAATTTGGCCCCGTCTCTCTTTGTTTATTTTAACCGCATAACACTTTTGAACAAACACTTCCCCGAAAGAATGACTCTTGACTTTGGCGTTAAATACGGCTATAACAATGAGGAATTTAAACTGAGCAACACCGCAATAGTAGAATTGAAAAGAGAGAGAAGCCCCGACATAACCGTTTCTCAGGAATTTTTCCGCAGAATACATAAAAACCCCTCCGGTTTTTCCAAATATGCAATTGGAATTGCATTAACTCATGAGAATGTAAAGAAAAACAGATTCTTGCCGAGAATAAAAAAATTAGTTTATGAAAGGAGTTCAGTATGAACGTATTTATAGGTCCGGATGATTGGAGTTTTATAACATCGCTTGGCGCACGCTTTGTGATGAATATAATATTTGCTTATGTCTTGATTTGTGGCATTTATGCAAAGGAACATCGCATAAGGGAATATTCCTTTAGCTTTATAATGTCCAATGTTTTGATTTTCTTGGTTACATCGCTTCTCGCTTCGGTAAAAGTGAAGACCGGTTTTGCCTTTGGCTTGTTTGCAATTCTCTCAATCTTGCGTTATAGAACCGAGCAAATACAAATTCGTGAAATGACATTCCTGTTTGCGTCAATAATTCTCGGTGTTATGAATTCATTGGCCACCGAGGAGCTTCCGTTGTTTGCGGTTCTTTTGGCAGACGTTTTGCTGGTCAGCAGCATGTTTATTTGCGAAAAGGCATTTATGGGCAATGTGGACACCGTTGTTTTGCTATACGATAATACCAAATTGCTGGGAAAGGGAAAAAGGCAAGAACTCTACGATGACATAAAAAATCGTTTTGGTTATGAAGTTGTTAAAGTTGCGTTGATAAAAATGAATTATTTAACGGATAGCGCAGAGGTTAAGCTGGTTTATAAGAGGGTCTAGATATGCGTCTCGGTACTTTAATTTTGGCATTGTTTTTTGTTTCTGTTTTTGCGCAGGAAGATGAAAAGAAGGAAAAGAAAGGAAAAAATGAAGATGAAATAAAAGTGTCGGGTGTTCTCGAAGTTGGCTTTGATATAAATAACAAAGTGCATAAAGATGAAACCGAATACAATAAAATCGGTTATGGAAAAATTAATATTTCCGCACGTCCTGTAAAGAAAGTTCGAGCGGAGTTAGGTTTTGAATACAAAGACAGAGACAGCGCAATGGTGATAGACAAGCTTTTTGGGCAATATAACTTTGCGGATTTTGGCGGTGTGCGTGTGGGTTATATGAAAAAGGCTTTTGGGTTGGAGGAGAAGGCCGGAGTTGACGAACGCTATTTTCATAAACGCTCGGTGATAAACGATAGATTAGAGGCGTTTAGGCTTTTAGAGCATGATTTAACCATTCAGTATCGCCATAAGCTCGATGAAAACTGGCGTTTGATAGGCGGTTTTTCGTGGCCGGCAGATGATGTTCGGGAGCTTTTTCTTCAGAATTACAGCGTTGAATACGAAAGTCAAAATACCAATTTGATTTTAGCCGGCATAATAGGGCATTTCACAGCCTCGGATTACGATTTAATCACATGGGCAACTTCTGTTTCCTTTAAATATACGGCAAAGATTTTTGTGAGCGAAACAGAATTTACTTTTGGCAATAATCTTGATGTTAAAAAATGGGAAAACAGGGATGTTTTAATTTTGGGAGCCAGGATGCAGGAATATTTTCCCATAGAGACCGGGCTTAAGAGTTTGCGGCAGGTAATTCCCATTGCAGAGGCGGCAATTTACATGGAAGATATGGGAAGCCAGAATTTTGAAGCTCAACTGAGGGCAGGCATAACACTTGGTTTTGCGAAGAATTCCGCATTTCAGTGGCGAAACACTTATGGAACACGTTTGAAAGTAATTGATAGAGATAGCGAACAAACTCATCGTCGTTTTGACAGCGAAGTTGTGGTAATCTTTTAAGGGAGGTAATTATGAAACAAATAATCGCAGTGTTTTTTCTAAGCGTCCTTTCATTTGCGCAGATTCCCGAAATTAGGGTAACTACGAAGGATAGCCAGATGCCGAGTTACAAGACTGACAATGGCTGCAATAGCAACAGTGGCGGCGGTTGGGGTTGGGGTATGCCATCGCTCACACAAATCTATGCATTTGATTATGTTGCTATAACAGAATTTAAGTTGACAGATCCGAAAGGAAACAATCTAACGAGAAGTGCGCAGCCCGACTCCATAAGGTTACGTGGAAATTCTACCGCAACCGTGGAAAAGAGACCTTTCAGAATAAAGTTTGATAAAAAAGTCTCAGTTTTTGGAAAAGAAGCTGCTAGGAGTTGGGTTCTGTTGGCAAATCACTATGATAAAACTTCCACTTTGAATGCGATGGCTTTTTCGCTAGGTCAGCGTTTGGGATTAGCTTACACACCAACTTTTCAATTCGTAGAACTATATATAAACAATATTTACAGGGGAATATACCTGTTTACGGAACAGATTCAAGTCAATCCAGGCAGGGTTGACATAGACAATAAAGCCGGTTGGCTGGCGGAATTTGATTTTCACTCCCCTGCATCGGATGAGTGCCAGAACTATTTTACCACGAACAGGTATAATCTGACCACATTTATAAAATCTCCGGAGGATTTGCCGGATTCTACAGGTTATCGTTTTGTGAAAAATGATCTCAACAGTTTGGTTGATTCCATGTATTTAAATTCATTTCCTGAAAACGGCTACCGCAACTTGATAGATTTGGAAAGTTTTGCCAAATACGTATTGATACAACAACTTATGGATAACCACGACTTCAACAGCCATTCACAATCAGGCGGTTTGCCTGGCTCCAACTTTGCGTATAAGGATGTTGGGCAGAGAATTCATGCAGGGCCTCTTTGGGATTTTGACTTGTCCACAGGAGAATTTAACGGTGTGATGACTTATACGCATTTCACTAAGAGCAATGGCCAAATAAATCCGAGACATGCTTTTTACCAAAGGCTTTGGGCAGACACCGTATTTTTGGTCAAATTCAAAAAAACATGGGACAAATATAAAACTGTCTTTACAACTGAAATGCCAACATTCATAGACTCTCTGACCGGCGCAATAAAAACTTCGGCGACTAAGAATTATCAGGGCTGTGGTAGTGGAGCCACATGTTCAAATGCAAATGTGACTGCTCTTACAATAACTCAGTATAATGCGGAAATAGACAAGTTGAAAAAATGGTGGACTGATCGTGTAAAATTCTTTGGGGATGAACTCAATAAATGGAACATAGACATGTCCAAGGATATTCAGCAGCAGCCTCCGACACTTATAAAAAACGGCTTGGAGCTGCAAGCTAAAGGCGATGTTCGTGTTGACATTTACACAATTCACGGAAAATTGCAAAAAACTGTGAATTTCGCAAACGGAACCTATTCCATTCCGTTAAATGACTTGCCAAAAGGCATGTACATAGTAAAAGTGTCGTTTGGCAGCGAAAAACGCATTTTAAGGGTGCCTGTTAGGTAAAACGCTAAAGGTTTCTTTTAGATCTGCCGATATATGGTAAAAAAGGAGTGTATCATGGAAGTTAGCACAAATAAACCCGCAACATCGGCTGTAAAAACTTACGAGCCGACTAAAACCGAAAGCAAAACCGGTTCGCAAACCGTTGCCGAGGCAGTAGCCAAACACAACCAGCCAACAGACAAGCTGGAAATCAGTGATGCGGCTCAAGAGAAACAAGACCACGGAAACGCCACAGACAGCGTAGTTGGAAAAGGCTTTGCCGATTTTGACATGGATGCTTTCCAAGGCTCAATACGTTCCACGCTCATGCAGTCCATAAACGAGGCTAAAAAAGCCCTGATGGATGCCGGCGTTGGCTTTGCCAAATACAATGAGAATTCCATTCTTTACGACCTCTCCGAATTGGAAAAAAGCGGAGAAGTCAAAGCTGCAGAAGTTCCGGAATACTGGAATGCGGAAAACACCTCTCAGCGAATAGTTGACTTTGCTATGAGCTTCAGAGGCCTTGCCCCGGAGCTTTCCGATGAAGAGTACATAGAGCAGGTTCGTGCTGCTGTGGAAGAGGGCTACAGGCTTGCCAAAAAAAGCATAGGTGATTTACCTGGCCCCTCGGCCAAGTTGTTCAACGACACTTACAGCTTAACCATGAGCAAATTCGATGAGATTCTGGCTAAGCTTCAAAAAGGCAGCGCTGAATAATTCTAAATTTTAGCGGATGTATTCATCTCCCCCTGCGCTGGAAAAACTGGTGCAGGAATTTTCAAAATTGCCAAGCATAGGGCGCAAAACCGCCCGAAGGCTTGCTTTTCATTTAATATCGGGTGATAGAGAAAAAATGGAGCATTTGGCCACTGCTCTTATGGAGGCTAAAACCAAGCTCATTCGTTGCGCACGCTGCTATGGATTTTCAGAAGAAGAAGTTTGCCAAATATGCGCAAGCCCCGGCAGAGACAGGGAGGTTCTTTGCGTTGTGGAAAGAGCGAGCGACATTTTGCCCTTTGAAAACAGCGGCGTGCACAAGGGCCTTTACTTTGTGCTGGGCGGCGTTCTCTCACCGCTTGACGGCATAAAACCCGAAACCCTGCACATACCGGAGCTTATGGAGCGCATAGAACGGGAAAATGTAAAAGAACTGATCTTAGCCTTGGGGTCAAGCCCTGAGGCAGAAAGCACAGCCCTGTACATAGACCGCATTCTCGCAAACTCAGCAATCCACCGCACAAGGCTCGCCCGTGGCATACCTGTGGGTAGCGACTTGGATTTCATAGACGATGTGACAATGCTTAGAGCATTTGAAGAACGGGTTAAATTATAATTTTCTATATTCCTTTTCCATGGAAGAAGTTGTTGTTACCGGAATGGGTTGTGTTACGAATTTGGGTAATACTCCCGATGAATTGTGGAATAATCTCCTTGCCGGCAAGTCCGGCATTGGGCCTATTGACCGCTTTAGCACAGAGGCTTACTCTGTTAAGTTTGGTGGGCAAATAAAAGAATTTGATGCCTCTCCCTATTACAGCGAGCGTGACCGCAAGCGCATTTCAAGGAATATTCAGTATGCCGTTCATTCAGCAGAAACTGCGCTTAAAATGGCCGGCATAGAAGACTCTAAAACCGCTGTGGATATCACCAGAGCTTGCGTTATTGTTGGAACCGGCATGGGCGGCATGGAAATTTATTCAGAAAGCTCTGTGAATTTAGAGACAAAAGGGCCCCGTGGCGTGTCTCCTTTCTTTGTGCCTCAAGCCATAGGCAATATGGTGGCAGGTGAAATTGGCATTCGCTTAGGCTGGATGGGCCCGAACTGGAGCCCTGTATCTGCTTGCGCAACATCCAATCATTCATTTATCACCGCCGCAGATCAGATTCGTTTGGGCAGGGCAGATATAGTTGTAGCCGGTGGCACAGAAGAAGCTGTTTGCCCCATAGGGTTAGCAGGCTTTGCTGCAATGAAAGCACTTTCCACAAACAACGATGCTCCTGAAAAGGCAAGCCGTCCGTTTGATGTGGGCCGCAATGGTTTTGTGCTCGCCGAAGGTTCCGGCGTTTTGGTTTTGGAGTCTCTTAGCCATGCAAAAAAACGTGGTGCAAAAATTTTAGCACGAGTTGCAGGGTACGGAGCGAGCTGCGATGCATATCACATGAGCGCTCCCAGAGAAGACGGTGAAGGCGTGTGCTTGGCAGTTTCTTTGGCACTCAAAGATGCCGGCCTTGATATTTCGCAAATAGGCTATGTAAATACGCATGGCACAAGCACTCCGAGAGGCGATGTTGCAGAGTGCAAAGCCATTCTCAAAGCGTTTGGCGGCAAAATAGACAATGTGAAGATCAACAGCTCAAAGTCCATGACTGGCCACATGCTAGGCGCTGCAAGCGGAATGGAAGCTATTGTAACCATAAAATCCCTTGCAGATCAAAAATTGCATCAAACATTGAATTTGGAAAATCAGGATCCCGAAATACCATTTGATTGCTGCGCAAAAGGCGCAGTTGAACATAAATTTGAATACGCTATGTCAAATTCATTTGGGTTCGGTGGTCATAACAGCGTATTTATTTTAGGTAGAGTGTAGGAGCGGGCCTTGTGCCCGCCCCTACACCCCATAAACGGAGTGTAGCTCAGTCTGGTAGAGCGGCAGCTTTGGGAGCTGCATGTCGTCGGTTCGAATCCGGCTA
>WQSZ01000003.1 GCA_009787645.1 Candidatus Fibrimonadales bacterium | reverse complement strand
ACCTCGGAGTTTCCCATATCTTCGTCGCTTGGCATTCCGACTGCTGTGCCATGCGCTCTGAGCAGTGTGTTTGGATACTTTGCGAAAAGCTTATCCAGAGTGGGTGTGCGGGCAAAGGTCACCGCATTGCCCTGTTCGTTTTTGGAGATTCCTACTCCGTCCATCACAACTGTGAGAATTGGGCCTTTGATACCGTCGAAAGAAGAGAGTTTTTTTAGCATTCGCTAAAAATAGAAAATTCCTAGAACGATTTATTATACATTAAATACGCATTAAGCTTGCCATGCTGGTTAGGCAAAACTGCCACATTGAAATCTCCGTATTTATTATTGTAAGCTGTTTTGCGAGGTTTGTCGTAACTTGCGACACGGGCAATATTGTATATGAAGTTTGATACAATGGCTAAAGCTCCAATTGCAAAGTATGTCTCATCAAAAGCGGTATAGCAGTCTTCATAATTTCCGCCATAATAGCTTCCATAAGTATCACATCGTTCTTCAATGCTGTTTACAATAAAAAATATTCCGCTCCCAATAAATACCCATTGGACAATTGCTCCGGTCCAGTCGTCCATAACGGCAATAGAGCCTACGCCCGGAATAACCCAGTTTAAGAGTCCGGCTCCAATTCTGCTTCCCACGCCAAAATTTTCATAAGAGTCACTCGATTTTGCGCTATAGTTGTTCGGGTTGGGTTTATCGTAATTTATGGAACGAGAAATGTTATAAATAAACCATGATGTTCCAAAAATAGAGGAAATCGGATCATCCGTAAAAATAGCGCCTCCGATCAATCCCCACTGGACGGCTGCACCTGTCCAATCACCCATAAGAGCGATAGAGCCTAAACCCGGAATCAAGTTTAAGAAAAATGTACCCCATCTCCTTTCCGTGCTAAAATTTTCATATTCATTTTCGGTTTTAGTATAAGGCTCTGTGTTAGCTACAGTGACTTTGGGCCTTTCACTTTGTTTTATATCCGTTATATTTGCAAACAAGCCTGGTGATTTTTCTCTTATTGCGCCAAGCAAGCCTCTCAAATTATTGCTTTCCGTCACAAAACTGCCCATAAGGTTGCCGCTTATGGATTCGTAAAGCTCAACGGTTAAGGTTAGCATGCCGTCGAATTCGCCTACAAAGCCCTGTGTTACATATTCTGCGCCAATCGCCCTGCCAATGTCAATTGCGCAACTTTCAGCGAGGCACCTAGCTTCTTCGTTGTCGGATGGCATTAGCGACAGTATGTTATCACGAGTAAGGATTGTATAGCCGCTTCGGGGCAGGGCTTCACGGGCACGAGTTCGTAATTCATCGGTCAAGTGTCTGTATTCTGAGACTTTTAGCTCCATATCTCCCGTTGGAATTATTTCCAGAACGGCAACAGTTTTTACTGCATGTGCTACTGTAGATAATAGAATTGCAAAAATAATAATCCTAATCATAGATTCTAAATATAGATTTTTTTCTCTCAAAGCGTATCTTTCCCAACCTGAACCTAAAAGAGTCTTTTTTTTGCAGTTTTTCGTAGAGTTTAGCATCTTCGTTTGTTTCTTCCCAGCTAATGCCTTTGCTGCCGAGCCATAACCGAAAAAGTTCGCCATAACCTTGTACAGGCGGTAAATAAAAATACTTCAACGCTACAGAACCTTCTGATGAAACTAAAAACGGATTGAAATAGGAATCCAGTATTTTCAGCACTTTCGGGTAAACCCTTTGCGAAAGCTCTGCTATGTGCGCAAGGCTGTTTATTGTGCAGCTTTCCATTTGCGGCAAAATTTGCAAACGAACCCGGTTTCTAAAATGATTTACATTTTTGTTTGTGGAGTCTTCTCTCCATTCTATATTGTTTTCTTTTGCGTATTCCAGCAAATCCTGTTTTGTGAACTCAAGCATAGGGCGAATCACTTTGTCTTGTCTCTCCGGCAAAATTCCTCTAAGCCCTTTTAAGCCTGCTCCGCGAGCCATGCGTAAAAATACGGTTTCTGCCTGGTCGTCTTTGTGATGCGCAGTGGCCACCCATTCTGCGCCCAATTTATTTTTCAATTCAAACAGCGCATTATATCTGGCTTTTCTCGCTATGGCTTCAAAGTTGCTCTCAAAAATTTTCGGATCTATAAAAATCTCGTGAAACGGCACTCCGTATTCTTCGCATTTTTTTTTGATCAATTTTGCATCTTCGCTTGCATCTTGCCTTATTCCGTGATTTACGTATGCCGCATATACGCAATTGTGAGCAAAGCGGTGTAGCATGCACATGCTGTCCAAGCCGCCGGAGATTGCGAGCAATGTGGGTTTATTCCAAGGATGCATCCCAATCTTTCCATACCGGGTCATAGCCGTTTTTTCTGATTTTCTGTTCTATTTCTTCGGGGCTTCTGGAGTCGTTCACTTCCCATTGCGGGAGTTCGGTTTGTGAAATAGCATAACCGCCTGGGTCTGTGCGGCTGCCTGCACTCATGGTGGTAAGGCCGAGCATCATAGCTCGGTCTCTAAAATCTGCTGATTCCCTTGTGCTTAGGGAAATTTCCACATCGGGGAAGCATATTCTGTATGCGCACATGAGCTGAACCAGCTCTCTGTCGGTTGGGGTGTGCAATTCAAAAGTTTGCCCTTCAAAGGGCCTGAGCCTTGGAAAAGATACGGAAAATTTGCTTTGCCAATATGTATTTTGCAAATAGCTCAAATGCAACGCTGCAAAAAAACTGTCCACCCTCCAGTTCTCCAAGCCCAGCAATGCGCCGATTCCTATTTTTCTCACGTCTGCCATTCCAACTCTGTCCGGGCAACGCAGGCGTTCTTCAAAAATGCTTTTTTTGCCGTTTGGGTGATGCTGCTTGTAGGTTTCTTCTCTGTAAGTTTCTTGGTAAACATAAACGGCAGTCACTCCGTTTTCTGCTAGTTCTGCGTATTCTTCCGTACCCAAAGGCTGAACTTCTATTGAGATTGCGGAAAAATGTTCGTGGCAAAGTTTTACGGCGTTTAATATGTATTCAAAGCCTGCCTTTTTTGGGCTTTCTCCGGTTACCAAAAGTACGTGCTCAAATGGGCCTGCCTTTTTTATGGCGGCAATTTCTGCGCATATTTCGTTTGCTGTGAGAACTTTTCTATCTATGTGATTTTTTTGGTTAAAGCCGCAATATACGCAGGAATTTGTGCAGTCGTTTGAGAGATATAGCGGTATGTACAACTGGATTATTTTTCCAAATCGGCGCAGGGTTAGTTCTCTGCTTTTTTTTGCCATCGCTTCTAGGTATGGAGCGGCGGCGCTGGAGATTAGTGCGGCAAAATCCTCTATGTTTAAGTTTTCTTTTTTCATCAGTGCACGTTCAACGGCTTGCAGAGATGTGGTGGCTATTTGCTTTTCAACCTCCTGCCATGTGATTTTAGAAAAAGTTTCAGAGAACAATTTTACCCCTTTGCTAACAGATTACCGCTATAACTTTTGAAAAATTCATTCAAAAGCACATCACATTCAACAAGATTTGAAATAACTTCTGCTATAGGTTTACCGCTTTTGTAAAGTTCTCGGTAGTTTTTTTCCAAAAGCGCAATCCTCTCTTCGGAAAAATTGTATTTGCGCAATGCGTGCAAGTTTAAGCCGGCAAAGCGGGCCGGATTTCCCAGCGCACGGCATGCAGGCGGTACGTCTCTGTCTATTTTCAATGTTCCTCCGGCAAACGAGTATGCTCCTATTTTTGCAAATTGCTGAACGTAAGTTCCGCCGCCTATGGTGGCAAATTCCCCAACCTTAACATGCCCGCCAAGCTGCACTCCGTTGGAAATAACAGCTCCCTGTTCCAAAAAACAGTCGTGGCCAACATGGGCGTAGGCCATAATCAAAACGTTATTTGCAATTTTGGTAATTCCGTTTTCGCCGCAGCCTCTGTTCAAAGTTGTGTATTCTCTTATAATGCAATTTTCGCCAATTTCCAAAAAAGTCGGTTCGCCTTCATATTTTAGTGCCTGAGGGTCTCCGCCAACAACGGCTCCATCAAAAATACTGGTCCCTGCTCCAACGCTTGTATTGCCCAAAACATGAACCCGAGCGTCCAAAACCGCATTTTCCGCAATTTTCGCACCATCTTCAACAATACACCATGGCCCAACGCTTGCATTTTCGTGGACCTCTGCTTTTGGATAAACTAGTGCGGACGGGTGTATCACGGTATGGAAAGGTAGAAAAAATCTATATTTAGCTTTTGAAACTAGGTGAAAATTGAAGATGCGTATTAAATTTTGCGTTTTATTTTTAGTTATGCTGGCAGACGTGGCTTTTTCCCAGTCTGTGATGGAAGCTCTATCCGTAGTTCAATGCGCTTCCGGAGATTTCAGAGGCGTTGGCATTGCGCAAAATGAAAACGAGGCTATTGCTCAAGCTCGTTCAATGATAGCCAGCCAAATAAAGAGTTCCGTTTCTTATAAGTCGGAATCTAAAACAGACCAGCGAATTGTCGCTGGCAAGGAACAGTTGGATTCACGAAATACAATGCGTACTCAGCAGGAGTCTAATCTTTTAAATGCGCAAGATGTTCAGGTAAAAACAAGCATTGTAAAAAGCGGTTCTTATGGCGTGGTAGCTTGTATGAGCCGTACTAATGCGGCAAAGCCTTATGCGGCAAGGCAAATGCGAATAGCCGATTCTCTTTCAATACTTGCTCAAGCGGTTTCTGTTGAAAAAAGCCCCAAAAGCAAAAGGGCGCTTTGGCAAAGAACAAGCGTGTTTTATAGTGAATATTTGGAAAATGATAAAGTTTTACAGAGTTTGGGCCTGCCTTCGGAAAAAAACGAAGAAATTTTGAAGTTATACGAATTTGTGAAATCCGATTATCAAAATTTTTGCTCAAATCAGGAAATATATTGGGCAGGAGCAGATAATTACGGTTCAAAAATCCTGCATTCCAAATTGTCCGGTGATTTTGTGATGAAACCCGGTAAATGTGAAAACGGTTTGCAACTTTCCTTGCTGGATTCCGATGTTCAGTGTGAATACAAAGCTTCGCTCGGTAATTATATGTGTTTATTCAGGCCTATATTAAAGGGAGAATCCTGTGCCGGAGAGGTATTTTTCCAGTTGCCGCTCAATCCGGCTTTATCAATAGCCAGCAAAACACCGCAAGCTGCGGAAAACAAGCTTGAGGTGCGAATCAGAAACGCAGACATCGGAGAGTGGAAACAAGATCTTAAAAAATGGATTTCATCTTGCGCAGAGTAAATGTAAGCGTAATTTTCTATTTTCCAATCCATGCTAGACATTAAAAAAATTCGTGAGAACCCTGAGTTTTACCGTGCAGAAACTCAAAAAAAGAATTCCGGCGTGAGCATAGACTCCGTTCTGGAGCTTGATGTTAAAAGGCGTGAGCTTATTGCAGAAACCGAAAAACTGAAGGCAGAGCGCAATGCGGCATCAAAAAAAATAGGCGAACTTAAAAAGACCGGGCAAAATGCAGACAGTGCCGTTGAAGAGATGCGGATTGTTGGCGACAAAATTTCCGAGCTTGATGCTAAAATACGCCAGATTGACGATGAGCAAACCGATAAGCTGCTCCGCATTCCGAATGTGGCGCACTCCACAACGCCGGAAGGCAGCACCAGCGAAGATAACAAGGTTGTTCGCAGTTGGGGAGAGGAGCGCAAAATTGACTTTGCCGCCCTTGACCACAAGGCTTTGGGCGAAAAACTCGGCATATTTGATTTTGAGCGTGGCGCAAAGATAAGCGGCAGCGGATTTCCGGTTTACAGGGGCTTGGGCGCAAGGCTTGAGCGAGCTTTGATTCAATGGTTTTTAGATTCTCATCGTGAGCGTTTCGGTTTTGAGGAGATTATTCCACCTTACTTGGTAAATCGCAAAACCATGGTCGGCACAGGGCAGCTCCCTAAGTTTGAAGAGGATATGTATGCCTGCGATAAAAATGACGATTTGTTTTTGATTCCAACGGCAGAAGTCCCGGTTACAAACCTTTATGCCGATGAGATTATCCCGGAGAGCAGTTTGCCTTTGAAATTGTGCGCTTATTCGGCGTGTTTTCGCAGGGAAGCTGGGAGCTATGGCAAAGACACCAGAGGGTTGCTGCGTTTGCACCAGTTTAACAAGGTGGAGATGGTTTATTTTGCCCATCCGGAAAAGAGCTATGAAAACCACGAGGAATTGGTAGGTTTTGCCGANAAGCTTTTGCAGGAACTGGGTTTGCAGTACAGGGTTGTAGCTCTTTGCAAAGGTGATTTGGGCTTTTCTGCGGCAAAATGCTATGATTTGGAGGTTTTTGCCCCTGTCGAGAAAAAGTGGCTTGAGGTCAGTTCGGTATCCAATTTTGAGGATTATCAAGCTCGCAGAGCCAATATTCGCACGAAAATCAACGGAAAAAACACCTTTGCGCACACTCTTAACGGTTCCGGTTTAGCAACACCTCGTGTTATGGTTGCTATATGCGACCAGTACCAGCAGGCAGACGGCACTCTTGTGATCCCGGAAGTTTTAAGGAAATATATGGGCGAAATTGAGAAAATAACCTAATTGGCATGCTTTTTGCATTCCAATAGGTATGATTCGTTCTCTCTACACCGCAGCTACTGGCATGAAGGCCAACCAGACCTATGTGGATACCATTGCCCATAACCTTTCCAACGTGAACACTCTGGGCTACAAAAAGCAACAGGTTGAATTTGAAGACCTGATTTACCAGAATTTGCAACGCCCCGGCGGCGAAATGGAAGATGGCAACCGTGCTCCGGTTGGCATAGAAGTTGGTCTTGGTTCACGGGTTATTGCCTTGAGCCGTTCATTTTTGCAGGGTAATTTAGAGCAAACCGGCAATGAAACTGACGCTGCCATAGCGGGAATAGGTTTTTTCCAAGTACGCCTACCTGATGGGGAAATAGGTTATACACGCAACGGCGCATTTAAAAGAAACGATGAAGGCTACCTAACAACAAGCCAAGGCTATCTCTTAGATCCTCCTATAAATGTTCCTGATGATGCCATGTATTTGGTAATATCGGAAGACGGAGAAGTTACTTGTGACAGACCGGGAAAGACGGAATCTGACTTTTTAGGGCAAATTGAACTTGCGAGATTTATAAACCCAGCCGGCTTAACAGCTAACGGCGGAACAATTTACAAGCAAAGCGAAGCCAGCGGAGCACCGATAATAGGTCGTCCGGGCGAAGAAAACTTTGGTCCGTTGAGAAACCAGTTTGTGGAAAGCTCAAATGTGCAAATGGTAGAAGAAATGGTGGGCATGATAGTAGCTCAAAGAGCTTACGAAATAAGTTCCAAAGCCATAATCACAAGCGACGAAATGCTGCAAACAGCTAACAATCTCAAGCGGTAGATTATGAAACAAATCCTGTTAATTCTGCTAATTCTGGGAATTCTGGTTAAGACAGTCTTCGCTAATCAGGTTGCTGTTGAGCTTAAAGCTCAGGCTACTGTTGAACCCGGTGTTATTCGCTTGGGGCAGATTGCAAATATTAAGGGAGATAAGGCTCTTGTAGATAAAATTTCAAATTTGGAAGTAGGAAAGATTTCAGAGCCTGGGAGAAAGACAAGAGTTACGGAAAATGCCGTAAAGGGCTTCTTTATCAAATCGATTGCAGACAGCAAAAATGTGATTTTTAACGGGGCTAAATTCAGCGATGTCACTGCTCGTGCCGGGCGTGTATCTGCTGATTCTTTGAAGGTTCTTTTGCTTAATGAAGTTCGTTCGCAAATGGCGGCAAATTTGCGGGAAGATAAGGATTGGAAATTTGAGGCACCTAAGATGCCGAGCTTAACTACGCCGGAGCGAGGCGGCAGAATTCTGGTAAATCTTTCTCCGCAATTTTCAGGAGCTGGGCAGGAGATGTCCGTGATTCGGATTTTTGACGGAAATAAAATGATTTCAAAACATAATGTTCCTTTTGTTGTGCGGCGTTTTGAGCATGTGGCAGAGCTGAAAAATTCCGTTCGCAAAGGAGAAATGATAGGAGCAAAGGATTTTGAAATGGTGTGGCAGGAAACAACTTTTCAAAAGAGAAAAGTCATAAAAAAAGCAGAAGAGGCAATTGGCAGAACTGCTATTCGCACATTGAAAGCGGGCGATATTTTGGTGGATAATTCTTTGGAAACTCCTTATGCTGTTAAGGAAGGTGACGTGGTTAAGCTTTTCGCTAAATTTGGAGAATCGGTTGTTCAAATAAACGCAATAGCTCAGAAAAGCGCATTCAAGGGGCAAACAATTTCCGTGAAAAATATGGATACCGGCAAAAATATACTTGCTACGATATCGGAATCAGGCGAGGCTTGGGTTAATTGAGTTTTCTATATTGCCGTTAATGCCAAATTGTATTAACTTCAATGAAGCCCCGTTTTTAGGGAGCGAGTTTGAGCATATAAAAGATGCCATAGACTCCAAGCATATAAGCGGGGGTGGCAAGCACACTAAGCTGTGCAACGGCATTTTGAAGAAAATAACCGGAACAAAAAAATCTTTGCTCACGCATTCTTGCACTGCGGCATTGGAAATGAGCGCATTGCTTTTAAATATTGAGCCTGGGGATGAGGTGATTTTGCCAAGCTATACATTTTCTTCTACTGCAAACGCATTTGCCTTGCGTGGAGCAAAATTGGTATTTGTAGATATAAAAAGCGATACTCTTAATTTGGATGAAAATTTGCTGGAGCAAGCCATCACAAAAAAAACAAAGGCTATAATTCCCGTGCATTATGCCGGGGTTAGCTGTGAAATGGATAGCATTCTTGAGCATAAAATTGCGGTTGTTGAAGATGCGGCACAGGCAGTTGGCAGTTATTACAAGGGGAAGTCGTGTGGCGGCATAGGTGATTTGGGTTGTTATTCTTTTCACGAAACAAAAAACATATCTTGCGGAGAAGGCGGTGCTTTGCTCATAAACAGTGAGCGTTATATTGAGCAGGCGGAGATAGTTTTAGAAAAAGGCACGGATCGCAGCAAGTTTTTCAGAGGGCAAGTTGATAAATACACTTGGGTTGGATTGGGCAGTTCCTATTTGCCAAGCGATATGCTCGCCGCTTACCTGTATCCGCAATTGCAAAGTGTTGAGCAAATAAATAAACTGCGCCTTGAATTATGGAATAACTATCATAAGAATTTTGAAGGGTTAAATATAAAAAGACCCTTTATCCCAGAACATTGCAAGCATAATGCGCACATGTATTATTTGCAGTTCAATTCTTTGGAAATGCGAAATAAGTTCATTGAATTTATGGACAGCAAAGGCATTATGTGCATATTCCATTACGTGCCTTTGCATTCTTCACCCGCAGGCAAGAAATACGGCAGGGTTGCCGGTTCAATGGAATGTACCGAGAATGCTTCAAATACTTTGGCAAGGCTTCCGCTTTTTTATGGAATGAGCTTGGAAGTACAAAGTAAAATTATAGATTGCGCAAGGAGTTTTTTGGCAAAGTTATGAAAGCAATTCTTAAATATATATACAGAAACCTTTGCGGAAAGCTCTATTCTTTTGAGAGGCGTTTTGCAAAAGAGCAGCAAAATGACATGCGTTACTTGGATAAGGAAATAGAAAAATACGCTCTTGAGATTAGTCTGCCGTATTTTGAAGATAACATTATAGATAACAGAATAGCATTTTTGGCAACGGAATTATACGATTTTGGCGGGCATACGGAGGTTCTGAAAAACATTCTGGCCAGCCTTCCGCAAGAATATGAGAGCAAGTTGTTTTTGGCGAAAAAATACAGAACATTCAAATGCGCACCTATAAAAATGATGGAAATTTTGCAATATTGCAAAGCAGATGGCGTTAATTTTGGCTATGGGAATGATAAAAGGTCTTTGCAAAAAATNTTTGAAAAAATAGTTGATTTTGCGCCGAAGGCGATTTTTGTNTTTATGCACAACAATGATGTTTTTAGCACGGCTCTGTTAGCTCTGTTGAAAAATAGGACTAAAATTAAAATTCTCTATTCGGATATATGTTCCCACCAATTCAGCATAGGCATGAGTTTTGCGCATNTANTTACGGAAGCCATGCCTTCAACTGCTTTTATAACGCAAAAATACAGAGGCTTCAAAAATACGGTGATAAATGGCATTTGTTATTTGCCACGTGAAAAATTGCCTGTAATTGCCGAAAAGTCATGCGGGGGCACAATTAGCGGCGCAGCAGCTTATAAATTCTTTGACGATAACGATTCCCCTTATTTGGAAATGATTGAGAGACTGCTTAGAAGAAATGAAAGTTTGCGCCATACGCTAGTCACGGAATTTACCCCCAGGCATAGAAAAATATTTGATTCCATTTTTAAAAATTCTCCTGCAAAGAACAGGATTGAGATTGTAAACTTTACTCCGAATTATAAATGTCTTTTTAAGAGCGCAGATGTATTTATAGATAGTTTTCCTGTTAGCAGCGCATTTACAATGATAGATTTAATGAGTTTGAAAGTTCCTTTTGTGACAAAAATAAACAAAGATAACATAGCCTTTTCCTTTCACGAATATTTGGCTACGGACTATCCGTATATGTTTGAGAATGTGCAAGATATGGAACTCGGAATAGAGGAATTATTGTTTAGCAAAGAACATAGGGAGCTGATTGCGGAGAAGAATTTTGAATATTTTTTGAGTTTGTACGAGGGAAAAAAGTATGCTGGTCATTTGATAGATTTGGTGAATTGCGATGATTTGAGCAAGATGTATTGTAAAGAAATAAGCGAAGAACGGTATAAGGATTTTAAGAAAATGGAGTTGTTGCCTTTTCCTTTTGGGTTGAGTTGATATGAAAAAAGTTGCTGTTTTACAATCCAATTACATTCCCTGGAAGGGATATTTTGATATTATTTCGCAGGTTGATGAATTTATATTTTACGATGATGTTCAATATACGAACAGAGATTGGAGAAACCGGAACAAAATTAAAACTCCAAATGGTCTTTTATGGCTTTCCGTTCCTGTTGGTGAAGATAGAAATCGTTTAATTTGCGAAGTTGAAATACAAGGTAATGCTTGGCAAAAAAAACACTGGCAAAGTATTTCGCAGTTTTATTCAAAAGCTCCGTTCTTTGATGGATATAAGCTTTTTTTTGAAAATTTTTATATGAATGAAAATCATGCGAATTTATCTGACATGAATATGAGCTTGATAAAAAAAATATGCTCGGAAATTTTAGGCATAAAAACGGTTTTCAGAGATTCTAGAGAATTTAACTTGCAGGGCAAAAAAGAAACCAGGATATTGGAGTTGCTGGAAAAAACTGGGGCTACTCATTATTTATCAGGACCTGCGGCTAAAAACTATATTGATGACCGTAATTTTGCAACCAAGAATATAAAACTTGAGTGGATGGATTATTCCGGTTATCCTGAGTATAAGCAATTATTCGGAGAATTTGAGCACGGGGTTTCTATTTTGGATTTGATTTTCAATGTTGGCCAAGACTCAGCGTTTTATGTTTATGGATGGAGAAGAGCCACTTAAAAAAGTTTTCCTTGCGCAGCCAGCTTTCAAAATCTTTCCTGTTTATATTTTGCCGTTTTTTCAGTATTTTAGGCATGTTCCTCAAAACATCTACATGCGCCTTTAACCAGAGTAAAAAATGCCTGCGAGAAATCCATAGGATCATTGATAAAATTCTAAAGATAAAAATTTGTGGGCTGTATTTCAGTAAAGTTATAAAAGGGTAGTGCTTTATTTTAAGATAAAATCTGTTTCGTTCCGCAAAATACATTCTTTGGGCAGAAGCTTGTGTTATTGTAGCATAGCCCTTATGCCTTACTTTCGCTTTAGGCAGCATCCAAATTTTCGCACCTGTTTTTTTTGCCTTAAACGACAAATCGACATCTTCATAAATAAGAAAAAAGTCTTCGTCAAAACCGTCGATTTTATTGAACAGTTCCTTGTTGAATATCGCTGCGCCACCACAGGCAAGCGTAATTTCTCTTTTCTCGGCAAATAAAGCATTGTCTGCTTGTAAATCTTCGTATCTGTAGCCGTAGCACCAGGGATATAAACAGTCGCCGCCGGAATCTATTTTTGCGGGGTCATCAAAATTAACTATTAGGGGAGCAAATACAAGTTGATTTGGTTCTCTTTCTGATATTCCTTTTGCAATTTCTGCGAGGCAGTTATTTTCCAGCATTGTGTCGTTGTTCAAAAAAAACAGCCACTGGCCGGAGGCATAAGGCAAGGCACTGTTATTCCCGCCTGCGAATCCGAGATTGTTTTTGTTCTCAACGATTTTTACTTTGGGATAATTCTCTTTTATCCAGGAAACGGATTGATCTGTGGAATTATTGTCTGTTAAAATAATTTCAAAATCTGTAAAATTTTGGCTGAATATGGAGTCAAAGCAGTCCTGCAAATGATGCTTTCCGTTATAATTCAAAATGATTATGCTTATTAACGGCATTTTCGTCTCGAAAAATATCTTTTTAATGCTTCAAACAATAAAAATGCTCTGTATTTTATTATAAAAAAAATGGAATTCTGGCTGGTATTTGTTTTGCTTACCGTATTTGAATGGCGTCTGTATAAAACTAAAGGCTCCTGAATATAAATGGAAGAAAATTTCAACTCGGCTATCAAACTTAGCCAGAAATCATGTGTTAAAACATTTTTTGGTATTGGCAAAATTAAATTTTTAATATTTTTTGTAAATGCGCATAAGCAACCATAAGGAGCTCCCCTAATAATGATATTTTTCCAGAATCCTTTTTTATAGTTTACATATTTGCTCAATTTATGCAATTTTTCCATATTCTCGTTAACTACCCATGCATCGCTTATTACAAGTTTGTCATCGCTTAAATAAGGAATTGTTTTTTCTATTTTGTCCGGCTGCCATATATCATCCTGATCGCTTAAAAAAATATAATCACCCTGCGCTTTTGTTAAAATATTTTCAAAATTTCTTGCCGCAAAGTAAAACTTGTCTGCCGATTTAGAACTTAAGTAAAATGGAATTTTAATTTCATTTCTGTTATGATGAAAAATCTTTATTCTTTTATCGTTGAAGGATTCTAAAATTTTTATCGTACTGTCTGTAGAGCCGTCGTCGGATACAACAAGTTCATCATTCTCTTTCAATTGCGGCAGAATAGACTTAACCTGCTCTGCGATATATCTTTCGCCATTATATGTAGCCATGCAAACTGAAATCATTTTACCACACTATTCCGCTAAAAATTTCCGTTCTCCTTCCCTTGTATTCGCCGAAAATCAAATACTGCTTTGCTCCAATGCTCCAAACAGAAAACGGTCTGAATAAAATCGCAAGGCCGTATTCCTTATAATGCAAAGTGCTTTCAGAGTTTAAATATTTCTTATCCGTTGGATCTTCTTCCGTATGAATATCGCCAATCCTACCTCCGAAAGCAGTGTCTTTGGCAACAGCAGAAATTGATAAATTGAGTTTCACAAAATCTTTATACGATATTCCTAAACGGTTGTAAATTTCCCTTGAATTCGGTCCTAAATCGGAACCCAAAGAGTTTCCAAAATGGGAATAATCGTGGCTTGTACCTTTATGATGAGTGTAAACCCAAGGTTCTATGCGTGTGTATTCAAAATTATAATCCCAGTTGAACATGCCTATTTTTGCGGAATCTATGGCTAAGCCTATAGAAGCCGCCCACTTGTTTCCCCACCACGATTCATCGAAAAAAGATGTAATCGTATTCAAATCATCTATAAATAATTCGCCATAAAGCTCAAATTTTTTCAGCAATTTCCAAGAAAAATCCGCAGACATTGCCGAGTTTTCCCTGTCTCCGCCATAGCTTTCGGCAAAAAGATACGGCACAAACGGAAGCCAGTATATAACCTCCGTGGAGCGGCGTTCTTCCGGATTGCTGCCATAAACTGTAGTTTCCGTTAATCCGAAGGAAAAATTATTTGAAACTTTAAAACCGAGCCGGTGAGCATGCGTATATTTTGCATAGTCTTTCCTGTCTTTTAGCTGCATTGCGTATTGGGAATAGGATACGAAATCTAGATTCAAGTCAAATCCGACAAAAGGAGTCGGAACAGGTCTTTTTATCAGGGAAGAAGAGTCTTGAATTGCGCGCCAGTAAAAATCACTGCCCCTAAGAGCTAATTTATTGCGCCTTGCCGGGCCAAAAGAGATATAATCATAACCGGTTGAAATCTTGAAATAAGGCATTGCCTGCCAGTCTGTACGTGCGCTGAAAAAATCCCAAGTACGCCCGTTTTTGCCAAGTTCGCCATAAGGATACCCAAAATAAGGTTCATAATTATGCGGCAAATATGTTAAGCCGGAACTCTTATCCGTATTAAGTTCCGCAAACGCATTAAAAGAGAGATTGGGCGCAACCAATCCGTTTAAAAAAATCCCCACCGTTGCTGTGTTCTGAATATAATCCGAATTTATTTGAATGGAATCCTTTATAAATAGTCTCAAGCGAGCAAATCTATCTCCGTCTGAAATTAAAAATTCAGCATGTAGTGGAAGCGTGCATAGCAGAAACACTAAAGTTGCTCTTCTAGTCAATTGACTTCTCCGTGACGCCTGAATAAATGTTTGTAAAAAGTTTTAAAACCACGAAAGATACGTTTTCTTTCTGCTCTGTTGAAAATAGCTATCACAGATTGCTGAATTAAATATTTCGGTCGCAGATAAAATTTTCTTCGTGCCATGTCGCAAAAATCCACCAAATCTTGGGAAGATAGTTCCGGACGGTGAATGGTTGTGCGATGATAGCCGTCTTTATCAAGCCATTGGCTGTAATCTTTGCTGCTTAGTGCGCCGCTTTCCAAAGCTTCTTTGTATGCGACAGTGCCAGGATAAGCCATAATCGGATAGAATTGCGCAGTGTTGGGAGATAGCTTTTTTGCGTATTTTAAAGTTTCTTCCAAAGTTTCTTTTGTATCACCAGGATTGCCTACCATAAAACAACCATGAACTAAAATTCCGGCTTTTTTTGCAGACTTCATAAAAGGAATTGCACCGCTTTGTTTTAAACCTTTGCGTACGCTGTTCAAAACATCTGCGTTTGCAGATTCAAAACCAACGCACATTTCTCTACAGCCGGCCCGCTTCATGAGCATAAGCAAATCTTTGGGAACATCAGCCCGGGCATTGCAACTCCAGATGATTTTCAATTTACGGTTTAAAATTTCTTCGCAAATGACTTTTACATTTTCCTTGTCTGCGGTGAATGTGTCATCTTCAAAAAATACTTCGCCCAGATCTTTGAAGTTTTCCTTTATGTATTCAAGTTCATCAACCACATCTTTTGGATTTCTTTTGCGATAAATATGTCCATTCATTGTTTGCGGCAAAACGCAATATGTACAGCGATAAGGGCATCCTCGTCCGGCTAAAATTACCACGAGCGGATTTAAGTTTGCTCCGTAAAAATAATTTTTATAGCAGGAGTATAAGTGTTTGCGGTAAGTTTTGCTAACCCATGGGAGTTCGGTAAGGTTTTGAATTTTCTGCCCTTCGGGTTGAAAGTCGGTTTCTCCGCTTGAGGTTCGCCATGCAAGTCCTGCAATCTCAGATAAATTTTTTACTCCGTCTCCGCGCAGGTGCCTTATTAAATTTCTTATTGTGTAGTCTGCCTCTCCGGTTATGCAAAAATCCAGAGCGGGCTCAATGTTTAAGGTCTCCAGCGGTTCTGCGCTTGCGTGGGTTCCCATCAGAGCTACAGGTTTTTGAACTTCCTCTTTAAGGGCTTTTGTAAATTCCAAATCGTTTATTATGCTTGGAGTAGAGGTTTGGCAAACAGTTAAATCGGGTGCAAAATCTCTTAATTTTTGAAGAGCTGCCGCTTTGTTCAAGTTCATTGCCGGTGCGTCTAACAATAAAATTTCATTTCCGTCCGCTTCGGCTGTGCCGGCAGCGTAAGAGAGAAACATTGGCCAATAAAGCGTTCCGGACTTCGCAACGCTCGGGCTGCGAGATTCCCGACTGAATTTAGGGAAATAGGGAGGATTTATGAACGCTACTTTCATTGCGAAGTAATATAGTAAACGCCACTGTAACAAGCTGAATTATGTGCACTTTTTATTCTGAGAAACAGTAGCTTCAAATAGCGTTAATCTCAATTCGGAATCGTCTATAAGCAGATATTCCGGCAGACGACCGGAGCTTTATTAGCCATAGCTGCCAGCTCGTCTGCCATGGAATTTCTGTGTGGTTCGGTGGTATCTTCGCCTTGATTAATAAAAAGTCCGGAAATAAAATCCATTAGCCTTCTTCTCTTATTAAATAATTTGGTCTCTGTTTAACTTCTGTGTATGTTTTTGCCAAGTATTGCCCCAATATGCCAACGGAAAAAAGCTGAATGCCGGAACAAAAAAGAATTATGCAGATTGTCGATGCCCAACCGGCAACAGGATCTCCCAACATTATTTTACGGGTAACTACAAGTACGATAAGTGAAATTGAAACAAGGAATAATAAAATGCCCAAGATAGAGGCTATGGCAAGCGGCTTTGAAGAAAAAGCTATTATGCCGTCAAAAGAATACCATAGCAGGTTCCAAAAAGACCATTTTGTTTCACCTGTTGTTCGTTCAATATTCTCGTATTCAAGCCACTTTGTTTTAAAGCCAAGCCATGGGAAAATTCCCTTTGAAAATCTATTCCTCTCTTGCATCGTTAATAACGCATTCAAATAAATCCTGTTCATCAAACGAAAATCCCTAGCGCCATCCACAACTTCTATATCAGTCAATCGCTTCATAAGCGCGTAAAAACGTCTGGCAAAAAATGAACGTATAAGCGGCTCACCCTTGCGGTTCACTCTACGGGTTCCGGCGCAATCATATTCTCCCGAGGTAACGATTTCCAGCATTTTAGGAATAAGAGACGGTGGGTCTTGTAAATCTGCATCCATAGTCACCGCAAACTTCCCTCGAGCCTTTTGCAAACCGGCAAGCATGGCAGCTTCTTTGCCAAAATTGCGTGAAAAAGAGATGTAATGTACGCGCTCATCTTTGTTGGAAAGTTCGTGCAAAACATTTAAGGTATTGTCTTTTGAACCGTCATCCACAAATATAAACTCAATCGGTATATTCAGCGATGTAAGCATTTTAAGCATATCTTCGTAAAACAAGGATATGCTGGCTTCTTCATTGAAACAAGGTATAATTATAGATAACATTGGCTATAATATAGAAAAATTGTATTTCTTTGCGAGTTGAACAAAATACTTAAACTCCTCTGTTCTAAAGAAAAATAGAAAATAAATTGCCGAAGCTACGGATATGGACACCGCTGCTTTTCCTACGAATGGCTCTATAAAACAGTTTATATATATACTCACGCCACATGATAGCAGCAGCACGAAAGCATTAACTGCATACATTTTCATGTATTTTGCCATGCTTGTTGCAAAAATATGCTTATGAGCAATAAACATTTCTACCCAGATATTGATAAAAAATGTATTAGCCAAAGTACCTATAAGCACTCCCAATGTGCCATATATACGTACCAAAAATATCGACAAACTCAAGTTAAATACAATTTCTATAAGAGGCTTGTACATATCCGGACGAAAAATGCCGGCATCGTTTCTGAATATTATAACAAGCCAGCGATTTTGCATAAAAAAGAAATTTGCAACGATTACATAAACTACTGCATTGGATAACAGATAATCTTTCCCGGCCCAGAGTTCAATAAAAGGATTCAATAAATTCACAAGACAAACTGCGCTTATGCCGCCAATACAAAAAATTAAAAACGCCATTCTGCGAAAGACAACATAAACATCTTTTTTCGCCAAGGTTGCAATGGCATTGCCAATGCTGGCATCCGCGCCCATTATAAATAAATTGCAAAATGCAGTTACGGTACCGACTATTAACACATAATTTGAATAGACACCAACCGCCTCAATGCCCACGAAAGCCGAAATTATTAAAAAATCCGTACCCGATATTACAACTGCGCCTAATTTATGAAAAAATAAAATCGACACATTGCTCCAGATTTTTTTTCTAGCCTCTAAAGATAATTCCGCGGCTCTTTCCTTAATATAAGAGAATTTTCTATTTGCAAATATATATATAATAACAGAACCTATAATAGTTCCCAATATTCTTGCAAATAAAAATGCCATATAATCCTTAAATTGCCAAAGAATTATGATTTGAACAATGGAAACAATTGTATTAACCGTAAAATCAATTGCGGTTGTTAAATATTTATTTTGTGTTTCATCTATTATAGTTCTCTTATGCGCAAAAAAATAACTTATGGCGGAATTTGCCAAAAAGCATAAAAAAACATTATAAATATTCACAGGAACGGTTACTTCGCCTTTTATCAAATATGGTAAAAATGGGAGAATTAAACATCCGGCGACAATCACAAAAAAACCTATAAGGCAATAATATTTATGATAAAATGCAAGAATAGATTTTATCTGTTCCCTGTCGTCTTCTGCAATCGGTTTATACAATGCGTATGACACTGCCGCTCCTATCCCCATCTCAGCCAAAGACAATGCTCCTAAAATGTTGAAAAATAATCCGTTTAATCCTAGATATTCTGCACCAAGAGTTTTTATAAACACCGTACGGCTTGCGAAAGCCAGTGCCAGCGTAACGAATTGCGTTAAAAACATTACACTTACATTGCGTATGGATTTATGAGTGCGCATTACTTAAACCACATGACTTCCCAGTTATCGCTATCCGATTTTTTTATTGAAGATAGCCCAAAATATTCTGCAATTGAGATATTAGGCCATTCATCCTTGTTGTGTTTTATATCTTGTAAATTATATTGAGCAACGTGTTTATCCCAAACCGGTATAGGGGATCTAACTTCAATGTCAAAGTTACCTTTTGCCTTTTCCTCTTCTATGTATTTTGCGCGTTTGTTCCATTCCATATATACTCCGATAATATTTCTGCTTGAATTTAGAAATGAAAAAGAAAAGCCTATTAAACAGCAAACAGCAATAGCAATTGAGTTTCTCTTTATTATTTCCGGCAATTTAATTTCCATTTGCAATAAAATATTTCCAAGAGCTATACCGGCAAAAACAATCACTATGAAAAAAGACCTGGGTGGGAATGACGGAGATAGAAGCATTGAGTACGCCCCTGTAACTGCGGCTAGTACATAAAAAGCAGAGAACATATTCAATTTGTGCTTTTTGTTATAAATCAAATCAAAAGCTAAAATTGCGCAAGCTGCTATAAGCGCAAACCCCAAATCTTTTCCAAATACAAGCGTAACTCCTACAATGCGTTTTAAAATCATAAATTGTTCGCTGCCGTAGTGTTGCAACAAGCCTTGGCGCACTTCGTTTCCCGGAGCCAAAATAAGCAAAAGAAAACCTATTAAAAATCCGGCCATGCCAAAAAATTCAAATAATGAAAAATTCTTTTTGTTGACAATTTTTTCCGCAAAATAAGCGATAAGCAATAGAAGCGTTGCTGCGGCTGCGTTTTCCGAGCTGCAACCTGCAATTATTCCCAAAAATAAAAATAAGATAGATAAAAGTATATTCAAATTATAGTTGTTATCATCATATTTCTTTCTGAATGGAATAAGAAAAAGCAAAATGAATACGGTTGTCCAAAGATAAACACTACTGCCGCTAAGCCATAAAAAGTTTTGCCCCCAAGCCGGCATAAAAAACCATAAAAATATATTGATTGCTAAAAACAGAACAGGGCTGTACTTCATTTTTCCGATTATGTGAAATTGAACTAAAAATACGAACAGGCAATACATTATTGTATTAGCTATATTAAAAATAGATTTTCCCGTAAATAGCCAGAAATATGTCCAAAAATGCCCGAACAGTCTGCCGTCCCAGTCTAAATACCTGTCATGCGCCAGTTTTACGGCATCAAAAGCGGAATTTGCCAGTGAATAACCGTAATCATCGGCAATTAACGGCGTAAGAACATTTAAAATAAAAAATGCTATAACTACAGCTAAAGATAGAATTCCTGCGATTTTTTTCATAGTTCATAATATAGAAATAAATAGCTTAAATGACCTGTCAAGCGAGAATTCTTTTATTTTTTCCAATCCGTTTTTTGTCAGTAAATTATGCAAATTCCAGTCTAGATATATACGTTCTATGCATTTTGCCATTTGCTCTGGTTTTTTAATATCACATATAAGAGCATTTTCTCCATTTAAGCAAAATTCGGAAATTCCTCCGTTTTGCGTTGTAACAACAGCAGTTCCGCACGCCATTGCTTCCATAGGAGGCAACCCCCATCCCTCGGAAACGCTTGAACACAGGTAAATGCTGGAATTATTGTATATATCATTTACCAAAAATTCCTGTGATGGATTTTTAATATAGTCAATCCATTTAGGAATATTTTTATCTCTTGATTTTGTTCCGAAAAATATAGCCTTAAAATTCGGGTATTTTTTCTTTATGATTTCAATAGCCTGCAAGCCGTATATACTTCCTTTTATTTCCTGATCGGAATACATCATAGCTATATTATATGTTCTGTTGCGAACATCCTTTGTTAATTTGAACAAATCGCAGTCTATAGGATTTGGAATATAAACCGTATCAAAAACTCCAAGATTTGCCCCGATTTCTTTTAAATATTTTGATATAACTATTTTTTTCATATCCTTATATCGCCATGTTTCATTAAGCATAGCCGGAGGCATGCTCCAATCTTCATAATGCTGTATTAAATATATGCGCTTGCCTTTTGATGCATTGCAAGATTCCAACGCGACTGCGGTAGTACAGGCGGTTGCAATTGTCACATCCGCATTGGGAATTGTATTATCATTTAGTTTAAATACGTATAATTTGCGTATGGATTTATGCAAAGGAAAAATATCTTTTATAAAGAGTATAATAAAACGCATTATCAAAAATAAAAATCTGCTTTCTCTTCCGGATGCGTAAATAATAGAAACTTTATGCCCATTTTCTGCCAGCTTATTTGCATACTGATAAACTATTCTAAATCCGCCAAGCGGTCGCGTTCCAAAACATGGTAAGAGAAAATTTATTTTCATAAAATTTCCTTAAAAAGTTTTTCCCAATCATTTGCTAAAAATTTAATATCAAATTTTTTTACGCTTTGAACTCCAGTTAATGCCATTTGCTTTCGCAAAGCCGCATTATCCATTAGCATTTGAATTTTTTCAGCCATTGCATTTATATCATTATTTGGAGTTATAAAGCCATTTTTGCCATCTTCAATAATATCAGATAGCGATAGATAAGAATCCATAGCAACGGGAATACAGGCATTTTTTTGCGCTTCGGCAAGAGTCATGCCAAAGCCTTCAAAGCCCAAGGCACTTGTTTGAAGCAGAATAGAAGCTCTTTCATAATAAGGCTCCGGTTTCTGAAAGCCCAGAAATTCAACTCGCGGCAAATTCCTTGCTTTTTCCTTTAAAGCCGGCAAATCTTCTCCATCTCCTAAAAATAGTAAGCTCCACTCCGGATTTTTCTTATGCAATAATTTCCAAACTTCCAAAACAAGTGATGGGCGTTTCTCTCTCTCTATCATGCGAGCGACAAAAATAATTATTTTGTCTTTGGAATTCAAAGATTCTTCGCCGGAAATTTCCAGAGGATCTGCTATTGCATATAATTTGTCTAAATTTTTATAAGGTTGTAATTTTTTGTACTGCTCAATAAATTTTTGCGACAGAAAAACTACAGCATCGGAATGATCATATGTTAGGTTTCTTCTTTTAAGTTCTCGATGTTCTTTCAATTTATAGACCAAGAATGTCGGTAATATTTTTGCAAAAAAACCAACTTTTGCATAAGGATTTATCAGCAAGGAAAAGTGATGTACCGAAATTAACTTTGCATTTGTTTTGAGTCTGGCATTGTCGCATAAAATTACGGTTTTTATCGGGTATTCTTGGTTTATAATTATATTGATATTTTCATCGATCAAAATTTTATTAAGAAATTTAATGTTTTGGGCAGAATGACTTTTCTTAGGAAAAGTTAAAATTTTTATTTGTTCATTAACGAAAATATCCGTTTTGCAATAAGTAAAACAACAAACGATTACTTTATATCCGCGTAAAATAAATTCATTAGATAAAATTCTAGTCACGGTTTCTGTTCCGCCGCCAACAGGAAATTTATCTATAATAAATAAAATATTCATTTTATTGCATCCCTTTTTGTTGTGCTGAAACTTGCCAAAACTCCCATATACCACGCTCCCCATCCTAAAGTGTATAAATCCAGCGGTATTATATCTACTATGCCCAAAGTCATCATGATAATTCCGCTGCTCAGAAATGCATAGCATATGCCAACGGAAATGTTGTTTTTTAAACGGGAAAATAATTGCATAAAACAGGCAATCATAATAAAGCCAAAAATCAAAAAACCGCTAATTCCATATTCCGAAAGTACCATCAAATACATATTGTGCGAATGTTTTAGCCCTGCTTTTAAAATTCCAATGTCTGCCGGCAGAGTTTGTAAAAATGCTTTATACATGTCTAAAAAATTTCCCGGCCCTATTCCCCATATTTTATTTTCTGAAATTGCTTCTATGGCAACAATCCATGATGCTACTCTCCCCATATTGCTTGGGTCCATTTTCCCTGCGAGAATTAAATTTAAGCCCTTTTTTATGGAAAGTTCATTTGGGATTAAACTCCAAATTACAAAAATAAATAATAAAGCAAAACAAAGTGCAAATACACTGTAAAATATTTTTTTCAAAAATGTGCTGTCTTTGAGCTTTAATGACCAGTTGCTGAATATTAATCCAAGCAATAAACCCATGCCAATACCTATAATTCCCATTCTGGTTCCGCTAAGTATTACGGCTATGAAAACAAGCAATGTACCTAAAAATACAATTAAGTATGAAAAACGGTGGCTAAAACAGTTTTCTACAAACCAAATTGTCCAAAGCAAAACGAGTATCACGGCATAAGCGGTGGCTACGCTAAGCGGGCCTTGAATACGCACCGGATTTATTATCAACCATTCCGCAAATCCGAAAACTATAAGATATATGCCAAGTGCCGTTACTATTTTAATTATTTTTTCTTCATCCCATTTAATAAGTGCCGTCCAAATAAAAAACAACAAGGTTATTAAAAAAACCACAAAATAGTAGTAATTAATTTTATAGGGCTTGAATGCGAATATAAGCATTACATAACTTACCACAACAGAAATTATGACTAAGAGCATTATATTTTTCCTCTCTGAAAAAAATGCATGCATGCTTTGCATAAAAATTGCCACTGTTAAACAAACCAAAAAAGGAGGCCCGTGCATTGCGCAGAAAGTTGTTATTAATGCCAAGAAAAAACCACTCAATTGCCTGTTCAGCACAAAAGTACAGAGGCAAGAAAGCGTTGATAATAGAATTGTTACTGATATATCCACATTTTTAATCCTTAATTTTGCTTTTTGCCTTTTGCCTTCTTCTTTCCAAGAATAACTCTAAAGATATAATGGGATGCATAATAGACAAAAAGATTTTCCAAGATTTAAATTTAATGAATTTGCTTTTGTACCAGATAATAGTTTGTATTTTTTGTTTTTCTTTTGCTTTTCTCCAAGCGCTTGCAAAATGGTGAATGCTATAAGTATTTTGCGTAATAACTAGTTCATCTATAAATGACTTTGGGCAAAAATAATCATAAGAGAATAATTGCACTTCTGCTTTTTCCTTGCAAAAAGATTTTATATCGGAAATTTCCAAGATTCCGTATTTGGATTTAAAAATATTCTTGCATATTTGCGGTAATACCGTAGTGTCTAATTTGCCATTTTCATCTGCAAAATCCCTGTTCTCGTAATAATCCATGCAATCTTTCACCCATGCGGTTTCAGGTTCGGCTCCAAAAGTTGACATCTCTGGGATATTAGGCTCATCTATGCTTTGTTCAATGCCTAAAAAATACGGCAAATGCAAAAGCGAATCAAAAGATTTCACAGCTTCAACATCTGCATCCAAATAAATTCCACCATAGTTATAGATCGCCCAAAGTCGTATAAAATCTGCGGCAAAGGCCCATTTTTTATGCTTTACGGCTTGCTCTACCCATTTATGCTTGGAAACATCAAAATTATTCGCATTCCAATGAATTATTTCATAATCAGGCATATGCCTTTTCCACCCATCAATATAACGTTGTGTTTCAGGTGGCATTTCTTCACTAAACCATACGTAGTGGATTTTTTTAGGTATCATGTCAAATCCCTTAAGGCCAAAGCGATTTTATGAGTTTTCTCAAACTTTCCCGATTCTCGCTTTCCAGTTCACCTATGTAAATGGCTTTTATTATGAGCAGGCTATTTATAAGCACAAAGGCCAGAATCGCTGTGGATAACGCCCACTTCGCCCTTTTCGGTTTGCTCTTGTAATCTGGTAAATACGCATCCTGCACAACCTGAATTATCGGCATATTTCTCGCAGCGATGCTTTCTTCCATAACAATATTGCCTTCCAGCATCTCCAGCGTTGTGAAAAGTCTTTTCAAATGCATCTCCAGTCTTTCCAGCTCTATAAGCTTTTTTACCGCCCAGTCCGAATTTATATAAACGGAGGCTTTATTCGGCACATAGTCCTCTGAAAATTCGCCGCGTAATTTTTGAAATTCCCTCTCTAGAATATTCCTTCTCTTACGAAGCTCTGCTGCTGTTGAATTATCTGCCCCTACTTTATTCTCGCTGATTTTCATATTCTTAATCTGTTCTTCATAACCTGCAAGCGCAGTTAGCGTCAATTGCAATTGGGCTTCCAAATTAAGCAGATTGTTGTCTCTGTAAAACTGAATCAAAATTTCGCTTAAAGAATCCGCCGAAGTTATGATGTTCCGTCTAAACGAATTTAACTGCTCTATTGTTTGCAAAGCACGTTCCTTTCTCAGCTTTATGTATTTTTCATTTGCCGCCTCAACCACAAAACGAACCAGATCTCTGGCCAAAATTTTGTTTTTTGCCTCGTATTCACAGGAAATAATTCCGGTTGATTCATCGACTTTTATTTTTAAGTCACTGTAAAACTGCTTTATCAGAGATTCTTTGTATTTTGCGCTCTTGTAAATGGTGTCCAGCTTGAATTTTTCTATTGTGGCCAGCAGAACATCACGACCGTCAATTATGTCCAGATATAAATCTTCATTTTCCAAACCGGACATAGATCCTAGAGAAGGTCCAAGAGAACTTAGCAAACCTGACGCCGCCGCTCCTTTCATCAAAGAACTGAGGCTATTAGTCTTAGTTCCCGAGTCCAAAGCTATCCTTATTTCGCTTTTGTAATAAAGCGGCAGAAAACATGATATGACAAACCCCAAAATTCCAGCGAGGAATGGAATTCCAATGGAGAGCCACTTTCTCTTTAACAAAAAAATCAAAATATCAGAAAATGCCATTGTTCCTCTAATTCCACTTAAAAACAACAGGAATCGTATCTAAAACCGGAAGCGAACGCAAAAATGATTTGAAACTTGATTCGGTAGCTTCCCTTGCCTGCATAATTATTTCTCGGTTAGCTCTGACATCAAGCTCTATTTCAGATTTTAGCTTTGCTTCCAGCGAAAATTGATCCTTTGCCCTGTACTTGTTGAAAAGCCCGTCTTTCTCATCATATACTTCCGCCGTTTCCGGATGCAATTCGTTAGAGATAACTTTTATAGGAGGAAGTTTTATAAACAAGGTGTCCGCATGAGTTGTATCTATATACAGTTCTTTGCAATTAACGCCTAATTTTATGGTGCCACCGATCATAGCCATCATTTTCTTTTCTGTTCCCGGAATTGAAAAGCCAAAGAGTTCTATGCTGTTGATGTCTTTGAGCATGGATGTATATCTGTAATGCAGAGACACAAACTCCGCAGCAGGCAAAATTTGCCGCACTGTGGTGTGAATGCTTATCTCCTGCCTTGTGGATGTGACTCCGCCGGAGCTGCCGTCAGACGGACGTCCGATCAAGTAGCCTATCGTTGCAATTGCCACTAAAAGCAAAACCAATAAAAGTGCGGTTATTCTGATCATACTTACCTCGTTGCTAAGTAAATGGTTAAAGTTGTTGCCACTATGCCTACAAGAGAGGCTACAAAATACGTAATATCTTTTGCCTGCTCATAAACGGTTCTGGGTATTTCAATCAAATCTCCGGGTAAAATTTCTCCGGTTGCCCAATCCACAGAAATTGTTTTTCCGTTTCTCAAAACCGATATTCTTTTCAAATCGCCCGTTGCTATGGTAACTCCGCTGGCCGCCACATAATCTGCCGGGCCCATTGACGAATTGTAAGGCACAGCCCCAACGGCCATTACAGCACCGCCAACATATACAAAAGGCGCTTGTGTGTGAAATGTTATTTCATTTAACGGTTCCGGGACAAAATTGTCTATTTGGTCAATGTTTATCCATTTTGTAAATCCATCTTCCGGATATTTTATGCTGACTTGGGTGTATTTCCTGTCAATAGTTATGCCTGCGTCTTTTATGTATTCCTTTATTGTGTATCTGGGTATGTATGGAATGGTTACTTGTGTCCCTGCGTAAATCAAATCTATGGACTGTTGCCAGTTTTTATGGGGAACTTCTATAACATCGCCTGTTTGCAAAAGGATATTTTCCGTTGTAGCTATGGTATCGTTGTTGCGATATATATAAAGGCTGTCTCTGTTTGCCGAGTATTTAAAGTTCCCTGCGTGGTAAATGGCCTCTTTTGCGCGAGCTTGGCCGCTGACTATGACTTGTCCCGGATTCCATACCGCGCCTTGCACATTCACTGCAAAGCGGCGCAGTTGAACCAGATGCACTCCTGTGAACCTTGCGTCGTAGCGGGTTTTAAGTTTTTCCAGGATTTTTCGTTTTGCCTCGTACAACTTCAATCCGTTGACTTCTACCAGCCCGCAGCCATGAATGGCAATGCTTCCTTCCGGCGATACCTGCAAGCCCTCGTTTCCGTTAGGCAAAAGAATTTCAAAAAAATCACCGGGACCAATAACGTAGTTTGAATCAACTGGCTTTTCCAAATTCACAGGATTTAAAGTTGCCCAGTCTTTTTGCCTTATGAGTTGTTCTTCGTAAAATGTCGGTATGGAGGACGAACCTATGCTAGCCCTTTTAGATAAAGATTCTTGCGCACTTGCAACAGCAAGCGCAACCAAAAAAAACATTGCGATGAATTTGATCATTTTAACGGTTCATAATATACAAATTTATGCTGCGGTAAAATGTAGGTGTGGAATATGAAAATTAGATCTGCCAGCACTAGGTCCGGATGCGCTACGGCTCCTTCGTAGAAGTCTCGGCTTCCGTTTTTGCCTATGCGTTTTGAACTTTGGTAAATTTTTCCGTTTATCATTGTCATGCGAGGGTCATTTTGCAGAATTTCCGCTTTGCTTGTCCACAGGCTTGGGTGCAGCCAAAAATCGGCTTTTGCGCCGCTTTGCAATGCTGTTTCAATGTTCAAAGTTAAGGTTCCTGTATTGTCTGTACTTTCCCAAATATATTTTGCGCCAGCGTCTTGTAGAAATCTTGCGAAGTAACTTTTGCCTCCGCCGGCCAGCCATTCCGAGCCTTGGGGGTAGCCTGTAAGCACAATCGGTTTTTTGGTTGCGCTTTGAGCCAGTTCCGCAAGAGCGTTGTATTTTTTTTCGGTTTCTACGAAAATTGAGTCCGCTTCTTTTTCTTTTCCAAACAGTACGCCAAAAACTTTTATCCATTCAAATCGTGTGATTGGGTGGCTTTCCATCCATTCGGCGGTGAGGACGGCCGGGATATTTGCTGTTTTGAGGCGAGGGTAGTCGTCGTAGATGGAAGATCCGGTGCCGAAGGTGAGAACTATGTCGGGTTTTAAGATCATGATAGTTTCGAGATCCAGCGAATTTCCGCTTCCGACTTCTTTTACGGGCAAATTTTGAACATTTTCGCTGTAGATCAAATTTTTATTTTCAACGGCAACGATTTGTTCCAGCAGGTCTAATCTTTCCATAAAGGCAATGGAGGTGGTGGATAGCACCACTGCTTTTTTCACAGGGGTCTTAATTTTCGGCAAATTTTTCAAGCTATCCGGCAGTTCTGAGTTAAATGTGGAGTCCAGGAGCACCCATCTGTGTTTTTCCCCGTCTCCGTTCCATGCTTCCTGTATGTTCAGGACCCTGTATCCGTCAAAGGCTTCTATGCTAAAGCGGGCGGCATCGGAAGTTGGTTCTTTTGCGCATGAGGCGAGCAGAATGCTCATATATAATAGCGGTAATAGCGGAGCCATAGCAGGAAAATAAATTTTTCTATATTCTTCACATGATAAATTTCCCTAGATTCGTAGCTGCAGGCCTTTTTGCCGCAGCTTTCGCTTTTGCGCAGTTCCCATGGGACGCTTCAAGTTCTGGAGAAGCCTCAGATACAAGCTCTTCAGCTCCATCTATCGTTCCACCACCTCCACCACCTCCACCTCAACCACCTGAACCCAAAAGGTCCGAGCCGTCATCAGATGGCAAAACGCTTTTTGACAAACAGTTGCGTGGTCATGCTTACAACCCTTATTCAACGGTCGGTGCGGCTACCAATGTGAATGATCTATATATTGTTCCAAGCGATATTCACGAGCAAAAATTCTTTTATATTTCTCTTACCGATGAATCCGGAGCCCCCATACGCACTGGCTTTGCGGCTTTTGAATTGTTTGGCGGCTCTGCTTTGCTAGGTTTAACGAACAGCGGAGACTTAGGAGCTCTTACGTTAGGCTATGCAACTTCTGCTTTTGGCTTTGCTTTGAATTATGCTGTTGGAAAGGTGTGGCGGGAAACTACTACTACTATTGCTAATAATACTGTTACTTATAGCAGCAGAACCACTTATCCGGGTGATAATCTCGGTCTATCCTTTTCCTTGCCCCTGGGTCCTGTCACATTTTACGCAAATGCAGGCTGGCTAACCTACGATCAAAGCCGATTTGAAGATAATAATGGCACTGAATCTACAGAAAGTTATTCCACATTGGATGCTACTGCAGGTTTAACCGGAGCGATAGGTTCATTAAATTATGATGCTTTTGCTTTTGTAGAGCGTCATGGAGGCACCTTTGTGGATAACAGTGGCAATAAAGCCGTTGATCAAGATAGCCGATCAGTTATAACACTGAACTTAAATTTGGGTTATGCCGCTTTGAAAAGTTCAGATGCGAGAGTTATAATCGGATTGAATAATACTGTAGGTATGGTTTTTCAGGACGATATTCCTAATATTCAGGAAAGTGATCATATAATAGCAGCGATAATCTCTCCGAATATTTTGGGTGAAGTCGCTCTATTTGAGAATTGGCTTGGTTTTGCCGGAGCTACACATTGTTTATCATTGCTTGCAGGAGATATGGACCAGGATGATGATACTTCAAGATTAATGTTAATACATCAAGATGTTTTAAACGATGGAGAGCAAACAAGAGCCTTTGCCGGTGTTCGTTATCATAAAAATAGTTGGGCTTTGGAAGCGCAGATTTCTGCTAATCCGTTTGAAGCCATTAATGGTGGTAATATTTTCGCAAACTTTGGTGGGTTCATCTATTTCTAAGGAGGTTTCAACATGAACAAAAAAATTCTCATTCTCGCTTTTGTCTCGGTAGCATTTTTCTTAGGTTGTTCCGCAGACGGTATTTTTGATACTGGCAACCCCGGTTCGGCGCAGTGGAGCAAAGATAAAACCAGTGGTGGGAGCGGATATTGCCTTATCGCTGGCCAATGCCTTCAGTTGTCTGCTGCGAATTGCGCTAATGCTTCCGGCTATTATTTTCCAACATTGGCGGATTGTAATAATTTCTAAAGCGGAAATTGATTTATGCGTAAATCTATTCGTGCTTTTACCGGTGAGTTAGTTCCTGCTGATGTTGTGCAGGCTGTGGTGCTCGGCGCTAGTCGGGCTCCCAGTAGTAAGAATACCCAGCCTTGGAAACTTATGCTTGTACAAGGTACAGCTCTGGAAAATCTGCGTGCAGATTATTTGGCGGCTTTCAATAGCGGCAAAGAAATGGGCTTTGAATATGCTTACAACCCGGACCCTTTACCCGAAGCCTATAAAAAAAGAGCCGTTGAATTGGGGAAAGCATTCCTAATCCATAAAGGCATTGGCAGGGAAGACAAAGACAAACGCCGTGAACATGATAGCGAAAACTACAAGTTCTTCGGCGCAAAACAAGTCTTTTTTTTGGCTGTGAACAAAGGCGAATACAACTCCGGCACATTTTTGGACTGCGGCCTGTTTTTGCAAGCGCTAATAACAGAACTGCACAACAGAGGGCTCGGATGCTGCCCGCAATATAGCGTAATGGCTTACCCGGACCTGCTGCGCAAACATATTCCGAACACGGAAACCCAAATGTTTTTGCTCGCACTGCCCTTTGGCTACCCGCAAACGAACCATATAGTAAATACCTTTGTATCGCAAAGAGAACCTTTAGAAGTTTTTTTTAGAGTGGTGGAATGAAAAAGATTTTGTGCATAGGTGCCGGATATGTCGGCGGTCCGACTATGGCTATGATAGCCAAAAAATGTCCGCAATATCAAGTGAAAATTGTTGACATAAACGCAGATCGCATTGCCGCTTGGAACAGCGATAACCTGCCGGTCTATGAGCCGGGATTGCAGGAAGTGGTGGAAAGCGTACGTGGCAAAAACCTGTTCTTTGGAACCGATATAGACGCAAGCATAAAAGAAGCTGATATAATCTTTGTAAGCGTAAATACGCCAACAAAAACTTTTGGCTTCGGTAGCGGAAAAGCCTCTGATTTGCAGTATATTGAAAAGACTGCACGTAGCATTTTGGCAGCCAGCGATAGCGATAAAATTGTTGTGGAAAAAAGCACCCTGCCCGTGCGAACAGCCGAAAGCATGGAGCGAATCTTGAATTCAAATTCAAAAGGCATTCACTTTGATGTTGTGAGCAATCCGGAATTTTTGGCAGAGGGAACTGCAATAACAGATTTGGAAAAACCCGATAGAGTTTTGATCGGCGGGCATACAAATGAAAGAGGCCGTGCCGCAGTAGAAGAAATTGCGAAAATTTATACCAACTGGGTGCCGAGAGAACGCATAATAACCACGAATTTGTGGAGTTCCGAACTCTCAAAATTAACAGCAAACGCATTCCTGGCCCAGCGCATTTCCAGCGTAAACAGTTTAAGCGCACTCTGCGAAAAAACAGGCGCAAACATAGATGAAATAGCTTATGCAATAGGTTGTGATTCCCGCATAGGCCCAAAGTTCTTAAAAGCTTCCATAGGTTTTGGCGGCTCGTGTTTTAAAAAAGATATTCTCAATCTGGTGTATTTATGCGAACACTACGGTTTGCCTGAGGTTGCGCAGTATTGGGAAAGCGTTGTTAAAATAAATGAGTGGCAAACTACACGCTCCGTAAAACGTGTTTTGCGCTCGCTGTTCAACACCATAGCCGGCAAAAAAATCGCAGTTTTCGGTTTCGCCTTCAAAGCGAACACCAACGATACCCGTGAAAGCCCTGCACACTTGGTTGTGCGTGAACTCCTTGATGAACACGCTATTCCCGTGATCACGGATTACAAAGCTCTCCCCGATGCCAAACGCGATTTAAGCGATGTTTTAGACAGGGTTCAATTCGTTGAAGATCCTTACGAAGCCGCAAAAGAAGCTCATGCGGTTTTGCTATGCACCGAGTGGAAGCAGTTTGCGGAGCTCGACTGGAAAAAGATTTACTCTTTAATGAACAAACCCGCTTTGATATTCGATGGCCGCAATATTCTTGACAGTGATGAATTGGTAAAAATAGGCTTTGAATTTATGAGCATAGGAAAAGCATGAGGCTGGTATTAATATCAATATTTCTATTGGCGTTCCAGACTTTTGCCCATGGCTATCAAAATTTAACTTTAAAAGATTGCATTGAATTAGCCAAAAAAAAATCATTGTCGCTAGCCTCTGCGAAACTATCGGAACAAACTGCGGAATCTTCTCTGAAGCAGGCGAAAAATGCAAGGCTGCCCGGACTCAGCGGCAGCATGAGCCAGGATGTTGTTAACGGAGTGCCATTTAACGATCCTTCAACTTTTGACTATTTAAACATACTGGGAATGAGAGTAAATTCTTCAATGCCTGTTTTCACCGGAGGCAGAATAGGGCATAGTATAAATCAGGCCGCCTTTCGCAATGAGATTTCAAAGTTAAATTCCGAAGCTGTAGAGAGAAATTTATCCGAGCAGATCATAAGAGTGTATATGCAGGTTTGGTCTTTAATGGAATCGGAAAATTCTGCGAAAGCGGCACTTGCTCTTTCCAAAAGATTGCTTGCGAAAGATTCCATTCTCTTTCAGTCCGGGAGCTTCACCGCTACCGATTTGGCTCTGGCTTTTGCCCAGGTTGCAAGCGACAGTTTAAGCCTGTTGCAGGCGCAGAGCAACTTAACTCAAAATTACACATCGCTTCGCCAACTTTTGGAAATTCCTCAAGGAACGGAATTTTCGCTTTCGCCGCCGGATTCCGCCGTTTTAAAGTCAACGGAAGATTTTTCTGCTCTGCTAAAAAAAGCAGAAGAAAATTCCATAAATAAAAGAATAGATTCTCTTTCTATTTTAGCGGCAAACGAAGCTATTGGCGTTGCAAACTCCGGTCGCTGGCCGAGCATAAATTTAAGCGCAGGAGCCGGCACAACTCTTCGCTGGGCAACCGATGACCCTAGCTACGGAGCGCAGTTGAAAAATAATTTCAACTATAGCGCATCGCTTGGACTGAGCATTTCCATTATAGACTGGGGAGCAACCAGCCATAACATTTTATCTGCGCAAGTGGCAAAAGAACAGCAGCAGATATCTGCGCTTAACACGCAAAAGCAATTGGAAAATTCCATTGAGCAGTTGGCTTTGCAAGTTGAAACATATCGCTTGCAATGGCAAGTTTCTTCCATTCAAATGGAAGCGCAAAAACTGGCTCTGGATAAATCCGTTCAGCAACACGAGCTAGGAATGCTGGATATATCTTCGCTTATTCAGCAGCAGACAATTTTTAACAATTCGCAGATAAGGCATAACCAGGCAAAATACAGCTACCTGCTTGGGAAATCACTCCTAGATCTGCAAATCGGGAATTTTTAATATGAGATTTATTCTTTTGCTTGCGGTGGTTGCTTTTGCTAACGATATGTATTCTCAAGCCCAGAAATTATACAGCCAGGGAAATTTTGAAGCCGCTGCTAAAAGCTATGCGGAAGCCTGCCCTAAGTTTGAGGAAAAAGAAAGAAAAATTTGCCTGTTCAATGAGGTGAAAGCTTTGATGGAGAGCAATAGGCTAGATGCGGTTCGCACGGCAGAGCCAAAACTGCTTTTGCTGATAAGCCAAACAGAGCCCGCAGATTCCCTGTTTGCCGAATTGAGCGCAACGGATGCGAAAGTGCAAGTTATGCTGAACCAGCCGGTGCGTGCTGTTCGTTCTTGGAATGCTGCGCAATCAAGCGCAAATACCGCTTATTTTCCTGAGCTTTTTGTTTTGTGCGGAGACATAGTAGCCGCATATCCCAATAACGGATTAACGGTTGAGAATTGCAATCGTGTTAAACCTGCGGACACAACTATGATTTCTCTTCAACGGAAAAAAGTTGTTGCTTTGCGGGAAGGCAGTGTTGCTCCGGTTGCTCAGAGTGCTCCGGCCGGCAAATGGTATATTCAGCTTGGGGCTTTTGGCTCTAAGGAGAATGCAGACAGGATGGTTGCGGAGTATAAGGGCAGGGGAGTTGAGCTTTATATCGTTGAACTAACAGACAGAAAGCTCTTTGCTGTTCGCACGGGATTTTTCTCAACGCAACATGACGCTAGAATTTATGCCGAGCAAAAAATAGCTCCGGCACAATATCAAGTCAGCGCTTCCCAGTGACAGCTTCAAATTCCTTCAAATTGGTTTTCCATTTCTCCTGTTTAAACGGAGCGTAATTTGCAATGGGTTTGCGGTTGCCTTTTGCGAATGCGTTTGCGGCCTTTTCAATGTTGTCTATAATCTCTTTTATCTTTCCTTTGACAAAATTATTGAACACACTGAGATTCATAATGGAATTTAGCATAGGGCCGCTCGGTGAAACTAAGGCACGGAATTCATAAGCTACGGAATCTTTGTTTATCTCTCTGAGATCCAATATGGCCGTTGCCGTGCCGTGCAGTCTCCATTTAAGAATTTTTGTTCTGCCTCTGCCGAAAAACACGTGGTGCATTCCGGGATTTACGCCGGCACTGTCGGTTAGCAGCCACACAAAACTTCCTTCCAAATTATCGCCGTTGTCTCCGCTAAAGTTTTTTTTGTCGGGGCTATCGTAAGTAATTGTGTATTTGGTTTTTCTGTATGCATTTACCAACTGCGCTGTGAATTCCATATTGTCAAAAAGGTACATCATGGTTTCTTTTGAAACGGGAAGTTTTCCGGTTAGTTTGTAGGTGACCCTGTATTCTCGCCCCATGTAGCGATACAGGCCTTGCGCTCTCGGGTCATTTGTTTTGAGCCCACGTTGCTTTAACTCAAGGTAGGGTGCACAAAATGTGGCATTGTATTTAATGTTTGGGTTTGGCTTTTTGTCCTCTTCACGGCAATGGGCAAAATCATGTTTCAAGCATTGCTTGACTCCTGAGCACATGGCTAGATGACCCAAGTCAACATCTTGGGCGTAGAGAACTGATACGAGAAAAAGCAGGGGTATAAATTTCATTTTCCAAGCTCCGCTGAACGTTTTGATGCAGCTTCAACTGCTGCCATAACAATGCCTCTAAAGGCTTTGTTTTCTAATATTTGAATTCCTGTTATAGTGGTTCCGCCCGGGCTGCAAACACTTGCCGTCAGTGCGCCGGGGTTCAGTTGTGATTCTTGCAGCATTTTGGCTGCGCCGCTCACTGTGGACTGAGCTAACTTCGTTGCCACTTCATGCGGCAAACCCATTTTTACTCCGCCCATCACCAGGGCATCTATAAATTGAAATGCAAAGGCAGGGCCGCTGCCCGAAAGTCCGGTGACTGCATCCATTTGGCTCTCCGAAACTCTTACGGTGCAGGCGCATTTTGCAAACAGTTGCTCTACGGTTTGCAAAACGTTTTCTTCAACGCCGTCCGTTGCTATGGCAACGGTTCCGCTTTTTGCGGTAATGGCAATATTTGGCATGGTGCGCACAATGCGGGCGTGTTCGAATTTCTGTTGCAAGTTTGCAATCGTGACTCCGGCCATAATGGATATTATAGTGCAGGGATTTTGCAAATTTATGCGCTGCAATTTTTGGAAAACCTGCGGTTTTACGCACAGAAATACTATGTCTGCTTTTGAGAATCCTTCTTCGATATCGGATACTCTGTTCGCTTTTATTTTACTTGCCCGTTCATTGTCCGGCTCGTAAAAGGATATTTCAATATCATTGCCGGCAAGGGAGCTCAAAATAGCACTTCCCATATTGCCAACGCCTATAAAGAATATCCGCTTTCCCATAATTATCCCTTCATGGCGGCCAAGAACATATCATTTGTTTTATGATTTTTCATTTGCTCTTGCATCTGTTCCATAATTTCCGTAGGTGTACTGTCTTGCAGGAATCTGCGCAAAATCCAAACGTGGCGAAGTTCGGTTTCGGAAATAAGAAGTTCCTCTTTGCGGGTGCCGGATTTGAATATGTCTATTGCCGGCCATATCCGTTTTTCGGCTATGCGGCGATCCAGCACGAGTTCCATGTTGCCTGTACCTTTAAACTCTTCAAATATAACTTCATCCATGCGGCTTCCGGTTTCTACCAAAGCTGTGCCTATAATGGTAAGCGAGCCGCCATATTCTATTTTGCGTGCAGCTCCAAAGAAGCGCTTTGGTCTTTGCATGGCCATTGCATCCACACCGCCGGAAAGTATTTTGCCCGAGTGCGGAATAACAACGTTGTTTGCTCTTGCAAAGCGAGTGATTGAATCCAAAAGTATAACCACGTCGTGGCCTTGCTCAACAAGCCTTTTTGCTTTTTCCAGAACCATGTCTGCAACCTGTGTGTGGCGTTCGGGAGGTTCGTCAAATGTTGAAGCTAGAACTTCGCCCTTAACGTTTCTACGCATATCCGTAACTTCTTCGGGGCGTTCGTCTATCAGCAGAACCAGGAGTTTTATTTCCGGATGGTTTTTGCTTATGGCGTTGGCTATGTGTTGCAACAGAACCGTTTTGCCTGTGCGAGGCGGCGCTAAAATAACTCCACGCTGTCCTTTGCCTATGGGTGTGAACAGGTTCATTATTCTTGTTGAAAGCTCGGTGGTTTCGTATTCCAGATTTATGCGTTCAAATGGATGCAGGGGAGTCAAGTGCTCAAAGGCAACACGTTTTTTTGCGTGTTCGGGTTCCTTGTAGTTTATTGTCTCTATGCAGGTGAGCGCAAAATATTTTTCCTTTTCTTTGGGTGCGCGAACTTGTCCGGTCACTGTGTCTCCGGTTTTGAGTTCGTAAAATCTTATCAAGTTTGGGCTGACGTAAATGTCATCTTGCCCGGGCAGGTAGTTGTGGTCCGGGTTGCGCAAAAAGCCGTAGCTGCCATCGTTTATAATTTCCAGAACGCCTTGCGTATATATTGGAGTTCCTTCAACTGCGGCAGCTTTTGCTTCCAGTATGCGGTAGATTATGGCTTGTTTGCGCATAACCTTGATATCCGGCAAGTTGAGCTCTATAGCTAGAGCTTGCAGTTCAGGCATGTTTTTGGTACGCAGCTCGGTCCATTCTTCACGAGCCTTGTCTATAGCCTCTTTGTCTATTTTCGGAATGTCTTCCGGTGATATTTCTTCTACATAAGGGCGAAAGCCTTTATTGTTGTTGTTTCTGCGGTTTTGGTTGTTATTATTGTTGTTGTTGAACCTGTTATTATTGTTGTTGTTTTGAAATTGGTGCCTTTTGTTGTTCCCATTTCCGCCGTTTCCGTTTGTATAGTTTCTCTGTTGCTGCGGTCGGTTGCTTCCCCCATTACCTGCACTTTGAGCTTCATTTGCCAGTTCGGTACCTTGCGGTGGAGGCAGGTTGGCCGTTTCCGGGATGTCCGGGACTATGATCCCAGGGAGCATGGACTGAGTTTCCGGTTCAGCCTGCTCTGCAGGCTCTGGTTTGCTTTTTTTGATGCCGAGATTTTCCAGCATTTCCTTAGTCTCCAACGGAAGCTCTGCGTCTTGCTGAACTTCGTCTGATAGCAGTTGTTTTGAACGTGGTGCCAAAGATAAAACTCCTTCTTTTGGTGAGCAGCGGCAGAATAGCCGCAGGCTTAAATATAGAGAGGAATATAGAAAAATTTTACAGGGCTGTCAAGGGTTACTCTATATCAAAAGTTGATTCTTCTAAGGTGTTCGACTGGGGTTCATTTGGGTAACCAAAAGGGTTGCATACAATGGACACGCCGTATTTTGAGGTAAAAGTTTTCCCGTGGGTATGCCCGTACACCCATATTTTCCCCCCTTGTTCTCCGAATTTTGCCAGCAATTCGTCTCCGTTAAAGGTGAAAAATGTGGTGCATAAATCCGAAGCCCACTGTTTTTCCACTAAAGAATATGAGGGCATAAAGTGTGTCATCATGATATCGGGTTTGCGTTCAAGCGAAGATAGCATGTTTTTCAGTTCGCTTTCCCATAATTGCTTGCCCGCAGCACGGCCGAGCCCGATATATACGCTGTCATACCAGCAGCTCCAGGAAGCCCACATTTCTTTGTCTTTAATTTTGAGCACTTGTTTGGCATAACCGAAGTCACAGTATCCCATGCATCCGCCTATTGTGGTTTTGTCGGTCACAGGCAATGCATCTCCGTTTAATTTATATACGTTGCTCGGCAGTTCTTCGCAGATGCTAGCTATATAAGCCCAGCTATTGCGTATGGATGGTACGCCGTAATGCGGAATAACCAAATCGTGATTTCCAGGTACCCAAAACACTTTGCTGTATTTTTTTGATAATTCTTTGAGTGCGTTTACAGTGGCTGTTTTTGAGTTGCTTATATCGCCTGCTATTGCCAGGTAGTCTGCTTTGTGGTTAAGATAATGGTCTAATGTTTTCAGCGGTTTTGTGCCGTGATTGTAAAAATCTATATGCAAGTCGCTTACGAATTGAATTTTAGGCATGTGATGTAACTTAGAATTTTTCGCCGGTTAAACTCTTATCGACAAACCCGGCATCGCTGTTAATGCCTTCTTGAGAACCCATAGTTACACCCCACGCTTGCATTTTGCATGAGGTGTATGCACAGAATTAATCAGAAATCAGATTCAAATATGAAATTGATATACTTACGGGTTGATTGGCAGTATCAA
>WQSZ01000002.1 GCA_009787645.1 Candidatus Fibrimonadales bacterium | reverse complement strand
TCCACCCAAAAAGCCTCGCATGGAAAATTTTCCGCAGGGGCAAAATGCAGGGAACGATAATAAGAAAAACTATGCCCCACACCGCTTTGCTCACGTTGAGGAGCCACCACCTTAACATCTGCGCACTCCATAACCGCTTTGGCAAGGGCAAGGATATTAGATGCTGATATGCCGTCATCATTTGTTACTAGAATATTCATTGTGAATATGAAATTAGTAATTTTGCCATGTGCCCTCACTCTACATCCACGTCCCTTTCTGCACATCAATATGCAACTACTGCGACTTCTGCGCCATGCCGGCACCGCAAAGACTGCACAGCGAGTACGTAGAGCTAGTGCTGCGAGAGGTATCTGTAAGGGCTACTGTAACTCCCCCACCCACTATATACATAGGAGGCGGCTCACCCTCTGCCCTAAGCACAAACCTTTTGAAAAGCCTGCTCTCAAACCTCAAAACAACCGGTGAATTCACAATGGAATGGAACCCTGAGCAAGTGACCGATGAAAAAATAAAACTCGCTCTGGACTTCGGCGTAAATCGCTTTAGCCTCGGCGTTCAAAGCTTAAACGACAACCTGCTCAAAATGCTTGGGCGACATCACTCGGCAAAAATGGCTCTGAACGCTCTGGATAAATTAAATGCAGCCTTTGGCACCGGAAGCTGCGACTTGATGTTTTGCCTGCCCAACCAAAGCACGGAAGATTTTTTAAATGACGTTAAAGCACTCATAAATATGGACTTAAAGCATATCAGCTTCTATGGATTGACTCTCAAAAAACACTCTAAACTACCAACGCAACCCGAAGATCTATACCCCGAAATGTACCTGAAAGCTACGGAAATCCTGCAAACCGCAGGGCTTCATAGATACGAAGTCTCAAACTTTGCAAAGCCTGGGCACGAAAGCAAGCATAACCTGGTTTATTGGAAAAGAGGCTCCTATCTGGGGGTCGGGCCATCAGCGCACAGTTATTTGGATGGAGTTCGCAGCTATGTGGAGGGAAAATACCTGCCTTGGAAAAAATGGGTGCTGAACGGATGCCAGAAAAGAGACTTAACTCAAGATATTCCAGATACTTATGGCAAAGAGATTGAAGCCGTTTGGCTTGCCCTGAGAACAAAGGAAGGGCTGTCGCTAAAAGAGTATGAAAAGGAATTCGGGCGAGAATTTGACATTAGCAAGGTAGAGCCTTTTATAAAGAGCGGGTGGTTAGCTGTCAATGGAGGCTCCCTAGCCTTAAATGGCGAAGGATGGCTTTGGTTGGATAAAATTTTACTAAATTCTTAAACATGAGCGACGATAAAACGCAAGAAATTCACCGCCGATTGATGGTGTTCTTCAAAAACCACAGCGAAATGGCAGATGCCTACATCGCTAAGTTTGGTATTGATATAAACATGAAGAACATCCAGATCATAAGGTCTGAATTTCCCGATGCAGCCGGAGACTCCATGCATTCTGAGCATGCTGAACATTCCGAAAAGCCTGAGGGGGAGGCTCTCCCGCAAAATGTAATGGATATCGTTTTCAAATTCAGCGATAAAGCCTTTGAAACATCAGAGGGCGATCCAACCAGAGAATCACCACTATATCCTAGAGTAGTAGATTGCCCGGTTTGCCAGAAATGGGGACTCAATTCCCAAGAGCTGAGAGCGAAATCTCTTGCCGTTCTGAGCGATCCATTTTTGGCTCCGGTATATAAATCGGCAGGGCAATTCCGAGAGGTGAACTACCTGCTTTCTTGCGTAACCGTATGTGAAGGTTGCTTGCTAGCAAGCCCGGACCGCAAGGATTTTGTGCTTTATAACAGAACCACAAGGCAGAACCAAGAGAGCCAGCTTGTGCCGCAAGTGATCAGAGAATTGAAAGAAACCACAGAAAAGAGAAAGGCTTTCTATGAAAAAACCGGAATTGGCGATGCATTGTTTAAACTTCCTAGATGTCATGCTGCCGCAATAGTAAGCTATCAGTTCGCTGATATTCGTGCTGAGATTGAAGCTGCCGCAAAAGTACAGGGAGCGCATTTCAAGCGTGGAAATTACTGGACTCGCATTGCGCTTCTTTGCAGACAATCAGGCATGGATGATCACCTGCCATTGCAAATCGCAACCGAGCATTTCAAAACCGCATATTATATGTCTGACTTCCCAAAAATAGACCTTGAATGTCAAACTCTATATGTGTTATTCAATCTTCACCTCTATTTTGGCAAAGCAAAAGAAGCTTATGATTACTTGAACGTGATGGATAAAACTCGCCAGGATATTGAAAAGTCAGACAATCCGAGCTCAGAGCATTTGGCTTCCATAAAAAAGTGGCTTGGACAGGGAAGGCTTCGTTGGGAAGATCGCGAATTGCCGAATTTCTGGAAAACGCCGGGAATTGATTAATTGAGTTATAATTATTACGCAATCGGTTGCTGCAAAATTGAAGATTACGAATTGGAGAGTTTTAAACTCTTTGAAGCTGGTATTGTAAGCTTGGAAGAGCTTGAAGCAGAAGATGATTGCGACATTGAATTTAAATTTTACACAAACTCAAAAGATGAACGAGACTCTATTGTTGCGCAGTTTCCGCACTTGAATTTTGAATGTGGCGAAGAAGAAGCTAAGGATTGGGATTTGTGGTGGCGTGAGCGGCAAACTCCTGTTAAAGTCAGCGAAAACCTTTGGGTGCGACCTCCTTGGGTAAACTTTGAAGCACCGAATAGCGTAGTGTTGGCACTGGAAGCAAAAACGGCTTTTGGCACCGGTGAACATACTAGCACAGCACTGGTTGCACGCTTAATGGAAAAGATAAATTTCAAAGATAAAAGCGTTTTGGATATAGGCACAGGCACAGGTATTCTTTCGCTGTTCGCTTTGAAAAAAGGAGCTAAATTTGCAGTTCAAACCGAGATTGATCCGCTGACTATTTCCTGCGTTGTAGAAAACTTTGAACAAAACGGAGAGGGACCTCCGAATGCGGTTCTTGGATTTTTAAACTCTTTTAACGAAAACGCAAAATTCAATGTTATACTTTGCAATATGATTCGCACGGAAGTTCTGCCCATGAAGGCCGATATTGAGCGGCTTTTGGCACCTGATGGCGAGTTTATTTTAAGCGGCCAGCTTGAATGCGAAAAGCACTTTATTTTGGACTGGTTCAAAGAAGCCGGATTTGCAATTTGTGAAGAACTTGTTTGCGAAGAATGGTGGGCCGTAATTTCTAAATTAACGCGAGAGGTAAAATATGTCTAATAAATGGAAAGCTTTTTGGGCAATTTCGTTAGTGTTTGTTGTGTTGTTTCAGGCTTGCGGAATGCATAGCTGGGAAGAGACAATTATAAGCAAAGCCGATGAAAAAAAAATGGGCCGAGAATATGACAGCCTTATAAAAATAGGACATAAAGATGTAATGGAACCCGGAGAATCAATTTTCACTCCGGATCCGAATAACCAAGCGCAAATGGACTTTTATAAATTCTATCAGGAAAGAGCAAAAGAAATTTTAAACGTAATTGATCCAAAAGATTTGAAAGCCCTTTTGCCCACCGGTTACGAATGCGATAATAAGAGATGCACCAAAGACAATTTTTTTGAATTCAAGCTGATCAAAAGCAAGCAGGTAAATGCCTTTGCAGTTCCGGGCGGCTATGTTTATTTTTACACGCCAATCTTAAAGGAATTTAAAAGCGAGTCTGAGTTGTCCTGTGTTTTAGCTCACGAGGTAGGGCACATAGTTATGCATCACAGCAGAGAAAGAATGGTCAAGGCGGCCGGAGCCTCTATAATTATAGATGCGCTTTTGGGAGATGGCATAGGCGCTCTCTTAGCCTCATTGGGTACAAGTGTTTGGCTTATGGGGCACAGCCAGGATAATGAATTTGAAGCGGATTCGCTGGCCTCTTACTATACCAATAAAATTGGAATTTCATCGGAAGGTTTAAGTGACTTCTTTGCCAGAGGCTTGAAAACAAACGCAGAAGGAATATGCATAGACTCATCGTCATCCATTTTGCAAGTATTCAGCACGCATCCTCCATCTTGCAAACGAGTGAACAAGAACAAGTACTTCATAGAAAAATATGGACAAACACTCGCTAAACATCCAAGGGATAAACACGAGATCAATGGTAAATATTACAATGATTTAGTTCGTGCGGCAGGATTTTGAAACTCTACTTTGATTCAAACTGCCCTGTTTGCCGTTCTTACGCCAAGTTATTGCAAAAGCATTTAAGCGGCGAAGTTGAAACAATTTCGTTACCGGAGGGAGAGCTAATCTCAGAATTCAAGCTGGAACTTTCAAGCGGTGAATTTTTATACGGCAAAGAGGCCATAGATGCGTTGGTGAAAGAGGTTCCGAAAGTAAAGGAATTTTTCTGGATGCTTCCGGATTCTTACAGGGGAAAAGCCGTGCACGAGGCCTATGCTTTTGGCAAGTTTATACGCAAGGTTTTCGGATTTTTCAGCAGGAATGAATGCTGTAAGTGAAATTACTATATTTGGCTTTATGTTAGGTATAAAAAAGTTTTTTACCATTATTCCCATCTTAGTTGGTTTAGTCCACGCCGCTAATACTGTTGCTGTGCTGGAAATAATTCCTTCTGCTGAGATGACACTAAAGCAATCTGAATACCGCCATTTAACAGACGAGCTACGAAGACAAGCTCGAACAGTATTGCCACACGGTTATGCCATTTTAACTCGCGATAACATACTGTCATTACTGCCATCAGATGCCGAAGAAGCTGCGTGTTTAGCCGAGAGCTGTGCCATAGACATAGGCAGGGCGATTGGCGCAGAATATGTTTCGCAGGGTTTAGTTGGAGAGTTCGGTGGCATGTTAACTTTGACGGTAGAGCTTTATGAATCCATAAGCGGTTATCTTTTGGCCAGTTTTGTCACAGAGAGCAAAGATGTTATAGGTTTGCTAAATACAATTCGGGAAAAGGCTCCGGAGTTGTTTTCCAGCATAACTAAAAACCCATCTCGCAAGCCGGTTGCAACAGAGCAACAGCTTATGCTTGTACCGGCTCAGCCTCAACTTGCAACCATTACCACAGGCTACACAGGTTCCAACAAATGCTACAAGGAAATTTTTGAATTGTCCAATGCAAAAAAAGGATTTAACATATCAAGCTTTGTAAAAGATTTAGGCATTTCTGTTGCAAAGGTGCAAGCTTCTTGCAAAACAAAGTTTACTTGCCCTGCCGATGATAAAATAACTGATGTCGGTTTGACTGCCGGTTGTGTAAAGCAATTGCCGATCAAGCCCAATGAAATAATCTCTTTGCTCAAAGAACTCGGCATGGATGCAGGCATTGATCTTGCTCAAGATTTGGCTGCTTCTGCAACTATAGATCCTCAAGTAGGGTCTGTTGAAAAGAAGAGTAACGCAAGTTTCTGGGTAGCTATTACGCTTGATGTAGTTGGTGCAGCGATGATTGGTTATGGTTTCTTAAAGAATGAGGATGTGAAACTAAGGGCTAATGAGTATGACGCTTTGATGTATTCTTCTCAATCGGAATTTGACAATGCTTGGAAAAAAGTGGAAGATGCCAAAACGACGAGAAATGTTTCTTTTATTATGGGTGGTATTCTGTTAGCTTCAGGAATAGGAGTGCATATATGGTTTTAAAGTTATGCTTTGCGTTATTATTTTTTCTAGGTCTTTTTGGTTGCGCAGATCCGGAGCGCAATAACATTTTTGACCCGAAGTCAACCGTTAATGAAAACTGCGTAGCTCTAGAGCAGTTTCTTCCAAAAAATTCTCCTGACATAGTAATGCAATCCGGCAATGGCAACAAAATTGAATTTGATGTCATAATCCGAGATTTCTCTGTTGAAGCACCGGGTTTCGAATTGTTTCTCGGTTGTGATTATGAAGGAAACCATAATTCCACCGAAATATGCTTTAACTCTTATGGATATATGCCTTGCACAGAGGGTGGCACTCAACTTAGGTATGGTGAGATTGTCGGCGGAACGAGAAGAGGTTATACTAATGGGCCTGATGCGCTTGGTCCTAGAGGGAGTTGGGATCAACCAGTAATGGTAACTATGGGAATGGTGCAAAACGACTTGTATTACGACAAAAGTTGTCCGGAAATATATATACAAGATGACCCTGATTTTCCAAACAATCCTCGCGATCATATAAAATATCGTTATTGCGCACGTCCCAAACAGGGCAATGGCAATTGTGGTAGCGCTGGCAATTTAGAGAATTGGTTCAGTGGGTATCAAGGGCATAACAATAGCCATGGAGCGAAGGTTATTGATGATATAATAGAACTGTATAGGCAGCCTGATGGTAAATATTTGATGAATTATGATTATAACACATCTACAAGATGGAATAACGATGGCAATGACAACGGTTTTTTCCCGCTTGATAAATACGATGATAACATGACTTGGGGCAGGCAAAGTTTAAATTATTGGTGTCCAGATAGTAATGGCGATGTATGCGGCGCTTGGTATGCCAATGGAGGGCCGAAAAACCCTACTGCCGGTATAAGGGCTGCCAACGATAAAAATGTCAGACATAAATTGCATAACTACGGATTTTCTCTGTCTGGTTCTGCTACTTTCAAATATTTTCAAGGAAACAATGATGTATTTGAATTCATAGGTGATGATGATATGTGGATATTTATAGACGGGGAATTAGTAGCGGATTTGGGCGGTGTTCATATAGCTGCTCCTGTGAAAATAAATATCAATGAACTTGCAGTAATGAAAGGCTGGGCTGATGGCACATCTCATTCAATTAATTTCTTTTACACAGACAGGCAAACATATGGAAGTAACATTATGCTTCGCGTGTCTCTTACTGACTTGACTCCGGCTCGTTTTGGCGCACCGCGTATCATGAAAGCCGAAACATCTATATATGCAGATGGTAAAGCCGAAACTTTGATTTGGGTGACTGCAAAATTAGGTTTAGGAGCTATGGAAAAATTCTTGAATACCAATTCGGAATATCCTATAATAATACGAAGAAGTTATGAAACATATATTTGGGCATATAATCTTTTGACAATCCAATTCCTCAGGTCAGATGGCGCAAATGGTTATATTTATGCCACAACAGGCGAAGTGTGCAAAACCAAAACCGATTGCGGCCCTCAGTATATGCTAAATTCCGGCGATTCACTGTCTTTCAATGTAAAAAGAGGCCAAGACATAGAAGATGGTGGCTATAATGATCTCGCTGGCTTTGGCTTACCCGATGAATCATGGTATATAAAGTCGGAGAGCAATATTCCGGTTACCACAACGTCTTGGACTGTCAATACAACCAAACTGTCAGCTTTGCCGCCGCCCGTATATTGCCCATAAAAATTTTGTGGGGAAATTTACTATATTAATTTCCATGAAAAAACTTTTGAAAATCGCAGGCATAATCGCCATAGTTTTAGTTGTCGCCCTTATCGCTGCAGTTATTGCAATTAAACAGGCGTTTCCACCCGAAAGAATAAAAGCCCTCGTTGAGGAGCAAGCCACGAAAGCCTTGCACAGGGAGGTCTCTGTTGGCGGAGCTGGCTTTAAATTATGGCCACTGGGAATTAGCCTGAACAATATAAAGGTCGCTAACAACCCCGGAAACGGCTTTAGCAAAGACCCCATGCTGGACTTGCCTTATGCCGCAGTTAAAATAGACCTCGCTAAACTTCTGATGTTTCAAGTTGCGATAGACAAAATCTCTATTGAAAACATGAGCCTGCTCTACGAAATTATGTCGGACGGCAGAACCTCAATAGACGGCTTGGGCGGCGAATCTGACTCTACGGCAAAAGAGGCGGTTAAAGACACGGCAAAGCTGGACTTGTCAAATATTGAATTACCCGGCTCACTCGCACTGAACTCATTTAGCATAAAAAATGCAAAGGTTATTTTTAACGATCGTTCTGCAAAAAGAAAAGTCATTCTTGGTGATATAAATTTGAGCACAAACCTTTCTCTAAATAAAACTTTGGAAGATATAAGAACATCAACCGCTCTAACATTAAAGGAAATATCTCTGGAAGATGGCGGGCTTGGAGTACGCAAAGGCGGCATAAGCGTGTTCTTGAATGCGGGAGTCAATGCAAATTTGAGAACCCAACACATAGATATTAAGCAATTCTCAGCCGGCTTGCAATCCGTAAATATAAGTGCAAGCGGAACAGTTGACAGGTTCATGGAAGAAATAATGGTTGTAGATATGAAAGTTGAATCCAACCAAATAAATCTGGCGGAACTTATAAAAGAAATCCCGGCTGGAATAAACCCTGAAATACCAAAGGTCAGCGCAAGCGGAACAGCATCTTTTAACGCTGCGGTTAAAGGATCCATTATTCCTGAAAAAGTTCCTCCGGTAAGCGGAAACCTTGTTTTGAACAACATAGCCGTTGGCCATAGCGACCTTCCGGCCGGAGTCCAATCCTTAACCGGAAATATAGCCTTCACGGAAAATACAGTAAACATTAAACCTCTGTCTTTTATGCTCGCCGGCCAGCCCACAAACGTTTTAGTTGAGGCAAGCGATTTGCTATCTCCAAAACCCATGCTGAACAATTTCTCCGTAACAACAAACTTGGATCTTGGAGCTTTATATGCGCTCGCCAACAAACTGATCACCATACAGGAACTCAGCAGCCTCGCCGGAAGAATAGAAGCCAGCGTAAACGCAAAAGGAGTTATAGACCCGGCTCGCCCCGAAAACATTTCCGTGAACGGTGGCGTAACCATGCAAAATATAGTTGCAAAAACTCCTATGCTCCCGGACGCAGTCACACTTAACGGCGCAGTAAGATTCTCAAACACAGAAATAACCGCAGAGCCAGCAGTGCAAATAGGAAAATCCGATGTAAAGGTAAAAGCTGTTGTAAAAGACTACCTCGCCATGGTAATGCCAAGACTTGCAATGGGCAAAAAAACAAATGTGAATGTAGATGTGTATTCTTCCAATCTTGAACTTGACCGCCTGTTGCCACCGAGCAATCCGAATGCACCGGTAGAAGAAAGCCCTCCTATGGAAATATATCCTGAGCTCCCGGATGTAGTTGCTAATGTAAATATTAATTTGGCGAATACGGTGTTCAGGTTCTTAACTCTTTCCGACTTTAACATGGGAATAAATTTTGCAAACAGCAAAGCCAATGTTGCCGCAAAAGGCAGACTCTACACCGGTGGCTTCAATACGAATGTGGCTGTGGACTTGACCAACCGCAAATCTGCGAATGTGAAATTCGCATTGAATGTTGACAAAGTAGAGGCTAATGACTTTATAACAAACGGCACAAAGAATATCTCGGGAGATTCTGAAATTTCAAAACAGTTGAGAAATTTAGACAATACGCTTTTTGGAAAATTCAGCATGAAACTAGATGTTAACACCAAAGGCTTGCCGCAAAATTTTGTTGACAATCTGAGCGGACCGATTTCTGTGCAGATTACAAACGGAAGCTTGAGAGGTTCAAAAATTCTGGGTTCCGTAGGCGGCAGCCTTTCGAATTTTGAAATTGCAGGCCAAAAAGTTTTGCGCGGAAAAATTCCGGTTAGCGATAAAGGCGATATGAGCTTTGATGATTTGAAAGCAGAGTTCGAGGCAAAAAACGGCCAGCTTTTGGTTAAGGATTTCAAAATAAATGCAAAGGCACTGGGTCAGTTCGCATTTAGCGGCGGCGTTGGTTTTGACGGAGCATTGAATTTGAAAATGCAAAACACCATGAGTTCTTCCATAAGCTCCAGCTTGAACAGCCTCACAAGCAGAAGCCCGGTTGCGCTTTACAAAAAGGATTCTCAAGGCAATGCTCTTTTATTCTTTAACATAGGCGGCTCATTCTCAGACCCAAAAGTCACCCTAGATGCAAGCCAAATGGCCAACCCCGTGGATGATCTTAAAAACCTTGCAACCGCAAAATTAAACGAAGCTAAAGATCAAGCCAAAGCAAAGTTAAACGAAGAAAAGGCAAAGCTGGAAGCTGCGGCAAAAGCTCAAGCAGACAAGCTAAAAGCAGAAGCAGAAGCTCAAAAGAAAAAGCTGGAAGCAGAAGCTGCCGCTAAAAAGAAAGAAGCAGAAGATAAACTCAAAAAAGAGGCTGAAAATAAAGCTAAAAATGTATTGAAAGGATTTAAGAAATAGACGCAGCAGAGGGTTTTGCAACCCTCTCGCCGCTCGTGGCAATCACGCGGTATTCATTGCCGGATTTACCACCGGCATCTACGAATTCCTTATCTTTAACTCCTGGCTTTCCAATGGACTGCCAGTTATTGCCATTCTTGCGTTCAACAGAAATGGCTGTGACTTCCGGAGCTATTTTCCAAACAATGCTGACTCCACTCTCCCCTGCCGTTGCCTTAACACCCAGCGCAGGTGGCGCAGGCGCAAAATTCGCAGCTTGAGGTTCTCCGTGAACAGCACCGGTGACACCGCCAAGAGGATCCCTTTTGGGCTCTTGCGGCATTTTTGCGGCTCGTTCTTTGCACCAGTCTATAATTTTATCAAGTCTTTCTTCGTTTAAGCCTGTATTCAAAGGCATTGCGAGCGCACCATTAACTATGTCCGTTGCAAAATCGTCATTTACCAGCATAACAGGGCCGTTTCCGCAAGCTCCAAGGCATTCGACTCTAACTATTGTGAACAAATTATCTTGTGTGGTTTCTCCAGCTTTTATTCCCAGCTTTCTCTGCGCTATGGAGATTATGCTCTCTGCGCCGGCTGTGTGGCAGCATATATTTTGGCAGAACTGCAAAAGAAAGCGACCTGTTGGGGCGTGTTTATACATTGTATAAAAAGTTGCAACTCCCCATGCATGCGCCGGAGAACACTCGCAAATTTTGGCCGCCCATTTAACCGCAGCCTGCGGAACCCAGCCAAGTTCGCTCTGCGCTATCCACAGAACCTCTAAAAGCCCGCCCTGCTTGGCCGGATATTGTTTAAGCAATTCTTCTATTCTAGCCTTGGTTCCGCTCAATTTTGCAGAAATATCTTCAAAAGACGGCTGGTTTACATCGCTTTTATGCCCAAGCTGTAGGTGCAAAGGCTCGCCCGCATTTTCCGCCTTTGGGCTGGACGGGGCAAAATTTGTGTTAGACACGAATTCTATCATGTGGTAAATGTAGAAAAATGCTCCCCTGTACTGCTTGCAAAATAACCACTGCATACCCCAAAAGCACGGAGGCAAGCAATTGCTCGGAATTTACAGCATAAGCGGTTAAGGATAGCAAAGACCATTCTCTAACTCCTATGCCATTGAAGGAAATCGGAATAGTTGTCAGCATAATTGTAACCGGAACAACCACAAAAACCAAACTCCATTGAACGGAAATATCCACGGCTTTGAACACGGACCATTGCATTAAAACACCCAAAATCTGCATAAAAAGAGAGCCGAACATAGCCGCTACCAAACGCAAAGGATATTTTTTGTACTCCCTTAACTTTTCCGCAAATTCTCCAAGCTTTCCTTTTTTAAAAGGATTGAAAATAACGCAAAAACAAAAAATTATTAAAAATGAAGTGCCTACAGCCATAAACCAAATTGCCTGCTGCGGAATATGCTCGGAATACGGCAATGCAATCCAAAACAACAAGCACAAAGCCACAAGCCCCAAAATTCTGGCAACCAAAACAGAAGCCACGCTGCTTGCAATAACATTGTGCGCCTTACCCAAAGCAATGGAACGATAAACATCTCCGCCAACACCACCAGGTGCAAACAGGTTAAACAGATAACCAACCGCAGTATATTTTAAAAGCGAACCGAATTTAGGTTTTTGTTCCTTTGGAACAATCAACAGATAATGCCAGCGGAATGCCTGATTTAAAATAATAAGCTCTCCAAATACAAAAGCCAATATTAACCAACCTATCTTTGCGTTTTTTATATGTTGAACAATTTCGTAAACAGGAAACTTCCAAACCACCAAAGCCAAAAGCAAAATGCTGATAGCCAGTTTAATTTGCCAGGGAATTGATTTCATTTAACGTTTCTCCGGCAGTTTTTTCCCAGGAAAATTTTAGCGCATATTCTCTCAAAGCTATCGGATCACTCTTGCTCTCAAAAGCCATGTTTATCACATCGGCAATATTCGCCTCATCCTTTGGATCAAAATAAAATGCGAAATTACCTCCGACTTCCGGCAAACTTGAAGTGTTGGAACAGGCTACGGGCGTTCCGCATGCAAAGCTTTCCAAAACCGGAAAACCAAAACCCTCGTAAAGCGAAGGCAGCACAAACAAATCCGCAAGATTGTAAAGATCAACAAGCTCATCTCGACTGGCTTCGCCTACATAAAGTAGAGACTGATAATTATCAGTCTCTACTTTTGCGGTCCGTTCTTTAAAACTTTTCCCAACCAAAACCAAAACATGATCTTTTTTTATTAAATGAGATGCCTTTAGCAAACTATTCACATTTTTATGAGGCAACAAGTTGCCAACGTATAGAATAATCTTTTTCTCCGGCAAAATGTTATATTTTTTGTACAGATAAGAAACTTCATCTTTTGGCTTGATCACAAATTCCTTTCCCACTCCGGAATGTATAACTTTAATCTTATCCGGTTCCGTATTAAAAAAATCTATTATATCTTTTTTTGTATTGTGTGAAACCGTTATGATTTTAGAAGCTTTTTTTGTTGCCATTCCAAGCATGAACTTGAAATAATAGTAATGAAATTTGCTCGGTAAAAATTGCGGATACCTTAAATGCGTTAAATCGTGTATGGTTACTACAAGCTTGCCTTTATAAAAAATAGGAATATTCAAATGCGGAACATGCAGAACATCTACTTTTTCCCTGCGCAGTTTTCTATACGGAAAAAACAATTGCTCTTTTATGCTGTAATTTTTGTACGGAAAATTGGAATTATCCAAAACAACATCATAACCTATATTCTCCATTATATGCTTGATATAGATCCCAATGCCGCTTTTATTTATCATTCTGGCATCTATGGCTATTTTCATATCTTTTCCGCCAATGTCAATAGATTTTTTCTGAAAGTGCTTCTGGTTCTTGTATTTAGAAATGCGCACCAACCTATAATTTTGGAAAGCGCATAAAAAAACAGTTTAAAACTCTTAAAACAAGACCTGTAAGAAGCACGCCGTATCACTTGAAAGCCCGAGTCCAAAAGCAATTCTTCAACTCTGTTCTGCGTTGTTATATACGAATGTGAATAATCACCATCAAAAAAATCCATGCCGTAATCCAATGCGCAGGGGCAAAAAATCAAAAGTTTTCCTTGTGGCTTTAACAATGGATTTATCCCATTCAAAACTTCCAGCACTTCTCTGTAATTTATGAAATGTTCCAGAATATGGCTCATTATAATCAGGTCAAAACTTCCTTTTTCGAGTTCTTGCGGAAACGGCGGAATAAAACATTTTATTGCATTTATGCCTTTATTCCTTGCCTCTGCATACATGGCATCACCGGCTTCTATTCCCGTGTATTCCATTTGTGGAAGTTCTTTTTTCAGTTTTTCGTAAAGGACGCCTTTTCCAACGCCTATTTCCAAAATTTTCACGGGAGCATATTCGGCGGAAATTTTTGCCAATTCCTCAAAAGTTTTTTCAACCAAAAAACTTCCAAGCCTGTTCCTTTTGCGATTTGAAAAACTATCGTAAAACATTGCGTTGCTCTTTCCAGGCAAAGAAAATCATTGCGCAAAGCAAAATCATGCCCACTGCGCCAATCCAAAGCGAAAGCGTTACGCTCTCTGATTTATAACGCAATTCCACAACGGATTTTCCCTGCGGCACATCAATTGCCATGAATGTGCTGAATGCTCTGCTGACTTCCGCATTTTCCCCGTTAACTTTTGCTTTCCAGTATTTATGATAATTTTCGGAAACGAATAATTTGCCGGGAATGAGGCTTTCAACTTCAAACTTGATTTTATCCGCTTTTGCATGGATTATTTTAACTTCGCCTTGTTGGGGTGTATTGCCATACGCCCCAACGGCGGCTGCATTTTCCAATAACAAAATATTTCTGTAATCAAATTCGCCATCTTTCAATCTTGTAATTATGTCTTTTTCGTTTTCCCATTGGTAATACAGCTTCGCTCTGCCCAAATCACCGGGATTTCTTTGAATTCCCGTGCCTTGCTCACCATCAAAAACTATATAACCTACATTCATCAAATCAAGCATGGCCGAATTTTGCAAAGATTCCTTGAAAATTCGGTATGTAGCTATTTCATTGTCATGATAACCAAGAGCATTTCTAAGCCCATAAGAAGCCAGATTATTGCCGCTAATCGCCGGATTTCTTGTTAAAGAAAAAATACGGGAACGTTCATGGTCGTTCGGATTATCCTGCTTAATGGCATGAACAACTGCATGCTTTGGGTTGTAGTAAGCTGCTCTTTGAACGGTTTGAACGTAAGGAAGGTTTACTATAGCCAAGTCCAATGCCGCAACCGCCGCAAAGATCAATATTTTTTTGGAAAACACCGAACCAACAACAGCAGCGCATACTATAAAAGATGTGAACGAATACGAAACCAAATCATTAGCTTTTACAAAATTAACAGGCTTAAAATAGTTCCCGCTAACAGGATTTAAAAAGAAACTCGCGAGAAGCAAGAAGGGAAGAATCCAAAGCGCAATACGCAGCTTATCATGGAAATTCTTTAATCCCGATAATCGCGGTTCAGACAATTTTATGAAATACGCTCCGAACAAGGCTATGAATATCGCTACCGGTATGCCGTTCAATGTTTCCCATGCGTAGCGGAAAAATAAAATTCCTACCAGTAATATTCCATATAAAATTGTACCTTTTTTAAAGACTTCTTTATTTTCTTCAAAGTTCTTAAGAACAGGAGCTGCTAAAAATAAACAAGCAAGAGGAATCCAGAAAATAGCCATGCTGGGCGCACGGAAATTTTTAACACCGGGTATTATATTATACCAAACGGAAAATAAAAACGAGTGTAAACCCACAGCATAAGAAAGAGTTAAAACGCAGCCGCAAAACCAGAATAAAGCCTGTTTTCTGTTGCTCCGCAACAAACAACCGCAAAGAGCCAAAAATGTTAAAAGAGTTCCTGCTCCGTCTGCGTTTAGCTTAAAGGAATTTTGCCCCCAATAAGTATTCTTTTCTTCTACATCTGTTCCCAGAAAACCGGGTAAAATCATAGCGGCAAGTTCTTCACCATGCAAGCTCCAGCTTGCTGAATGTTCTACGGTTGTTTTTTCTGCGCTCCCTCTAATAGATTCCGTTGTTGTATATAAATAAGGAGGAATTATCTGGAAAGCGGAAATTGCAAGACCAATAGATACAGCCAACACTGCAAGCCCCATGCGAATGCATCTTATTTTTGCGGAAAGCGGATTGGAGAAAACTTCAAATAATGTATAAAGCGCTGCACCCCATAAAAAGAAATAAACCACCTGCAAATGCGGAGACAGCACCATCCAAACAACAGAAAGCGCAAAATAAATCCCATGCTTTATGGAGCCCTCGCGCAGCAATCTCATTAAAGCATACATTGCAAACGGAGCTGCGGCAAAAACTATCATTTTACCATCGTGCCCACCATATATGTATGAGAAGTATTGAGGGCTGCAAGCGTATAAAAATCCGAGCAATGCCGCCCATTGCCACTTACCCGTTAAATATCTGGCTAAAATATAGGCAGCGATAAACGCACACCAAATCGTAAAAATAAACTTAAACCCTGTAGCTCTATCGGGATCTAACCCAGGCACAAAGTAAATCATAGTAAGCGGGTGATAAATGTCTCCAAACAGAGCGTCTATGGTAGGGATGCCACCCAAACGCATGTTTTCCCATTCGGGTAAAATAAAATCATTAGCTCTGATATATCTGGGACCTATACCATTAAGCTGATCGCTATTTAGCATGAGCTTTGAATCATTAAAAGCGAATTCGCTAAACACAAACAAGAGCAACGCAAGAAAAGCAAACGCCGCTATTAAAAGGATATTATTTTGTTTCAAAAGCTATTAATCCTCAAGCAATGCCTTATTTTTGTTGTGCAAAATAAAAAGAGTAACTGCTACTGAAACGATGACTGTTGCAGCTATAACAATATAGGTAGCTAACCTGTTCATAAAAACTCCTCGGTTTGATTGTTCTATAGTAATATAGTAATTTTACCGGCAAATAACGCTGTAATGCGTAGTTGTGTAAAAATCGCATATATGCGGAATTCTCATGATGCACGGCAAAACCCTTGGGTTTAACCCAAACTTTATTTTGTAACTGGGATTTATAAGATACCAGGTTTCCTTCTCTATCTTGAACCCGACTTTCTTAAGCAACTGTTTGTATTTGCATATGGACAACTTTGTAGCACGAACTTCACTGCGCAGGCCTTTTATGTATTTCTCATCTTCACCAAAGACTCTAAGTATGGTGTCAAAAATAACGCACGGCAGCAAATGGAACCATGGCATTTTGGAAAGCAGCTTGCTCTTGCAACCCTGTTGATGTCCGCCGAACGGCATTCTCCACGGGGGAAACGCATTGAATATAATTGCATCATCTGCCAAAAATTCCTTAAGACGCTCAAAAAACATCTCTCTGTTAACTATATGTTCCAGCGCATCCCGTATAACAACTATATTAGCCTTTGGTATTGATCCGGGATCAACTTTGTAAAAATCCTCGTTGAGCAATGTAAGCTTGTCTATATACTTGCTGTCTTTAAATAACTCCTTGGCAAACCCTATGCTATAATCGTTTTTATCAATACCAATAACCTTATGCCCTCTCTCTAAAAACGGGTACAAATTCCCACCGAAGCCGCAACCTACTTCCATAACAACAGAATCTTTCGGAATTGCTTTTACGGATTCTATATAAGGGATTACATAGTCATTTATGCCCTGTGCCAATTCTTGAAAGTATAGAGCATCATTTTTATGCCTTTCCTGCATTTATTTTCCCATTACCTCAGCAACTTCGCCAAAAACGCCGTAACAACCAAATTTACCAAAGCAACATTCAGCAGAATAATCCAACCCAAATGCATAACATGGTCATAGCGGAAACGAGGCAAAGTCCAGCGGAACCAAATCCATAGCCAGCAGAAGATGCTCATCTTAAAGAGCAACACCAGAATCTGAACAGCCGCTGCAATAGCCGCCGCAACAAATGAATTCGACTCTATAAGACCGGCAAAGAAAAACGAAGCCACGCCAACAGCTATAAGCACCGGCACCGCAAGCCAGGCAACCGCCTTATACAAACCCCATTCCTTCAAACGAATAGCTTTATCTGAGGCTTCTGAATTCTTATACCATTTTGCATAGCGGTGCATAAGATGCAAAAACGCAAGTGCGCCAAAAGCAAACGCTCCGCACACAATAGCTAAAACCAAAGCTGAATTTTCTCTCAGCATTTCCGTGCTCACAAAAGGAACGCTGTAACCGCCAAGGAACAAAGTCGCCAGCAAAGCAGCGTTGATGGCTATGTGCGCATACTCGCCCATATAGAACATGGCAAAGCGCATGCCGCTGAACTCGGTGTGAAAACCGGAAACAAGCTCGGATTCGCCTTCTGCGACATCAAAGGGAGCACGGCCAGTCTCTGCGATAAGGGAAGTTAAGAAAACAACGAATGCGATCGGCTGAACCAGAATTCCCCAGCCATTGACCTCTTGCCAGGCAACCATGTCTTGCAGATTGAAGCTGCCAACTAATAAATACATACCCAGCAGTGAAAGCCCCATAGAGACTTCGTAGCTTATCATCATTGCGCCGGCACGCATGCCGCCCAAAAGCGAATACTTGGAGTTAGAGGCCCAAGAGCCCAGCACAGTGCCATAGATACTTAGCGAGCCGAATGCAAAAAGCCATAATACTCCTACATCCAAATTCAAAATAGCTCCGCTTATTTGCACAACTTGCCCGCTCCAGTCAAAGACCATTGGCCCAAACCACGGGATAACTGCCGGTGATAAAAACACCACCATAAACGGAATTGCGGGAGCGAACTTAAACCAGAAGCCGTGCGCTTCTCTAGGTTCAAAGAGTTCTTTTGTAAAGAGTTTCAACCCGTCTGCGCCGTTCTGCACAATGCCGAACAGACGAATGTGGCTTAAAAACGAAAAAAGCGGGATGCCTGTCCTGTTAGGTCCCTGCCTGTCTTGTATAAAGGCTGCGCCTCGGCGTTCCAGGGTTATCATAAACAGGATAAATATAACGGGAACAAAGATAAACCCGAATTTAGCGATGATTATGCACCATTCAATTATGGGTTTTTGCGAGAAAAAAATAAATAAGGATTCCAGCATTTGAAGGTAATATAGAAAACGGCAAGCTACCAGTTGGGGCATTCCGATATAGGAGGCTATTAAGGAGCGGCGGGAATTGGTAGAGTGGCTGGAAAATTTGTATTTTTTGTAAAGAGGTATTTATGAATGCGACACAGACATATCAACAGGCATTTCGGACTATTTGCACTCCTCACAGCAATAGTCTTAAGGAGGCATTTATTCCTAATGAATATATCGGACAAAAGCTTGAGGTTATAGTTTTTCCTCAATATGAGGAACCTGATTATAATGAGGAGACTTTAGCGGCGATGCAGGAGGCTGATGATATAGCGTCTGGAAAAATTAAAGCGAAAAGTTATAGCAACCACAGGGAGCTAGTGGCGGAAATTGAAGCTGAGATTGCTGCCGAGGGTAACAATTGAAACCTGAATTAGAATTTAAACCAACCAATAAATATAAAAAAGATTTGAGTTTAATGGTAAGACAAGGTAAAGATGTCTCTTTGCTGGATGCAGTTGTTGATAAATTATGCAAGCAGGAATCATTAGAGCCTAAATATCGCGACCATCCGTTACACGGGAATTATGTAGGGCATCGTGAATGCCATATAGAGCCTGATTGGCTGCTTATCTATAGAGTTAGCGAAAAGGAACTTATCTTGACCGCCGTGCGTACTGGTTCACATTCTAATTTGCTGAAAAAGTAAATACCCTCCAAGCTTTCCATTCTTCAAGATAATCATTTTCAAAACCTCCTGCTTAATTTGTTTCATAAGTCCAGTCAAATGTTTTGCAAGTATTTCGCAAGCTCGTTTCTCAAATTCACCCTTAGGGGGGAAGGTCTCTTCCAATTCAGTTTTAATCCAAATTTTCTTTTCCGAAATGGCTTAATTTGCAAAAAAATAATGTATATTATGGATAGAGGTATTGAAAATGTTCGAAGCTGTCATGTTATTATCAATGGCTGCGTTGCTTTATGCGCTAGACGAACATTTGGAGAAAAAGAGAACCAAAAAGCTAATTGAAATGCTAAGGCGATTTTTTAACAAGCTCGGATTTTATCAGCCTCTTAGCCACAAACCCCTAAACTATCGGAATGGCTGAATTTTCAAAAGTGAAAGATAATGCCGTTTTCAGTCACTCAAATTTCACTTTTTTTCTATTTTTTTGCAGTAACATGGCAGTAACAGTTAATGGAATTTTATGGCAACGATGATTTTTCGTATAGGGCAAATACAGGACCGCACTTCTGGCTATAAGCCTATTCATTATTGTTTAGACAAAAAATCTACAAAATACCTGCAATCAGCCCTAAAAGCCCATGAAACTATCATGGGAGTGCTTACGCCCAAAGCTCGCAGAATGATAACTGCGGAAGAAATGAAGTCTGCGGTGCAGGCATATTTGGCATTCAGCGATTCCGGGAGAAAAGAACTGCTTGAGAAAATAGCTTTGTCCGGCTATGGCGAAAACGACGAAAAGCCGGAAGTCTCTCTTGAGCTGCTTGCTGAAGCTTGGTTTAAGCAGAAAATGACTCAAGGAGCAACCGATAAGCATCGTGAAGCTATGCTGCACGAAAAGACTCTTATCCTTGACTTTTTCAAGGCTTTGGGATTGCAAACGACCGCCGATTTGAAACCGGATACAGCTTATGATTTTTTAGCCTGGCGAAGCACGGCAAATTACAACAACCGGCAAACGCGAATTAGCGCAAGCACAATGAAGCATAATTTGCAAACATTGAAGCGGATGGCTAAAGTTGCGGCCCGGAATGGGTGGCTGCATAATGCTACTCTTTGGGATGATGTGGAAGTTAAAATCATCGCCGGTGTTAATACCAAAGTCGTTGAGCCGCTGCCCGTTGATTTACAAAAGAGGATTTTGGAATTTTTAAGAAGAGAAAGGAGCGACCTGCACGATTCTGTTTTATTTTTGCTTTTGACTGGAATCCGCATCGGAGAACTGGATAATATAACGCCGGAAAGCATAAGAGGTAATGGAATTGTTTTGCACGGCGAAGCGGTTGGCCGCAATAAGCCTATTAGCGGAAAGACTGCTGCCGCCGCAAGAACTTTGCCCGTTTGTCCTACCATTGCGGAAATATTCAAGCGTGGCATGGTTTTTAAAATCGGAGTCAATAATATTAAGCTGGGACTCAAGCGATACGGCTTTGCGAAAGCTTTTCCTGGCATCCATCCCCATAGATTCAGACATACTTTTGCGGTTAACAAGCTGCTATCACAGGCTGCTACATTGCAGATGGTGAGCTACCAGTTGGGGCATTCTGATATAGGCACAACGGCCAATCTTTATGGGAAATTCGTTCCTGAGCATTTTAAGGTGGGTTTTGAGGAGGCTATTAAGGAGCGGCGGGAATTGGTGGAGTGGTTGGAGAGTGGGTACTTTGCCGGGTAAATTTCTATATTTGAATCGGAGGCATTTATGAATGCGACACAGACGTATCCACAAGCTTATCGAACTACCTGTATTCCGACTGATAGCAGGATTATAGCTTCTATTCCTAGAGAATATATTGGACAAAGGCTTGAGGTTATAGTTTTCCCTCAATATGATGAACCTGAATATAATGAAGAGACTTTGGAAGCACTACAAGAGGCGATGGATATTATGGATGGAAAAATCCAAGTTAAAACTTATTCTACCGTTGAAGAGATGAATGCTGATATTGACTCTGAGGATGACTAATGCTCAAGCTTAGGCCAACTAAAAAGTACAAAAAAGACAGAAAGCTGATGAAAAAACAAGGTAAAAATTTATCATTACTTGATGAAGTTATTGAAAAATTACAAAACCACGAAACTTTAGATGCTAAGTATCACGATCATCCGCTGCGAGGTAATTACGTTCGGTTTCGTGAATGCCATATAGAGCCCGATTGGCTGTTTATATATGGCATAGATAATGATAAGCTTATCTTAACAGCTTCGCGTACAGGCTCGCATTCAAATTTATTGAAAATGTAATGCCCTCCAAACTTTCCATTCTTCAAGATGCGGTTGCACCGGCTTCACGCCTGGGGCGGTGCGGCAAATAGCAATGTGGAGAAATTAATTCCATAAAATGCTTATTTATCACAAATCAATGCTATTGTATTGCTCTAAATTTCTTTTTAATTTCATTTTCGTAGTGTGAAAAGTGTATCTATAATTTTTATCATTTCGGATTTTGCTCTATTGTCTGCTCTACTTTTTTCTATTTTATCTATCCCTCTTACACATAACTCTACTATAATAAACGATGCTGTCAACAAAAATATATCCAATTTCATATTCAAATCCTTTTAATTTTTCTATAAAACTTTCGGGAAGAAGCATAAATAATAATGAAAAAATAAATAAACTACATATAATGGTTTGGGTATTTTTTCTACAAATTTTCCTATTACATTAAGTATTTCCATATTTCATTTCTCCTTCACATTCAAAACAGCTTCATTATTCTCATTTTCGAATTCTTTTCCATTTACAATAAAAGCTATTTCTCCATGTATTTTATCCGAAAGTTTTTCTATAAAATATTCTTTTTTCTTTAAATCTTTTTCTATGAAATTGTAAAGATTTTCGTAGAAGATAATTTTTATTTCTTCTATATTTATAGGCGGAGTGATTTCAGTGACATCTGCGACTTCATATATAATTTCATTTGCCATTTTCTCTTTGTAGCTATTTCCATACCATCTATTAACGCATTCATGATATATTTTTCCATTATTTTCTTTTGATTTTATTCCCTCAATATCTTCTTGAGATAATTCAATTACCACTCTATAAAATAAATTTGCAATCTTTTTATACGGAAAAGTGTAAAGATTTTTAAAATTCCATGCTTCAAGGGATAGATTTATATCCCAAATAAATTTAAATCTATATAAAAATATTTCTACAGACGATTTAAAAGTAAAATCGTTTATGTCTAAAATTTTACTTTCCATTTCTTTATTCATTTTTTCAAATGGACAAAATAGCGAACACAGCTATATCGAGCGATGGGTTTCTAACGGTGCTTGCGCATAAGCTGACAAGCGGCGAGGCGTTTGTTGTTATCGTGATGCTGCTCATTGCGGCTATAATAGCTGGCATTATATACCTGCGCAACAAAGACAAGGAGCAGGCCAAGATAATAGATGAAAACACGAAGCTCAGAACAGATGCCAGGGATAAAGAGCAAATGATCCAAAATGCTGATATAAAAGAAACGAAAGAAGAAGTCAGCAAAATAAAACAGAGGCTTGCAGAATTTGCGACACAGAAAGATTTGAAAGAAATTGAGAATGACTACAAAGCTTTAAGCGTAACCATATCGGATATGCGAGAACAGAATTTTACCAAAGCTGACGGGAAAGAAGTTTTTCAGAAGGTGGATAAAATGAATGACAAATTAGACGACTTCAAAAATTTATTTCTTGAGGTTATCCTGCAGAATAAAAACAAACTCAACGGAGGAAAGTAGAGATGATTACTGATCCAAACGACCTGCTCCCGCCAGACTGGCAGCATTATGGCTACAGCCTGGATAAATCCATAGATCCTAAAATCCTAGAGATTTATGGCGCCATAAAAGAGCGCTATCCTGATGTTTGGGTTAACGCCATTGATGGCCGGCGCATGCACAACTGGTGCGGCCTTAGAAGCCCGGCATGCTCAATCGGCGCAAAAAACAGCTACCACAAAAAAGGCATGGCTATAGATTTGCATATAACTCAAAAAAAGATAATGCTACTGTACGCTTTTTGCACATCAGCTGAAGCTTTGGCATTATGCATAAAACGGGTGGAGAATATTGATGTAACCCAAACCTAGATACACATCGATATTGGAGAGCCCAACCCGGTAAAATGGCTGGATAAAACCAAACCTTACATATTCAACCCATGAGGCAAAAAATGAAAGTGCTTAAATACACAGGCTCGCCAATTGCAGTAAGATTCGCCGGCGAAGGATTGTGGCGGCTCACTGAAAAAGCCGATTGCGCAATACATACAGTTGATGGCGTTTTGCGATATACTTTACTTCCGGGCTTTCCCACGAACATGCGCAGCGGCTCGCATGTGATAGATCCGATCATTCCGAAATTTACCGATAGCAATGATTATAACTGGGCGATCATCGTTCATGATGCAAATTACACTAAAAATTGCAAAGGTGGACATTTTTTGTCCAGGCTTCTTGCTGATCAACTCCTGTGCGAAATGGCTAGAGTAAGCGGCACCCTCAATACTATACAGAGAGCTTTGATGTATAGGTCCTTACGAATGTTCGGGAATTCGGCTTATGAGTGTGAAAATACCGGAGAATACGCTGGAGCCGAATTTTATATGAGTTTCACCTGGGATGCTAAGTAATTTTTTGCTATATTATGGCAAAATCGCTTGGAGTAAGAGTTTTTAGTGCATGTAAATTGCAGTGACAGAGGTTTTTACTAATTGTCATAACGCAAAAATATGAGTAAAAACGCCAAAATTCAAGCAAAAAACCAGTTTCGGAATATAGCTCAGCCTGGTAGAGCGTCTGCTTCGGGAGCAGAAGGTCGTGAGTTCGAATCTCGCTATTCCGAGTTGATAAAAATATGGCATTAAAAGATATTAAAAGCATCATCGCCATTGCCAGCGGCAAAGGCGGAGTCGGGAAATCAACCGTTACGGCGAATCTCGCCATGGCTGTTGCTTTGGAAGGAAAATCAGTTGGCATTCTAGACGCCGATCTATATGGCCCCAGCATGGGCATAATGTTCGACCTGAAAGATGCCCCCGAAATGGATGAAAAACGGCATATAATCCCCACATTCTCGCACGGAGTGCACGTTGTGACCCTTGCGCAGTTGTTTCCTGCGGAAAAGGCAAATGCCTGGAGAGGACCACGAGCCGCAGCTCTTATAAACAATCTGCTGAACTTTGTGAATTGGGGGGATATGGACATACTGTTCATAGATTTACCGCCCGGAACCGGCGATGTCCAGCTCTCCATTGTTCAAAATTGCAAATTGCACGGCGTTATTATGGTCTGCACCCCTCAGTCCGTGGCTCTAGCCGATTGCTTAAAGGGCATAGACCTTTTCAGGGAAATGAATGTGCCTATTATCGGATTGGTAGAGAACATGAGCGGCTTTGTTTGCGACGGATGCTCAAAAGAGCACTTTATATTCGGCAAAGACGGAGCAAAAACTTTTGCTCAAAAAATGGGGCTAGAGCTTTTGGGGCAAATTCCCATTGATGCTCCTTTAATGGAAGGCGGCGAAAAGGGCATGCCCGCAGTGCTTGCAAACCCCAACTGTGCCGGCGCAAGAATATTCGGCGAAATGGCCACTAAACTGTTAACCACCTAATATTTCTAAAACCCTGCCGATTTTTGAATTGCTCTGAGCCAGTATTGAAATCGCAGCTTGCTGTTTAATTTGCGCACTCATCAATTCTGTGGATTCCTTTGCAAAGTCCGTATCCTTAATTTTGCTCACATGATCATTTCTGGTTATGTTTCGGCTCTCTATATCTTCATATTGCCTGTCCATCCTGTTCACCAAAGAACCCATGTAAGAACGAACAGTGCCCAAAGAATTTATCGCCGAATCCAGCTTGTCTATGGCACTGGTGGCTCCTGCATTATCGGAGAGATCAATAGCCGGGCGGCCATTAGGATCGTCCGGACCAAAGAGAGTTCTTGAAGAAAGCTCCGGAATTGACACTCTGACCTGATTTGCATCGTAAAGCGTACCGGGATTGGCCTCGGGGCCTACATGTAAAACTCCGGCTCTTATTCCTTCGGCTCTCATATACGGATTCTTTGCCCAGTCCTTCAACTCTCTGCCGCCTGCTGTGTTCACATCAGATTTGGAAAACGAATCTCCTTCATTGCCAAAAATAGTTTTTGTGTTGAATGTAGTGACGGCTGTTATGCGATCTATCTCGTTCAAAAGCCCGCCGACTTCTTCGTTCAAATAACGGCGCTCCGTGCTTGACAAAGTGTCGTTTGCCGCTTGAACGGCAAGCTCTCTAACTCGTTGCAGAATGCTTTGCACCTCACCGCATGTTCCTTCGGCAACCTGCAAAAGGGCTGCGCCGTCGGCTGAATTTTGCTTAGCCTTTTCAGCATTTTTAATTTCGCTTCTGGCATTTTCTGCCTCGTAATTTCTGAAAGGATCATCTTTCGCATTGTTTATGCGACTGCCTGTGGCAAGTCTTTCAGTTGCACGCTGCAAAACTTCGTTATGCATACGAAGCTTGTTTTGATACATCATTGACGATACATTGAACAGTGTGTTTGGCATAGTCACCTCGCTATAAATAATCCAGTAAAGACCGCCGCATAATCCTTGATGCAGCCTGCAAACTAACATTATAAATCGTATCTGCCAAAGCGAACTTGGTAAGAGCATCTGCTAAATCTACATCTTCTATTCTGCTCTGGGCATCGGTGTTCGATTCGGTTAAATCCGTGTTGCGATTAAAAACCAGCGCAACTCTGTTCAGCCTGGCACCTTCAACCGCCTGCTGCTCCAAATTTCTCTCACGCCCGGTATTCAAATTCTTTATGCTTGCGTTTATCTCCGACTGTTCATTGTGCCAAAGACCTTGCATCAAGCTTATTATTTCCTTGAAAGAATCCCAATCATTCAAACCTTTTTTCCCAAACAAGTCATCCGGATTGGTATTTATTTTCATAGTTATGCCGGAATCTATTTCCCGGTAAATTTCGCCGCTCATATCTATTGAATTGCGGTAAATGTACTCAAAAGAAACCGTTGGCATATTATCAAGTATCTCAATAGCGTTACCGGCAGCATCTATCCTTGTTGTTGTTATAGCATCTCCTGTGGCGGGATCATAAAAGCGAGCTTTTGCCGCATCACTTATAAGAGTTATTGTGCCATTCACATAGTCAACTTCATAGTCCGAGTTGTAATGATCGGGGTGGCTTATAGGAAGATAATTCGGATCATCTTCGGCGAGATCAGTATATCTGTTCGGTTTTTCCATAAGCCCATCTAAATGGAAAGAGCCCGGTATAATACGTTGAGCAAGCTGATTTCCGGGAGGATTCGCATTTGTATCCCAGAATTCCGAATCGAAAATATTAATAGTTACAGTTCCCGGATCAAACATGAGAGAATTCGGATCAAGAGGATCGTAAGCCGCATTTATCGGAATAGTCCTGTTAGAGTTATCTGAATTTAATCTAAGTTCAGCTTGGCCGCCTTTAATTTCATAAGGAGGCATGTTTGCCCATTTGCCGCTGAAAATATAGTTGTCTTTGTGCTTGCTTTGCGCCTCCGAAACCATCTGCTCCAAAAGCTGACGCACTTCCATATTTGTGAACAATCTGTTCTGATGATTCTGAGTATCGTTTGAAGCCTGGACCGCAAGCTCCTGGCAACGCGTAAAAATATTGTTTATGCTCTGATGGGTTGCTTCCAGAATGGTCATGTAGATTTCACCATCATCCATGTTGATCTTCTGCTGAGACAGTGAACTGAGGATATTCCTGTAGTTCATCGCATTAGCAAAACCGATCGGATTGTCGGAAGGACGGTTGATCATCTTTTCGCTGGCAATCTGTTCTTGCAGCTTAAGCTGATTGTTGGCGTTGCGCTGCAAGTAGCGCATCGTCGTATCATACGTCGTTGTAAAAGTAACTCTAGCCATACTTATACTCCTTGCAAAAATCGTGCCATAATAACACTACGCTACAGTCCTGTAGGCATAACCAACGCTTTTTGAGCCTGAAACATCCATAACCTCAATCGTATATGTGCCTTCCGAAACAATTATGCCGTCTTTCTTGCCATCCCACTTAACCTTAGCATCGCCACCTTTGTTGCTATCGGCGCTAACATCAAGCTCTGCTACAATGTTTCCGTTTGAATCTTTAATCACTGCCAAGCCTTCTTTATTGCCTTCAGACAAGAATATATTAAATTCCTTGCCGTCCGATCCGCTATACTTGAAAGACGATTCCATAATGCGAGAAGCCACTTCCTGAACATTTACCAAATATCCAAGCCCAAATTGAGTGCCGTTTATGGTCAAAGATGCGCCGCCTGAGTGGAAACTGACTCCAGACACCATACCGTCTTGATAGGCATAACCAACGCTTTTCGCTTGGTTGACATCCATTACTTCAACAGTATATGTGCCACCCAAGCAAATAGTCTGTCCATCCTTTCCATCATTGCTATCCTTTCCATTCCATTTTATAGTGGTTTCTCCGCCTTTAATGCTATCAACGCTAACTTCTATCTCTGCGACAACCTTTCCTTCCGAATTTTTAATCACGGCCACTCCGTTTTTATGACCTTCGGCCAGGAATATATTTAAATCCTTGCCGCCCAAGCCACCGTACTTAAAGGAAGCCTCCATAACACGGACTTCTTTGCCCAAAAGCGGAGTTGCGCTGGCATTTGTTATGCTCTGGGCCTGCATATTCTGCATATCCATAAATGCCTGCATATTGCTTGCAAGCGTAGAAATGGCCGCTGTTGAATTTTGCGTAAATTCGAGCTGCGAGAACTGAGCAAGCTGCGTGATAAATTGAGTGTCTTCTGCCGGCTTAAGCGGATCTTGATATCGCAACTGAGCCACGAGCAAATTTAAAAACTGATCTTTGCCCATTTCACCACCTGGGGTGGAAAAAGCTCTGGTATCGCCTTCGTTTACAACACCGCCGGTTGATACCTTGCGAGGCTCGGCCTTCTTTGTGTAATCTGCCAAACTTGAATTTGATGATGTACCTTCTACGCTAGACATGATATGTCCTCCCTATGCTAAATATTCCATTGTGTTGTAACCAAGCCGCCTTCCGGTATCTGCCTTTGCATCGCCATTAACGGAAACCGCCAAGCGAGTTTCTCTGCCATGCTTATGCTGCCTATTGTGGTGGCCTTTTTGCTCGCGCCTCTCTTGCGCTAAAGACCATGCGTCTTGCTTTTCCCTTTGTTCTATTGAAACTTCCAAGCGATCCAGATGTATGCCCTGTTTTTCCAGGCCTTCACGCAAAAAGTTTATATTATTTTCCAAAGCATGTTGTGCTGTTGCGCTTTCAACCTTGGCAAAAATCTGCATTTCTCCACGGTTCAAAACAACACGTAAATCCAATTGCCCCAAATGCTCGGGGCGAAGCTGGAGCGTCATTTTCTGCTCGCCTGTTGGCGTTGTGATAAACTTTGCCTTTGCTACAACCTGGCGAATAACCTCCAATTCATGGATACGTTCCTGCATATTTGAGCTCGTAGGAACGCTTTCCAGCTTTTCGCCTGTTTTTGCGTCAAATACTTCTATCTTCATGCCGCTACCATCCCAAACCGCCCGAACTTCGGGTTGAGGCTGTTGGGCAGGTTGCGCCTGTTGCTCCGGCTGTGCTTGCTGCACCGGTTGAGCCTGCTGAGGCTGTTGTGCTTGCAGCTCCGGTTGGGCAGGCTGCGTCGGTTTGGCTTGCTGAGTTTGTTGAGCCGGTTGAGCCGGTTGAACTTCCTGTCCCTGCAGAGCCGGCTGCTCCTGTTGAGGCTGCTGAGGTTGTTGCGCCTGTTGAGGGCGCTGATCCTGTTGAACTTCCTGTTGTGCCTGTTGAGCTTGTTGAGGCTGCTGAACCTGTTGAACTTGCTGTGGCTGTTGAGCTTGTTGAGGACGCTGAGTCTGCTGAACTTGCTGTGGCTGTTGCGCCTGTTGAGCTTGCTGTGGGCGCTGAATTCGCCTACTAAGCGGTTTAAACGGCTGAAGCTGTTGAGGCTGTTGAACTGTTTGCTGAGGTTGCAAAGCCTGCTGAATCTGTTGCTCCGGCTTTTCCTGGCTTGCCGGATTTACCCGCAAAGTTTCTTCCAATTCCTTGGTGGACTCCTTTATATCGGCAACTTCCTTGAGCATCGCAAGCAATTCTTCTTTCTTCGGTTCATCTTCGTTTTTAACGCTATCCCAAAGATTCTTCAAAGTTACCCAGAAAAAATCAAACTCTGGCTCTGTGCCTTCTTCACCGAACTCCGCAATGGTATCGTCCAAATCTTTAAGAGTAATAAAACCATTTTCCAGCAAATCATTCATGAACCAGTAAAATTTTTCACGATCTTCCGGCGGAATGTCAAGCTTTTCGGCCATAACAAACAAGCTCGATTCAATTAAATCTTCTGTAACAACAAGAGTTTCCTGCGCTTTTTCAGGTTGTATAATAAACCCTGCTTCTGCCTGCTCGGGCAAATCTTCGGATTTCGGAACAATCGGCTTGTCGTTCATCATTTCCTTCATCTCTTTAACGCAATATTCCAGCAAGGCTTTCAAATCTTCAACAGGGGCTTCTCCCTTCAATATTTTCAAAACTTGAGCCAATTCAGGAAACTTAGAAAGATCCATCTGAGGACCAAAGTATTCGGAGAGCAATTCATTATTATTAAAAAAATCCTGCATCACTTTAAAAGCTTCCGCACCAGCCTCTTCGCCCAGCACTTCTTTCAAGCGCTTCAGCACTTTGTTTCCCCCTTCATCTTCTGCTTCATCATCCGTTTTAAAAATATTTCGCAGGAAAAGTTCTACCAAGCCTACATTGTCCTCGGGCGTAGCATCTGCTACTCCCACGCTCGCCTCGCCTATCTCAGTCTCGGCATCTGCCAAAAAAGCTCCGAAATTGCTTGATGCTACTTGGCAAGAACCAAAAAAAGAACCAGCCCCCGAAAGTTCGGCAGCCACCGGCCCAGGCAATATTGACACTTCGCTATTCATAGCCCTTTCTCCTTCCAGCCTAAAATTTTTGTTACGGCTGATGCTTTTTTAGTGTTTAAAGCTCCTATGGCAGCCAAAAGCTTGCCTTGTACTCTAGTATCAGGAACTCTTTTTATTATACGTGCAATGGACACATCGTCCAAATTCATTAAAATTGGGGCAGCCTCAAGGGGTTTCATGCCCGCAAATATTTGCGCAAGTTCCTCAACTTTTAGGTCTGAAAGCACCTGCGACTCCCCTACCCTCTTATCTATTTCTTCTCTATTCCGGTTGATTTGCGCCAAATTCTGGCTAACTTCCAGCTTCAAAAGCTCCAAACGGGCCGCTTCCTCTTGAAGGAGGCGTTTTTCTTCCTCCAATCGAGCTTCTAACTCACGATTTGCCTCAAAAAGCTTGCTCTGCTCATGGTCCTGAGCCTGTTGTTCGGGGGTACTCCTTTCCAAATAACCCGCTATTTTCTTCTTGGTTGCCTCATCCATGCCGCCAACTTCCAACTTTGCAGTCCCTGTTGCCAGTAAAATGGCAAAGAAAACTATAGGAAAAAGCAACAATGAAGCAATGCCTACGCCAATCAAATCTTTTGCCCTAATATCCATATCGGGTAGAGATGCAAAAATCGTGCCAGAATAAATTAAGAGAAACTTCTCCCCTTGACAAACCCAAAATAATTTTCTATATTTTAATACATAGTAAATAGGTATGTTTAATGTGTGTTAGGCGTATCAACCACAATAGAGGCAAAGAGAGAAGTAATGTCATTTACTCATTTAAAAGAATTGGAAGCCGAAGCGATTTATATCTTTCGGGAAGTGGCTGCCGAGTGTGAAAAGCCGGTTATGCTGTATTCCATTGGCAAAGATAGTTCGGTTATGCTTCATATAGCTATGAAAGCTTTTTACCCGGAGAAGCCTCCTTTTCCCTTTTTGCATATAGATACAAGCTGGAAATTCCGTGAGATGATTGCCTTCCGAGACAGAGTGGCTCAGGAATTGGGAATTAATATGCTGGTTCACCGCAATGAGGAGGCTATTGCGCAGGGAATAAACCCCTTTGACCACGATGCGGCTTATACGGACATTATGAAAACACAGGCGCTTAAAGATGCGCTTTCAAAATACGGCTTCACGGCGGCTTTTGGCGGTGGGCGCAGAGACGAGGAGAAGTCCCGTGCCAAAGAGAGAATTTTTTCCTTTCGCAACGTTCATCACGCATGGGATCCAAAGAATCAGCGACCGGAAATGTGGAAACTTTACAACACTAAAATCAACAAAGGCGAGAGTATTCGGGTTTTCCCGATTTCCAACTGGACGGAAAAAGATATTTGGCAGTATATAAGCAGTGAGAATATTCCCATTGTGCCGCTATATTTTGCGGCCCCACGCCCGGTGGTATTTCGCAATGAGAATATCATTATGGTGGACGATGAGCGTATGCGTCTTTTGCCGGGCGAAAAACCGGAAATTAAAAAAGTACGCTTCCGCACTCTTGGCTGTTATCCTCTTACAGGTGGCGTGGAATCGGAAGCAGATACGCTTGAAACGGTGATTGATGAAATTTTGGGAGCCGCTACATCCGAGCGCACCAGCCGTGTGATAGACAAGGAGGCGGCAGGCAGCATGGAACGTCGCAAGCGGGAGGGATATTTCTAATGGATAATGTAAAAAACGGACTTTTGAAATTCATCGCTTGCGGTAGCGTGGACGATGGCAAATCAACCTTAATCGGGCATATTTTGTATAGCTCAAAACTGCTATATGCAGACCAGGAACAGGCTTTGATTTTGGATAGCCAGGTTGGTTCCCGCAGCGGAAAAATTGACTACTCGCTTCTTTTGGACGGCTTGATGGCGGAACGTGAGCAAGGCATTACCATAGATGTAGCATATCGTTATTTTACCACCGAGCAACGCAGTTTTATAGTGGCAGACACTCCAGGGCACGAGGAATATACTCGTAATATGGCAGTAGGTGCTTCTTTTGCCGACTTGTCTATAATTCTGGTGGATGCCACGCAAGGCGTTTTGTCTCAAACACGCCGCCACGCACGGATTTGTTCACTTATGGGCATACGTTATTTTGCGTTTGCAGTAAATAAAATGGATTTGGCTTCTTATAGCAAAGAGCGTTTTGAGAGTATAGCAAAAGAAATTGAAAAATTGGCAGACGAATTGAAATTGGGGAATATTATTATAATTCCTGTTTCAGCTACAGAGGGAGACAATGTAACTATCTCCAGTAAAAATATGCCTTGGTATGGCGGTCCTGTTTTGCTTTCTTATTTGGAAATGGTTGATATAAGCGGAAGCGAGCCTGAGCAAGGTTTCTATATGCCTGTGCAGCGAGTTTGCCGCCCAGACCACACTTTTAGAGGTTTTCAAGGGCAAATAGAATCTGGAATGGTGTCGCTAAACGATACTCTCATCGCTTTGCCAAGCGGAGAAAAAGTCGTTGTAAAATCCATTTACGATGCAGATGTTTCGGTTGAAACCGCTACCGCAGGCAAACCTGTAACCATTCAATTTGACCGAGAAGTTGATGTGTCCAGAGGCTGTGTGCTGATGCAAAATGCGGAACTGAAAATAGCCAAGGAATTTGAAGCTACATTGCTGTGGATGGATAATAACAGCCTTAGCCCAGGCAAAGAATATTGGATAAAAATTGGCACAAGACTAATATCTGCGATTGTCTCAAAAATTTGCCATAAAGTAGATGTCAATAACGGGAATCTCATTTCTGTGAACTCCGCTGCGAAAAACGAAATAATCCGCTGCGAAATAGTGATGACCGAACCCACGGTATTAGACGAGTTCCGTTTGCACAAAACGCTTGGCGAATTGATTCTGATAGACAGACTTAGCCATTCAACTGCTGCTTGCGGAGTTGTTGAAGCGGTTGGTAAAAAGAGCGGCAACAGCGTTAGCCAACACAAAGGCCCAGTGGATTACAAGGCACTGAAAAACGGCGGTTTTATGCGGCAAGTGCAGAAGAATCATTTTTCACTGAGGCTCAAAGTGGTGGGTGGAAACTTAACCACAGAGCAGTTGGTAGCTATTGCTGAAATCGGCAAAAAGTATGGGAACGGGAATATTCACCTAACTTCACGGCAAGGGGTGGAAATTCCATTCATCAAGCTGGCGGATGTGGAAGCGGTAAAAGCCGAACTGGAAGCGAACGGCGTGAATACAGGGGTTTGCGGCCCGAGAGTGCGTACTGTGACTGCTTGCCAGGGCAACGCAATATGCCCATCTGGTTGCATAGATACTTATTCTTTGGCTGTGGAAATTTCCGATCGTTATTTTGGGCGAGAGCTGCCTCATAAATTCAAATTCGGAATTACCGGCTGCATGAACAACTGCCTCAAAGCGGAGGAAAACGATCTCGGCATAAAAGGCGGTTATAGCATTGAGTTGGTTAAGGAAAGCTGCACATTATGCGGAGTGTGCACAAAGGCTTGCCGTGAAGGCGCAATTACCAAAACCAAAGACGGGCTTGCGCTTGATAAATCCAAATGCAATAACTGCGGACGTTGCGTAAAATCTTGCCCCTTTAATGCGTGGAAAGGAGAATCAGGATACATTCTCTCTTTTGGCGGAACATTTGGCAACCTGATTGCCAAAGGCGAGCAGTTTTTGCCTATTATACACAGCAAGGAAGTTCTGTTCAGGGTTACTGATGCCGCTCTGAATTTCTTTGCCAAATATGCAAAGCCAAGCGAGCGATTCCGTGTGGCTATAGATCGTTCCGGTTGGGACAATTTTAAAAAGGAAATGGAGGTAGCTTACAATGGCTGACTATACTATTGATGAAACAGCGGATATTACCGATGTGGTTTGCCCGATGACTTTTGTGAAAGCAAAAGTCGCATTGGAAGAACTTGATGATGGGAAAGTTTTGTCCATTCGCTTAAACGATGGCGAACCGGTGCAGAATGTTCCTCGCAGCATCAAGGAAGAAGGGCATCAAATTCTCAAATTGATAGATAACGAAGACGGCACTTACAACTTGATTGTGCGAAAAATAACTTTGGAGGATCAAACATGAAACTGACTGTAACAGGAAATGTCAAAGAGTATGCTGACGGGTTAACCGTGGCAAAACTTATAGAACTGGAGAAGGTGGAAACGCCGATGTATGTCACCGTATCCGTAAACGACGAATTCATAGCAAGCGGCACTTTTGAAGAGACTGTGCTGAAAGAAGGCGATAGCATTGAGTTCTTGTACTTTATGGGTGGAGGGCAGCGCTAATGTTACTTTCAAACGAGCAAATGGAACGCTACTCTCGCCATATAATACTCTCTGAGGTTGGCGCAAAGGGGCAGAAAAAAATTATAGATGCCAAGGTGCTGATTATAGGCGCAGGCGGTCTTGGCGCACCTGCTGCTCTGTATCTTGCGGCTGCAGGGGTTGGCACTATTGGCATTGTGGATGCGGATAATGTTGATCTTTCAAATCTTCAGCGACAGATTATCCACACTACGCCTGATGTTGGCAAGGCAAAGGTGCTTTCCGCTCAGGAAACGATGAACGCTGTAAATCCGCATATAACGGTTAACACATATCACGAGTTTGTTGAAGCGAGCAATATAATGGATTTAATCGCAGGTTACGATTTTATCCTTGACGGAACCGATAACTTTCCTGCTAAGTTTCTGATAAACGATGCGTGCGTTCTGGCGAAAAAACCTTTTTCCCATGCGGGAATAATCCGCTTCAAGGGTCAGTTGATGACTTATGTGCCAGGCAAAGGCCCGTGCTATCGCTGCGTTTTCCGCGAGCCTCCTCCTCCTGAGGCAGTTCCCACCTGCAGGCAGGCAGGGGTAATCGGAGCGATGGGTGGCGTGATTGGTTCTTTGCAGGCGATGGAGGCTATAAAGTACATTATAGGCAAGGGTGATTTGCTTACAGGATTCCTCTTGACCTACGATGCTCTGAAAATGGATTTTCGCAAAGTCAAGCTTCCGAAAGTTTCAAGCTGTGCCGTATGCGGAGATAATCCTTCAATACTGAAGCCTTTTGACTATGAGCAGGCGGCATGCAAATTATGATAACCGTCCGCATGAAGCAAACAGATTATGAGGCGATAGTAGCCCACGCCAGAAAGGGCTTACCCAACGAGGCGTGCGGATTGATAGCCGGAAAGAACGATGGCGATGTTAAAATCGTTGAGAAGGTTTATCTTTTGTCTAACCCAGACAGCAGCCCTGAGCATTTTTCCATAGATCCGAGAGAGCAGTTGACGGCGGTTAAGGATATGAGAGCAAACGGCATTGTTCCGCTTGGCAATTTTCATTCACATCCCGCAACTCCAGCAAGGCTTTCCGAAGAGGATATCCGTTTGGCTTACGATAGCAAAGCGAGTTATCTAATTCTAACGCTTGCGGACGACCCCCCTGCGTTGAAGGCATTTGGCGTTGCCGGAGGTGAGGTTAGCGAGCAGGGGTTGGAGGTGGTGGTTAGTTGATGGCTACTTTAATCAAAAAATCTTTCGGCGAAATTATAGAGATAACGGAATTTGAAAAATCCTCTGGATTGCGTGTTATTATGAAATCAGCATTCCATTTGAATGCGCAAATAGAAAGCAAAGAATCTTCGTAATCTGGGATTTTAGTTTCAAATGCTTTTAAGCAGTCTTCTTTCGTAACGGCGATTACATCAAAAAGAATAAATAATTTTTTTATTTCATTTATAGTTTTTTCTTTGTCTTTGAAGAATTTATTTGCAATATAATAAATATCGGTAATTGTGCTGGCGGTAATCGCTCCTTTAAATTCCCTTTTGGAAACAGAACGAATTACCTTTTGAGCATTTTCTTTAAACGGTTCTCTTGCGGTAATGGCATCAATGATTATGTTTGTATCAATAATTGCATTCATATCTTTTCAACCTTTCTTCTCTAACTTCTTCATCGGTTATTGTTTGTGGCAAAATTCCAAACAGAGATTCTGCTATTGCAAGTCTTTCGGCAATATCATCATGCTCTATGGCTTTTTTTTCTTTGGGTTTTAAAAAAGTGATAACAACATCATATTCCTCGTTGAAAGGAATTGCCTCTTTTGGCTTAATAGCCACGCCATCATAAACGCCTTGAACTGCTAGCATAATACACCTCTGTTGCAATATAGAAACTTCTCATTGTCTGAACCTAGTAGCCGAGCTAGCGCAGGCTATGGAGAGGGAGCTTTGCAACGCAAAGCGGAATGCCTTTAGGATTTGCAGGGTTTGCTGAGTTTCTTGGTTGGGGCTGAAAATTTTCAGCCCTTACGGTTGCTTTCTCCGTTTTGGGAAGAGCCATTTTGCTGATTTTGGCGTTTTCTCCATTTGGGGAGCTCCTGCTTGGTGAAATTGTGGAAAAATAAGGCATTTAATTCTTCTTTTTCCCTATTTTTTTGCCCTTTGCCAAACATTCAGGGGAATACAAGGCTTGGCAAGGTTCGCACCACTGTGGTGCAAATTCTTTTTTTATCACATATTGCTCCGTTTCACTTCGCTATGGGCGGTTTGTTACGCTTGCTTCGCTAGCATAACAAACACGGGCTCGTTGGCGATGACAAATTTGTTACATCGCAAAATCGAGCCGTTGCTGGGGGCTGTTGGTTGCTTTGGAGGGTGAAAGTGTGCATAAGGGAGGAAGGTAGAAAAATGTTTTGCTCTTATTTTGGGTTATATATATCCGCAAATTCTACTCCACGACTTGTGTGCAGAATGCCTGCTATTTCAATATGATCTTCCAGCTCTGTGTAATAAATTTGGTAGCGGAATTTACCTAGCAATATACGCCTCATTCCATTTATTACATACTTTGTGCCTATGCCAAGCTATCTTTTTAATGCCATATTTGCTTCTTAGCCTTTCCGTTGTGCGTTTTTCCATTTCGTCTAAAGTCATGGTTTCACCTCTTTTGAATTGTTCAAGGCTTTTACTCAAGCGATGGTTAATCTCTATTTCGTCTAATAACGTTTCTTGCCGAACATCTATCTCCGTCTCGCTTGCCATTACCGCTGTTTTCGGTTCCATTGTCGCTGTTGCCATAGTGTTACCTCTCTTTGCGTTAATATAGTAATTTATTTCGCCGTGATGTTCGCTGGGCGGTTGTAGCGAAGGGGAGGCTTCCCCTTTTCCCACCTGCAGGTAGTTCAAAAATTATGCGTTCTGTTCATTGGCTTAGAACCTCTCTTATTTTTTTTATCATTTCTTTTACGCCTGCGTGCTTGCCGTTTTTTGATACAAGTCCCGTGATATAAGCATCGCTATCTGCAATGGCAGGAAAATAGCACGAACATTCTTCATGGCAATCTGCCACCGATACGTTGATATTCAATTCTTTTGCTTCTGCCATAGCTTCGTGGTTTGCCTGTCGTTCATCGGTAGCGGCTATAACTAGAAATGGAATCAAGCTGCCTACATCGCCTTTTTTATATTTTCGCTTAATCAAGCGGATGCTATTCATTGAAGCTGCATTTTCTATGTATTCGGTAACACTTGGTGAAATTACTGTGATTTCAGCTCCAAAGCCAATCAGAATTTTTATCCGCCGCTCTGCTACTTTCCCACCGCCTACCACCAGCACACGCCTGCCGTTCATGTCTATAAAAAGCGGAAAAAATGTTTTCATGCGGCATTTACTCTCTTAAACTCAAGCCAGTGATAATATTTTTTGATATGCTCTTCTATAATATTGTCTATCATCAAAATACTTTCAGCGCTCAGGCTGCGGTTTTCGTCTGATATATCATCTATAGTCAATAACGCAATACCTGGAATTTCCTTAACAGAAGGCTCAACATCTCTGGGAACGGCCAAATCCATAATGATACTAGGCTGCTGTGTTAAACCGGTCAGTTCTTTATGGCAAAGCGTAAAATGAGGGCTTGTTGTTGCGCTGATTACCATATCTGCCTGTTCAATCGCTTTATACCTCTCATTATAGCTTATCGCATTTGCCCCGTCAGGAATTTGCACAAATCCTTTTTTGTGTTCCCGCAGGGTAACCGTCACGTTTGCATTTTCATCAATTAGCAATTTCGCAACAAGCCTTCCCATCCACCCATTGCCTATAACAACGGCGTTTTTGCCTGCCAGTTTGCAAAGCGTTTTTAATTTATCCACAGCTTTGCCTGGCACGGAATCTGCCCCAGGCGATTTAAACACAACATTGGTTTTTATAGCTTTAGCCGCCTGAATTGCCAACCTGGACATAGTTTCCATATAGCTATCCGTGCAGTTTTGCGCACGAGATAATTCCAATGCTTCCCGAACTTGTGTGATTATCTGAGCGTCTCCCAAAATCTGCGAGTCAAGTCCGGAAGCTACACGGCAGAGATGTTCCATAGCCAAATTGCCAACTCTTTCGGTAAAAGAATCTTTGAAATCGAAAATATTTTTGCCAAGAAGATTGCATAATATTTTTGTCGGTTCAAAAACATTGCCGTTCAAAACGGAAGCGTACAATTCTGTTCTGTTGCATGTTGACACAATTACGCAACCGCCAACAACATTGTTTTCTTTAATGGCAGCGAGAATTTGCCGTGTTTTTTCTTTTGTGAGCGCAAATTGTTCTCTAATGTCAAGACTTGCGCTTTTATGGTCAAGCCCTGTCATTATAAGTTTTGGAAGAACCGTAGCAGTCATTTTTATTCCAGAGGGTTAAAATAGAAAAGAAAAGCCCTCAGCAAAGGTTCCCTAAAAATCGTCGTTCAGACGTTTTTCTATATTCCTACTATGAAATTGGATAATGCCGTAAAAATCTATAAAGATTTTTTAAAATCCAAGGGTTTGCTATATACTAAACCACGTGAGATTGTATTGAGGGAGGCAATCTCCGCTACTTGGCATTTTTCAGCGGACGAGCTTACTACGCAAATGCACGAGCATGGGATAAATATAAGCCGGGCTACCATTTACAGAACCCTCGCTTCCATGAAAGAAGCCGGGATTTTGAATTCCGTTGACTTTGGGCACGGGCATATACACTATGAAGCCCCCAAAACAAAAGCTCAACATGAGCATATAAGTTGCGAAAAATGCGGGGAAGTTTGCGAAATTCAGGTTGAAAACCTCGAAAAAACCATAAATTCAGCCGCCACAAAAGCCAAGTTCAAGCACATAAAATACACAATAAGAATCTCCGGATTGTGCGAAAATTGCCAATTTTAATTTTTTTTGTCACTTTTTTAAAAAAATTTCCCGCAAAATGCGTCTAAGTAGTATGAAGAAATATTTTTTCCTTTTCGTGCTACTTTCTGCCTGTACCTCCGGCTCTCCGGAAAAACAGGACAAACTCCACATAGAAATGCTGAACGTCGGGCAGGGACTTGCTTTTTTGATAAAAGGCAAAAACTGCAACTCGCTCTACGACACCGGAACGCCGAGTTCCGGCATAGACACAATGCTCCAAAACCGCGGCATTAAAAACCTGTGCTCCGTTATAATAAGCCACAGGCACAACGACCATGCCGGTGGGTTGCCCCGGCTTGAAGAAATGGCAAAAAACGGCGAAATTCGCATAAAAAGGGTGATTTTCGGCGATAGCCTTTCCCGAGGCGACACCATCGCAGACTTTTTGCCTTGGACTGCCAGAATCCTGTTTCAAGAAGGCGCAATGCGCATAAGCGACTCGAAAAACAGCTTTTTATTTATGGCAGACTTGGAAAAAGAGCATGAAAAACGCATTTTGGAGCTTGACCCCTTGCTCACCGCCACCGCCCTGCAAATCGGGCATCACGGCTCAAAAACATCATCATCTTGGGAATTTTTAGCGCAGGTTCAGCCCAAAATTGCCCTAATAAGCGTAGGCAGATACAACACCTACGGGCACCCACACCCCGAAACCCTGGCAAAACTCCGCCTTGTTCTACCCGATTCAACGCAGCTTTTCCGCACGGATTTAGACGGGAACATTGTTGTGGAATGGGTTTATGGAGTGGGAATGTGGAGATGGTAAAGAAAAAGCCTATACCCCAAGCTATTTTTCTATATTCCTAAAAGTATGCCAAGCATTCGTTGGATAAGATATGTAACTGTAAACGGTGTTAAATGCACGCTGGAAATCATGGTCGGCATGCAACACATAGCCGATCGCTGTTACGTGCGCATAAACCAGGAGCCTGAGTTATGGTTCACGCCTATTTCTGAATCTCGTGATGAGATTGTGAAAGAAGCTATGCAAATCTTGTATCAACGCTTGCAAGGTTCGGAAGTTTTAAATTTAGATGGGACACCTTTTCAATGGGAATAAATCCACTTTACCTCACGATACACGGCCACTTTTACCAGCCGCCAAGGGAGAACCCCTGGACTGGAACGGTCGAACTGCAAGAAAGTGCAGCTCCAAACCACGATTGGAACGCACGAATAGCAGAACAATGCTACTCCCCTAACGGAGCATCTCGCATTCTTTCTTCTAACGGGCGCATAGAGTCCATAGTGAACAACTATAGCTACATGAGCTTTAACATTGGCCCCACACTTATGAATTGGATTAGGGTTCAAAGACCCGATGTTTACAATAACATAAAAGAAGGCGATATGCTCTCCGCAGAGCGGCTCGGCGGTCACGGAAATGCCATAGCGCAAGCATACAACCACATAATCATGCCATTAGCCGACGAAAGAGACAAATTAACGCAAATTCGCTGGGGCATTCAAGATTTTATATTCCATTTCAACAGAAAACCCGAAGCCATGTGGCTCGCAGAAACCGCCATAAACATGGATACCGTTGTTGCGCTTATTAAAGAAGGCATAACATTCACAATCCTGTCGCCCAAGCAGGCTCAGGCGTTTAGAGTGATGAAAGGCAAGGATGATACCCCTTGGACCGACTGCGCAAACGGGAACATAGACACAACAAGGCCTTACAGAATAATCCCCAAGAATGCAAAGGGAGAAAGGATTTGCGAAGGCCATTTGGATGTATTCTTTTACGATGCCGGGCTATCAACCGCAGTTAGCTTTGAGCACCTGCTGAAAAACGGTGAAAGCCTTGGGAATAAAATCTTAAATGCGAGAAATAAGAGCAAAGCGGGAAATCAGTTGATTTCCATAGGCACAGACGGCGAGTCTTACGGCCATCACGAATCCTTCGGCGATATGTGCGCTGCATGGCTATTTGAAAAGTTTTGCCCGCAAAACAATGTTGTACCTGTGAACTACGGCTGGTATCTGGAAAAGAATCCGCCTGAATATGAAGTTCAAATTAAAAATGCTTACGGTGAAGGCTCTTCCTGGAGTTGTGCTCACGGAGTCGGCAGATGGATAAGGGATTGCGGTTGCTCAACCGGCGGCGGTCCAAATTGGAACCAAAAATGGAGAGGGCCTCTAAGGCAGGCTTTCAACAGGGTAAAGCAAACCGCAGATGAAGTTTTTGAAAGAGAATTCCCAATTATAAGCGATGTTAATTGCTGGGATGCACGTGATCAATACATAGATGTTTTGCTTGAGCCGGAAAACCCCGAACGCAAGGATGACTTTGCCGCAGGAATACTTCGCTCGTATGCGGAAAAAGAAGATAAAGTAAACTTGTTCTCGCTAATGGAAGCGCAAAAATTCTGTTTGTTCTCATATACCAGTTGCGGCTGGTTTTTCAACGATATTGAAGGACTGGAACCGGTGCAAAACATGCGTTATTGCCTGCGGGCAATAGAACTTTTAAAGAAATTTCTGCCGGATGGAGACACTTTGGAAAGCGAAGTGTTAACCATTTTGAGCACTATAAGATCCAACGAGCACGATAAAACCGGAACTGAAATATGGACCGAATGGGTACGCCCGAAAATACCAATGCACTATATTTTAATAGCCGCAGAAGCCGCAAAACTGCATTTGAAATTGCCACATCAATCTTCTTCAAACATAAAAGCGAGTTCCGTAAAAAGCAAAGACAACCAGTTGATTTTGCAAGCTACCTATACAAGCCCGGATACTTATGAAGAGAAGAGCGCAAGCGTTTTGGTTGCTACGGATTCCATAGGCAGAGTGAGAATTATTCTGCAACCGTCACACTGTTCCAAGCGCATACCTATTTTTTCGGAAAAAGATATGCTGGATCAAACGGATTTCAAAAAGCTATACCCAAATGCCTTTGTGTTTCGCATGCACGAGCTTCCGCAAGATATTCTTGCGGAGATCAACGAAATGCATTCCATGATAAAGCTCTCCGCAGTTAGCAAAGGTTTGCTGGAATTCTCCGAAAAATTCGGAATAAGCCTGGACTGCCTAGCAGACAAATCGGATTCACTTGCCGCACCGCTAAGGCAAAGCATGATTCTCAACCTGACAATAAAAATCAGGCAAATGGCGATAGAGGCTCTTTACAATGACTCCAATACCGCTTATGAGAAAATAAGAGAAATGAAAGATGAATTTATCGCATTAAATGTTCCATTAAAATCCATAGTTTTAGACAGGTTATTTGTGGAGCGTTTGGTTAAGCTGATCTCAAGAGTTCAAGAAATGCAAAACCAGCTTGTGGACAACAATGACAAACTGCAAAAACTCATAGTCAAAATAACCGAACTGATATCCATTGCAGACTGGGTTGGCTTGAATATAAACAAATATCATCTGGAAAACAGAAGCTACGATGCCTATTTGCTGTACAAGGAAAATCGTGTAAAATATGCGGTCTTAAAGCCCATGTTTAAATGGTTGAATTTTGATATCTAAAAAAAACCTGTGGATTTTGGCCTTACCGGTTTTATAGGGCTAACATCCTGCTGAATATCTTTTCTTTTTAAAGCTTGGATAAATTCCTGTGCTCCCCATTCTTCTGCGGAGAGCCTGCCCCGCAACATGGCGATTAAAATATGCATAACCATTTCGCTATCGTAAATTGCACGGTGCATTGCATCGTCAACTATTTTCAAGGTGATTTCTTTACGTGTCGCAAATGCTTTAGTCACTGTTTCCAGCCGATGATTCGGAAGCTGCACCATGTTACGGGCCATTTTTACGGTATCTAAAACGGGTTGCGTTGGGAAGGGAAGCGAATGTTTTCCATAAGCCACGTTCAATAATCTTTTGTCAAAAGATTCCGCATTGTGCCCGACAAGGCAATTTGAATTGTCGCAAAAGGTTTTGAATTTTTGCAGAACCTCAGCACAGGAAGGCGCTCCCTCAACCATTTCATTTGTTATGTTATTTGTTTTTGTGGCTCCGGGAGGAATGGATTTTTGCGGTTTTATAAAAGACTGGAATTCGCCTAGCTTGTTCGGTTCCAAGCGGCCACGTACTTCCTTGACATCAAAAAGAACTGCTCCTATTTCGATTATCTCGTCTTTGTTCACATCCAAGCCGGTGGTTTCCAAATCAAAAGCGATAATTTTTACTAAATTCGTCATAGAGGTAATATAGAAATGTTGGACTGTATTGTAAAAGAAACGGCAAAAAATCCAAACGCCGCAGTAATTTGGATGCACGGGCTTGGCGCAAATGGTTATGACTTTGCAGATATTGTTCCCGAACTTGGGCTGCCGCAAGGAGCGGCTATAAGATTTATATTCCCCCATGCGCCGGTAATGCCTGTCACTATAAATAATGGTTATGAAATGCCGGCCTGGTTTGATATTATACACATGGATTTAGAGCAAGAGCCCGACATTGAAGGCATTGAAAATAGTTCTAAACTTGTAACTGAGCTTATAGACGCAGAAATTGAAAAAGGCATAAAATCCGAGCGAATTCTGCTTATAGGTTTTAGCCAAGGCGGAGTCATGGCCCTGCACACGGCAACACGCTACGAGAAAAAACTGGCTGGAGCCGCAAGCCTCTCCGCATTTTTTCCAACGTCAAAAACAATGCCCTTAGATGCGGTAAATTCAAAAATACCCGTATTCTTTGGGCACGGAACTCTTGACAGTGTTTTGCCGGCAGTCCTTAGCCAAAAAGCATTTGAATTCCTAAAGTCAAACGGAAATCCCGTAGAAAGGCACACATACCACATGCAGCATTCAGTATGCTTGGAAGAGTTGAAGGTGCTGGGAAAATGGATCAGTGCGTGCGTTCAATGATCAACGCAGCTATGTTGCGCAGAGTATCGGTGCTTTTGCCTTGAAGTTTTTCCAAATGCGAAAGGGACTCGTTGTAAAGCTCCATAGCTTTTTGCTTTGAAACATCCAAACCTAAAACAGCCGGATAAGTAGCTTTTCCCTTTTTAATATCTGAGCCGACTTTTTTGCCCAGAGTTTCCGTGGAACTTTCTATATCTAAAATATCATCGACAATTTGAAAAACAAGCCCGATTCCCTTGCCGAATTCCCTTATCAACGTTAAATCTTCTTTTTTGGCATTTGCAAGCAAAGCGCCTATCACCAGCGAAGCCTCTATCAAAGCTGCCGTTTTATGATAATGAATATAATCCACCGTTGCCAAGTCAACGTGTTTTCCCTCAGATTCAATATCTATAATTTGCCCGCCAATCATACCTTTTGTACCGAGCGAATGCGCAAGCTCCTCAACAACCGCCGCATTTCCCGTGCGAGCTATCAATTCAAAGGCAAAAATGCAAAGAGCATCTCCGGCCAAAACAGCGGTCGCATCTCCATAAACCTTGTGTGTAGATGGTTTTCCTCGCCGGAAATCATCATCGTCCATGCACGGCAAATCATCGTGGATCAGAGAAAATGTATGCAGCATTTCCAAAGAACACATCGCCAAGCGAATAGACTCAGACGGTGTTCCTCCAAAAAACTCATAAGCAGCCAAAGCCAACGCAGGGCGAAGCCTTTTGCCTCCTATTAAAAGTGCATAACGCATTGCGCTGTGCAATTTTTCCGGAATTTCGTTTTCAGCAGGAATATAATTTCTCAAACTATCTTCCGTCAATTTACCGGCAGATTCCAAATACTCTTCGGCTTTTTTTGCCATTCCGATCATATCACTCATTGCTTTCTCGCCTCCAACTTGCCGGAACCACCCAAATCCTCATCATCTGGCCTTGTTCTTTCCGCTTCAATATAAGCTTGGTCTATAATAGGCACAGGCTCAATGTCCTTTTTTACCTGCTTGCGAAAATAAATATTAAAATACAATATACCACCTACAATAACAACAAGGGGCAAAAGTATTACAATAACAGTCCAAGCCATGCTAATCCCAAATATCGTCCAGCCCGCCCTTGCACTTTTCCCAAGTAGGATCGCTGGTGCTCATAATGTTCAAGATATTATTATAAACATCGGTGTTCGTGAAGCCTTTCCAAATACGCCTTTCAACAGTTTCTCCGGTTTCGTTATCTATAACTCTCAAAACATCGAAGAACTTGGAATTATCTTTGTACTCCGTAACTATAACTTTGGAAAGTGCGCCGTCCAATATTCTTTTTATAAACCGGACAATGGAGCTATTGAACTCATTTTCGTTGTCTTGCAAGGTTTGGAAATCTCTGAATGGCCTGCCGTAATGCAACCAGTAGCGAAGAGCCAATGCTATTGCCACGTCGCGAATTGCGGAACGGAATGCGAATTTATCTTCCAGTTTGCCGTGCCAGGAAATAGAAGTCAAGGGGTTATCCTTGTTGGGTTCTATGCGAGTGCCCTGCCCCGGAGTTACCGCCTTTATTTTCAGCGGAAGCCTGCCCAAAAGCTGCCATGCCTTTGTGTAAATTATGCAAAGACGGACAAACGGGCTTTCGTGCTCGGTGGTTTGCCTGTAAAATGCGCCAAAGCAACGTTGATAGAAGCTTTCCTGATCAAAAACCTGGTCGCTTGCACGGCTTTCCGTTATTTTTGCATCTAATAGAAGCATGGTTTTGGAGAGTTCCGGGCGCATGCGAACTTCAAGTTTGCGAGTGCGTGTTTTGGGACGAACGCCTTCTTTGTATATGTAATAGAAGCCTTCTGCCTGCATTTTTTGCCAGATAAAGAACTGCAAATCGTCTGCGGCACGCAAATGATAGCTGAATACCGGATTTTGGCGGTTGTTTGCCATAGTGACAAGCCTTACAAAATTACCGGACTCATGCTCTTCATTTTCAGAAGGATATGGTATAACAACTTTTACCAAAACAAGCGGGTTTACCGGTTCGTCTTCTCTGCTGGCATATTGCTCGTAGGTGAAAAGGCTCTGCGCTCCGTTTATTATTTTCGGGTGGTCAATGGAGAGGAACCATTTGCCGTCTATCTGTTCCGGACGCAAATTATCGCCGGTCAAGGTCATGCCGTTGTGCAAAAACGGGAATTCCTCTATTGTCCCATTTTTTCTCATGCCCACAAATGCATCTAAAAGACTTGCGTTGGTATATGTTTGGCTGCCTAAATATGTGCGAATGTTTGAGCTGACTATCATCATATTATGTTTTGCCTTGTGCCGGCGCCCAAGTTCCAGATGATAGTTGTAAATTTCCATTATCGGCACAAAACCCACGAACAACTCCCCTCTTTTGCTTTTTATGCGAAGCGGAGCGTTTTCCAAAGATAGCTTTAAAATAGCGTCTTCAGATTCGTTATCGTCCATGTCATCGAATTCTGCGCTTATATCTGCTATTATGTGCAGTTCTTCTCTCCAGGATTTCAGTCTTTTTCTCAGGTCTTTCAGGGTTCTGCGCATTTCGTAATCTGTGATGTCTTTGCCGCCGTCCGTGCGCATAACGGTGATTTCCAGTTTTTGCTGGCAATCGTCTTCCATATCGTCCATATCATCGGGATCTGTGTCTATTACAGACGCTATGTGCCAGGTTGGAACTTCTTCTCTTATAGCCAAAAAGAACGGGTTTGTGGGGTTTGCGGTGCGCAAAAGCACGTCGCCAAGGTTTTTCAAGTCTGAGGACAAGTAGGAGAGAGATGTTTCTATGCTGTTTTCCTCATCTAGAAAAATAAAAAGCTCCAGGATTTTATTTGTATATTGAAACGCATGAAAGCAGCCTTTTTGCTGATTCAAGTAATGCAGCGCCTTCTTTTTTTCAAGTGGCACTCTTTTGTCCAGACTGCGGTATTTGGCTATAAAATCCAATCTTCTGTCGAATGCTTTATTCCATTCCATAGAAATCTCCAAAAATTCTTGATACAAATATAGTAAAATAAAATGTCATTTTACAGGTTTTTTTAGATTTTTTTATTTTTTTGCAAAAATTCGGAGAAAAAGTCCCCTAAACCCACCCAATCCTCGTTTTCCTGCATTTTTAGCACGTTTTGGGCGTTTTTTAAAAACCACTCATTTTTGCTCAATTCATCTAAAACACTGAAATACTTAGAGTTAGCACTTCCAATGTTGCCCAGGTAGAAGTCCTGAGCCATATCACAGATAGCTGAGTCCAAAGCCATAGGGGAACCAGTTCGGGCTTTCTGCCGTGCTATTTATGGGAATCACGCTTGTGTTTCTGGGCCAGGTGAATGGTAGCTTGCCGGTAAAGTTATTATCCCCAAAAAGGACATCCGCAATGCCTGCGCCTTCAGTGCCGGGGAGCCACGCAGCGACAAAAGCATTGCTGTTTGAAATCAGGGTTTCCACCACCATCGCACGACCGCTTATAAATACCACAATTATTGGTTTGCCGGGATTCTGGCTTCTCAATGTGGCAAGCGATGTGCTTGATAAATTATCGGAGAAATTCAGTTGAGTCAAAATTCTATCCCCTTCCCACTCAGCGTAAGGAGTTTCTCCCGTTGCATAAATAATTACATCTGCCGCCCCAGCGGTTGTAACCCTTGCGCCCGGCGCAACAGCATCTACGCCTTGCTGAATGGAAGTCGCTCCGCTCATGGTACCGCCTCCGCCTTGCCATCCCGTCATAGTGCTGCCAACGGATGTCCAGCCTCCGCATTGATAGCCGTGGTTGTTTGCATGGCTGCCTGTAACAAAAACTTTCTTATCTTTTGAAATCGGCAAAGCTCCGTCATTTGTCAACAATACCAAGCTTTTGCGAACCGCTTCCCTAGCAATAGCTCTGTTGTCTGAATTGCCAATGTTTCCGTAATTGTTTATAACTTCGGTTCTAATGCCAGCAGGATTATCCATTCTGCCGGCCCTGAACTTAGCCCTTAAAATACGGCGCACGGCATCGTTTACGCGATCCATTGATACGGAATTATTATTTACCAGAGTTCTAAGCCCACTTATAAATGTTGTGTGCGCATCCGGTTCCATAGCCAAGTCTATTCCCGCATTTATAGCATTTCTAATTGCGCTTTGAGCAGTTGTCGTGCTGCCTCCGGTATAACCGTCAGCATCCGTTGCGCCGGGAGTAAGAGAATTGCCAATTCCAAGCCAATCACTGATTATATAGCCGTCAAAGCCGAGTGAGTCTTTTAGCCACACAGTTAAACGCAAGGAATCAACATGCTGATGAACGCCCTTAATTTGATTAAAAGATGCCATAATACTCAGAACGCCCTGTTCTACAACAGCTTCGTATCCGGGAAAATGAATTTCTCTCAATTCTGTATCCGTGATTGTGGCATTATTGCCCCTGTCCACTCCATTAGTTGTTGAGCCATCTGCCAAATAATGCTTTGCGGTTGCAATAACACGCCAAGGCGCATCGTATTTATCACCCTGATATCCACGCACGCACGCTGCACCCATCATCACTGCAAGTTCCGCAGTTTCTCCAAAGCCCTCATAAACCCTGCCCCAGCGCTCGTCTTGCGGAACAGAAATCGCAGGCCCGAAAATCAAATCCACATTGCCAGCCCAGCTTTCCTTCGCTGTCACTTCGCAAGCTCTGCGAACAAGGGCAGAATCTCTGGTTGCGCCCATGCCTATATTGTGCGGAAACACAGTTGCCCCTACAATCGCCGCAGCTCCGTGCATCATATCTTTGCCGTAAGT
>WQSZ01000001.1 GCA_009787645.1 Candidatus Fibrimonadales bacterium | reverse complement strand
CTCGGCTCCCATATCTACAGCGCCACCTGCTTTTTCAGCAATGCCTACGGCAGCAGTTCCGGTTCAGCAGGCTTCACCTCCACCCCATCATGAAGAGGCAAAAACAGATGGTATTTTGAGCCAAGACGAGATAGATGCACTGCTCTCCGGTCTATGAATTTCACGATGTAGGGATGTGCAATTTTGAGCAGATAGCTGCGGAATTGCGGAAATTCGGCGATATTAAGTGGAATTTGATGGTAATACCTTTTGCGGGGGAGCTTGGGGTAGAGGCTCTGGGCAAATTCACAATGCAGCTTTTGGAATGGAAAAAAGAGGGATATTGCCTGCATTTGCATGGTTTTAAGCACAAGGCAGACACAAATATGAGAAGAAGCCTGTTTGGGCGCATGGCCCTGCGTTTGACTAATTACGAGGCGGAGTTTGCGGGGCTTTCAAAGGAAGATTCAAAGATACTGCTACACGAGGCTTTGCAAGCTTGGCAAAAATTAAATGCCGGTGAAGCTCAGGGTTTTGTTGCGCCTGCGTGGTATGGCTCCAAAGCACTTTTTTCTTTATGCAAAGAACTGGGTTTTGAAAATTACAGCAGCAGGTTTATTCTGTGGAACAAAGCCGGTGGAGCCAAGTTTTCCATGCCTTTCAGCACGGCGGGCCTGCCAAAATTAATAATTCCTTGCGTAAATCTTTGTGAAAAAATATACTTGAAAATTTACAGCGTGTTCAGTTTTTTGCCTGTTCCCAGAATTGTGAAGCATCTTTCTACATTGTAAATATGAGTTCATTAAAAGAAACAATGCTCGCTAATTTGCGGGAGTTGGTAAAGCTCCAGCGCGCTGCGCACGATTCCATGTTCAAGTTCTCCATAACAAAAATCTGGCCCATAAGCCTGTTTACGCCGCAGGTTGATTGGATTCGCATAACCCGAATGATGGATAATTTAAAAGAAAAATGCAACGAACAAAAAGAATATTTGGCAAACACCGTAGGGGCAATTCACCGTGGTTGCCCCGAAGGTGAACATGGTTGCCCCGAAGGTGATTTGCCTTTTTTAAAACTGTTGCCCGAATATTTGGATTTGCTGGCAACCGTCGCTGAGGTATTGGGGCGTGCGGCGGCCTACAGGCAAAATGTTCTTGAAAAAAAGATAAAGATGACCATGAAAGAGTGGAATTCCATTTTAATATCCTATAACGATGCGAGCGATAGCATGACAAGAACCGGAATTTTACTACATTCTAACTATGAATTGTCCACGATGCAAAGCGGATAACGACAAGGTAATTGACACTCGTGCTAATGGAGATTCCGTGCGACGGCGCAGGGAGTGCTTAGAGTGTTCTAAGCGTTTTACAACTTATGAGTACGTGGAGAGAGTTTCACTGACTGTAGCCAAGCGAGACGGCAGGCGTGAGCCGTTTCAGCGCGAAAAACTGGAATCCGGCATAAAAATGGCTTGTGTTAAACGCCCTGTTAGCAGCGAAAAAATACATGAAATGGTATCTATGATTGAAAATGAGCTTTCTCATTTGAATCAAATAGAGGTTTCTTACACTACCATAGGCGATTTGGTTATGAATGAGCTTGCCAAATTAGATCCGGTAGCTTATGTGCGCTTTGCCTCTGTTTACAAAGAGTTTAGGGAAGTGAACGATTTTACTATATTTGTCCGCAAGGATGATTAGCTCAGTTGGTAGAGCAGCTGACTCTTAATCAGCGGGTCGCAGGTTCAACTCCTGCATCATCCATTGGACTTCTCTCTTTATTACGCAGTTATTTTCTTTATTCTTGGTATTGCCGTCACTTTTATAAACAGTTTGGCCGGCGGAGCTAGTGCTCTTAGCTTGCCCATTATGATTTTGCTCGGTTTGCCGCCTACCATTGCTAACGGCACAAATAGACTCGGAATGACCATTGGGCTTTTAAGCACGGTTTTTAACATGAAACGCTATGGTTTCATAAGAATGGACATTGCAAAAGCCCTTTTGCCGGCGGTTCTCTTTGGGGCGGTTTTTGGAACCACGCTCGCTATTATTATAAACGATTTGCATTTTCAGGTGCTTCTCGCTTTTGTAATGGTTGCGGTTGCCATTATGAGCTCCATGGGCATAGACCCTTTGGGAAAACCGCCTGAGGCACCACCGGCAAAGCTTGGGGTAAAAGCTTTTTTAGGCTTTAGTTTTGTTGGTTTTTACGGCGGTTTTTTGCAGGTTGGCATGGGTTTTATACAGATTTTCGCTTTGCGCAAATACAGCGGTTTAGATATAAAACAGATTAACGGAATTAAAAATTTTTTGAGCTTCTGGTTTTTGTTTTTCAGTTCCATTGCTTTTTTCATAGCGGGCAAAGTGATTTGGGAACTTGCGGCTTGCATGGCTTTGGGTGCTATTTTAGGCGGATATTTCGGCAGCAAATTTCAGCAAAAATACGATCAGATTTGGGTTAGAAGGGTAATTCAGGTTGCCAGTATTGGCTTGGCCGGCAAGCTTATCTTTGATTTAACGGTTCACCTATAATGTTGTAACATAGTATCCTTAGGGGATGGTAATCCGAATATCTGTCTTATATCTATGGAGTCTTGCGGCAGTCCGGTTTCCATCTTTTGCACAGCCAGGTCCCATTCCAGCAACGCTTTTTCAAATTCGCTGCGAGCTTGCAGCATAAGCAACCGGTTTTGCTCTATTTCCTTGCGAAGTATTTGTTTTCTCGTTAAAAGATACGGGTCCTTTGGGTATCTCTCCAGATTTTCAAGCAGAATCAGATAGTTCCTTTCAGATTCATCGTGATATTTCACAGAGCTTTTATACTCCTCATAAAGCGTATTCGCATTGTCCCTAAGCATTGAAGTTGTGGTGCAGGAAAACGTCAGAACCCCGATTAACAGGATTAAAGGATTTACAGGAGTCCTTATTTTCATTTCTTTAATCTACAAAAATGCCATCCAGTTCGTGCGCTTCTGTTTTTGTTATTTTTACTTTTCTTATCTCTCCGGTTTTGCCTTTGCCTTTTGAAATTTTCACTATGTTGTCTGTTTCCAGTGCATTGCCTTGTGTACGGGCTTCTGTGGGGCTGTCTAGAATTACATCAAAGGTTTGGCCTATTAATTCGTTGTTTTTTTCTGCGGAAATCTCGTCTTGCCTCTCTATCAGTGTGTCCAGCCTTATTCTCGCCGTTTTTTCCGGCACTCGCTTTTCCTTTAATCTCATGGCAGAAGTTCCTTTTTCGGGTGACCATATAAAGCCTCCCAAAAGCTCAAAGCGAATCTCTTCTGCCAAGTTCATAAGCTCTTCAAAGTCGCTGTGCTCTTCGCCGGGGAAACCCAAAAGCACCGTTGTTCTCAGCGATATGCCGGGCACTTTTTCCCGCATTTTGTAAAGCAGGGCTTTCAGATCTTTTACGGTATATTTTCTTCGCATAAGTTTTAGCATTTTGTCGCTTGCGTGCTGAATGGGCATATCTGCGTATTTGCATATTCTCGGTTCCTTTGCCATCAAGTTCAGCAAGCCACCTGTTATGTGTTCCGGGTAGAGGTACATTAAGCGCAGCCAGGGTATTTTTGTGTTTTTCAGCAAGGCTTCCAAAAGCCGTTCCAAGCTCGCCGCTTTGTATAGATCCGTTCCGTAGGAGCTAAGATCCTGCGCTATTAAGGAGAGTTCCTTGACCCCGTTTTCTTCTAACTGCTTTGCCTCACTTACCAGGTTTTCAACGCTTTGCGAAACCTGTTTTCCCCGTATTGAGGGTATTACGCAAAATGAGCATGCTCGATTGCAACCCTCGGCTATTTTCAGGTATGCGTGGTGTGGGTGCTCGGAATTCCTTATTCTCTTGGGTGGGCTGGCTTTGCACAATTTGGCTTGTGACTCAAATCCCAGTGCTTCCAATAGCATTCCGGCATGGTAATTGCCCAGCCACATATCCACTTCGGGGATTTCTTTTGCGAGTTCTTTTGAGTATCTTTGGCTAAGGCATCCGTAAACTATGGCTTTTTGAGTTGCTTTTTTGTCCTTTAAATGCAAGAGTATTGCTTCTATGGATTCTTCTTGTGCAGATTCTATAAAGCCGCAGGTGTTTATGAGTATCACATCGCTTTCTTTTAGGTTTACAGTTGCTTTAAGATTAGCAAACAGCAGTTCTGCTGTTGCTCGCTCGCTATCCACTTGGTTTTTTGCGCATCCTAGACTCAGGGAATAAAATTTTTTCATGGAAGGGTAATTTACTAAATTTAATCCCCCTAATCCCCTATTCCAAAGTTCACACTTCATCGCTAACTCACTGTTTGAATCAGAATTACAACGCCGCTATCTCACGCCGTGAAAGACCGGTATAGCTCATAATTTTGCTGATAGCCTCGCCACTCGCTTTCATTGCCTTGGCAACTTGAGTTACGCCTTGATTTATACCTAGGCTTATACCACGCTTCTCACCTTTAATTTCGGCTTTCGCCTCAGCCTTCTCAATAGTCCTAAGCGAGCTAGACTCATGCATCTGTTTTAATGTCATATCAACCTCCGTAAGTTCCTCATATCCACCGTAAAGCACTGAATGCATGTTAGACAAGCAATCTTTGAGCATTACAACATCTACATCTGTAATATAGCAATTTTCACGGCTCTTATGCAAAACTTCGGCTATCTCATTCACATAACCAGCCAATTCCGCCGCCAACTTCTTGCGCTTCAAAGCTATCTGAACGCTGTAATTGAAAATCCTGAGCGACATCTCCATATCGTCATCTATCTGCGCTTCAATAAGATAAGTGTCATTGCGGTCTTGGCAAAACAGGGTTACCACTATATCAGAGACTATTTTACCAAGATTACCCGATTTAGGGTGCTTTTTTATGGATTCATTAGGCTCAATCTTCACCACAGTATCCGGCGGATAGCTCTTTTTGTAAAGCCCGTTGATCAAATGCACCACAGCAGGCGTGCTAGCCTCGGTCATTATGAACTTGAACGAGTTGTCAAACAACTGCGCCGGACTCTGATCTTTCTCTTTCTTTTTGGACATAAAAATCTCCCATAGTTACCTTTCCATATACTTAGACGCATTTTAAAAGATTTTTTTTTGAAAAAATGCATAAAAAAATTGATTTTCGTCAAAAATGTCGTTTTTGTGTGATATTCGTCACATTCAATGATGCTATTTTAGATGCATTTGCCCTGAAAACAGAACCGAGAAAAGGCTTTTTTAAAATGCTATTTTGTATATTATAAACGCTATGAAAAAAAATCTGCGTGAGCCTTTGCTTTATTTGCTGCCATTGCTCGCCATAATGTATTTCATTGTGATTCCAGGCCAAATGGAAATTTCAGATACTAAGATAACGAGGAATAATAGAACAGAAAATATAAAATTGCCTTATTCCGTTAAAATGGAAGCAAATGAAGTATTTTTCATTTCTTTTAAATTATACGTTAAAAATAATAAATCTGCGCAGTTCAACGTGATTCCCGATGATTGCATAGAAGAAATCCTGATTAACGGAGAAAAATTCCCGCTAGACGGCATTAATGGGCTTTGCGATTACTCAAGAGGGGCATATATTGACTTTTCCAAATACACTCAAAAAGGCTTGAATGATTTTGAATTCCGCATAATAAATAAAGGCTTTCCGGGAGGATTGCGATTAGAAATGCCTTATAACGGATTTAAATCACTCTCCATACTGCACTATGTTTTTACATTGTTCCTGCTGTTTTATATTTTCTTGATTTTAAGAAAGCTTAAATTCAAATTTATAGTGAGCACTATAATACTGCTTGGCATTTCCGTACGTCTGGCTGTATACGTGTATATGGGGCCAATGCAAAGCCCTTTCGATGTGATAGAGCACCTGGAGCACATACAAATTGTTGCGAATGAAAAACGCTTACCGGAAATAAATGAGTGCTGGGAGTGCCACCAACCGCCCTTGTATTACATCATGTTTGCAACAATAAAAAATGTTACTGATCTTTATAATTCAGCTTTAACTTCCAGATTCTTTCAGCAAGTGCACCTTTTATTTTCTTTCGCTAGCATTATTTTGGGAGTGGCTTTAATCATTAATTTATTTGGAAACAACCGATTAGCGTACTTGGCAGCTTTAATTTCCGTGCTTTGGCCTGGCCTTGTTATTGCCGGGCCTAGAATCAACAATGACATATTTTTCTATTTCGGAGCTTTGTTCTGCATGTTTTTTGCGCAAAGATACTGGCTTTTGCATAGAAATTCAGACGTGCTCCTAGCCTCTATTGGAGCCTCTATTGCCTTAGCCGCAAAAACTACCGGTTATGTTGTTTTGGCTGTTTGGATTATTGTTTACGCACTCAGCGTTATACGTTCGCTAAAAATCAGTTCTTTGAGAACATTATTTGCATCAATACTCATAATTGCGTTGTTTGCCGGTTTTTCAAACCATAGAACCATAATCAAGCTTTTTGAAGGGAGAGGAGTTGCTTTACTGGAAACCTCCAATGTGCATAGTGGCCTGAGAGTGGAAAATAAAGTTGGGAACTACATATACTTTGACATAGAAGATTACTTGCTGGTACCTTACACAAGCGCATGGACAGATAAAGGCGGGCGGCAGTATTTTTGGAACTATCTCTTAAAATCGTCTTTGTACCTGCACGGAGAAACCAAATTTGAGACTTTGCCGGTGGGCCGCATTATAGCAACCGGATTAAACGTTTGCGTGTTGCTTATTTTTGTGCTTGCGCTGTGGGGCGTGATACATGTAAAAATCAAAGAGTTACCGGCATTGCTCTTTTTATTATTTTTGCTAGCTGCCCTTATTTGCTTTAGAATATCGTACCCCAATGCATGCAATAATGAGTTTCGCTATATTGCTCCCATGATTTTTCCTCTTGCGTATTTTTCATTGCGAGGTGCGCAGATTTTATTAAATTCCCGCATTAGAAGGCTTGCTTACATGGCATTATTGTCTTTTGCCGGCTTATCGATTGTATTTATCTTTGGAAGGGCAATTTAAATATGAAAAAGCTCATTCGCAACCCTCTATTATATCTGCTGCCCCTGCTTGCAATAGCATATTTAATTATTTTGCCATCTAAAATAGAATTTTCTGATGTAAAGGCAACTAGGAACAATAAAACAGAAAATATAAAGCTACCCTACTCAATCAGCACGGAAGCAAACGAAGTATTTTTCATATCGTTTAATCTGCTTACTAAAAACCAATCTGTGAAATTCAATATAATTCCTGATAACTGCATAGAAGAAATTTTGATTAACGGAAAGAAATTCCCGCTGAATGGCATTGACGGGATTTGCGACTATCACAAGGGGGCTTACTTTGATTTTTCTCAATATGCCCAAAAAGGCTTGAATCATTTTGAATTCCGCATACTGAATCACGGCGGTCCCGCAGGATTGCGAGTTGAAACGCCTTACAACGGATTCCGGTCGCTCTCAATAATGCACTATGTTTTTGCGTTGCTTTTCCTTCTTTCCACAGCATTGATTTTAAGAAAGATCAAATTCAGGTTTATAGCAGCTTCTATAATACTGCTCGGAATTGCAGTTCGATTGGTTTTATACGCTTATGTGGGCCCTACCCAATACTCTTACGACACAGGCGGCCATTTGGAGTATATAAAGATAATCTCCGAAGAAAACCGCATGCCCGAAATCAATGAAGGCTGGAGCACTTACCATCCGCCTTTATATTACATATCATCTGCGGCTATAAAAAAACTTTCCGATCTTTATGATCCCAGCATTGCCAATAGAATTCTGCAGCAATTCAGCCTTCTGTTGTCTTTTGGCAGCATTATCTTTGGGGTAGCGTTAATCATTCGCCTGTTTGGGAACTGCTGGCCTGCGTACCTAACATCCCTTGTTTCCGTGCTTTGGCCTGGTTTTGCATTGGCCGCCCCACGAATAGGCAACGATAGCTTATTTTATTTTGGAGCCTTATTCTGCATGTTTTTTGCGCAGAAATACTGGCAAATGCACAAGAGTTCCGACATTATTTTAGCTTCTATTGGAGCGGCTATTGCCCTAACGGCTAAATCCACAGGCTTTGTAATTTTAGCAATCTGGATTATCATTTGCATTTCCGGCTCATTGCGTTTTTTCAGAATGCATTCTTTGCGAACCTTGTTGATTTCAGCATCTATAATTATATTGTCTCTAGGCTTTTCTAATTACAGAACAGTTATTGATATCTACGATGGAAACAAAGCAAGCTTGGTTGGGAATATTAGAAATTTGCACAGCGGCATGCAGGTCGTCAATAAAACCGGAAATTACTTATACTTTGATTTGAAAGACTATTTGCTTGAGCCTTATGCTTCAACCTGGTCAGATAAAGGTGGCCGCCAATACTTTTGGAATTTCGCTTTAAAAACATCTCTGTTCGGAGAATTTAAATTGTGGAGTTCTCCTGCTGGGCATATCTTGGCTATAATGCTTAGCTTTCTGCTATTGTTCATTTTTATGCTGACTCTTTGGGGCATGATACACGCGCAGTTAAAAGAATTCCCGGCATTGCTTTTCGCTGTATTCTTGCTTGCTGCGCTGGCTTATCTGCGCATTAGCTATCCGTATTCCTGCTCAAACGATTTTCGCTACATTATGCCGGCATTGTTCCCGCTGGTTTACTTTGCCATGCGAGGCGCGCAAATCTTGCAAAACTCTCGCTTAAAAGCACTCTCCTACGTTGCTATGCTGTCTTTCGCAGGCTTATCCTTTATGTTTATCGTGGGCATGGGTTTCTAAAACCACATACCGAGAATGAATAAAAACGACAGGCAGAAGAATGCAACAATAGCCGCATAAGAAAATCTTCTCATACGGGGTTTTTCCAAAATTTGCACTCCGCACACGGAAAAATACACAAGAGGAAATACCGCCGGATAAATATAACGGAAACAGCCGGAAGAAGTATAGGGATAGCTAATCCTGAAATAAATAAGCGCTGCAAATAAAAATATCGCAAAAATCATTGGAGGAAAATCTTTGAATCTTGCATGCATTACTCCCCATAAAGCGAATATAAATATAAGCAGGGCAAGAACGCTTAATGCCGTTGCAAATATATGCCCAACCGGCGAATCCCATTGCTTATATTCCCCAAACAATGATGTTTTCAGCGCATAATTCCAAAAATAATGCCTGCCGCCTTTGTCATTGTAAGGATCTGCGTAGGGTGTAAGCAGATAATCTTTCAGGTCAAAATATAAATAATTGCCCGCTTTATTCTCAACTTTCAGGAAATCAGGCATGCCCCCGATATTATCAACCAAGTTTAAATTCTTATTGACAAATAAATTCACAACCATTTTATGGTGTGAAAGCCCGATGGACAGCGCTACTATTAATACGGAAGCGAGCAACGCTCGCAGAGAACCTATTTTCAGAGAACGCATTGCGCATGCAATATAAATTATGGCCCAAGCGGCTAAAATAACTAAACCATTAGATTTTGCAGCCAAAGCAATGGCAGCCCCAATTGAAGCAAGCAGCATATCCGAGCTTTTATGCGTTCGCCAATATCTTTGCGCAAATAGCATGCAGAACAAAGAGGTCGTGTAAAATAGAATGTCATTGCTTATATGGGGTGCTACCAATGCAAAACCCGGCCAAAGAACCGAAACAGTAGCTATTAGATGCGCTCTTGTATTGTTGCCTAGCAAATTCAGGATTAACGCTACGCCAAAAGCAACGCACATAAAAGAAAGCAATAGGTTGCACTGTTGCATAATTCTGTTAGTTAGGCTAGGCTCATACCAGTCTGCGGCATTTTTTACAACAGCAAAAGCAATATAATACAAAGGTGGTTGATAGCATTGCCAGCATTCATTGCCTTTGGGCAAGCGTTTTTCTTCGGCAATTATTTGAATGTAGTCTAAATGCCCATAAGTGTCGTAAGAGTTTTGCGCAGGGCCTGTGTATGTATATACTATTAAGCGAGCAAGTATTCCGAGCAATATTATAGAAATGGCTACGAATTTAAATTCAAATTTTCTTAAAATTAAAGCTATCGCAAGCAGCAAAAGCAAAGCAAAAACATAGTGCGCAAAAGAAAGCGACCTAGCTCCAGTATAAGGCATTCCAATCCGCATTCCTCCGGGCCCAGTGTGATTTTGCATGCGAAATTCAAAATGATTCATCCCTTTTTTAACGTATTTCGAAAAATCAAAATGAACTCCCTTGTGGTAATCACAAATCCCGTCAATGCCATCTAAAGGGAATTTTTCTCCGTTAATCAGAATTTCCTGTATGCAGTTATCTGGAATTATATTTAATTTTACAGAATTGTTTTTGTTCAATAAATTAAAGGATATATAAAAAATTTCGCCTTGCGGCATTTCGGCCGAGTATGGAAGCTTTATATTTTCTGTTGAGCTGCCTCTTGTTGACTTTATATCGGAAATATCCATGCGAGGAGCAATGATTATATAAATGAGCGCAAGCAACGGCAATAAATAAAGCAAAGGCTCACGCAGGATTCTTTTCATTGCTGTTCTCTTATCAAATAATTTGGGCGGCACTTAACTTCCGTATAGGTTTTTGCCATATATTGCCCCAATACGCCAACGGAAAAAAGCTGAACTCCGGAGCAAAAAAGAATTATGCAGATAGTCGATGCCCAGCCATCAACAGGATCTCCCCACATTATCTTGCGAACAACTATAAATATAATAAGCGAAATTGAAACAAGGAATAGCAGAATTCCCAAAATAGAGGCTATGGCAAGAGGCTTTGAAGAAAATGCCACAATACCGTCAAAAGAATACCAGAGCAAGTTCCAAAAAGACCATTTTGTGTGGCCTGCTGTTCGCTCAACATTTTCGTATTCAAACCACTTTGTTTTAAAGCCAAGCCACGGAAAAATTCCTTTTGAAAACCTATTCCTCTCCTGCAAAGTCAGCAACGCATCTAAATAAGCTTTGTTCATCAAGCGAAAATCCCGAGCGCCATCCACAATTTCTATATCTGAGAACAGTTTCATAACCGCATAAAAACGTCGCGCAAAAAATGAACGGATAAACGGCTCACCCTTGCGGCTCACTCGCCTAGTACCAGCGCAATCATATTCTCCCGAAGCAACCGCTTCAAGCATTTGAGGAATAAGAGACGGAGGGTCTTGCATATCCGCATCCATAGTCACTGCAAATTGCCCGCAAGCTTTATGCAAACCGGCAAGCATAGCAGCTTCTTTGCCAAAATTGCGAGAAAGAGAAATGTAATGCACGCACTCATCTTTTTCGGCAATCTCGCGCAAAACACTCAATGTGTTGTCTTTTGAACCGTCATCCACAAATATAAACTCTGCTTGCGCGTTCAACTGCGCAAGCATTTTAAGCATTTCTTCATAAAACAAAGGTATGCTGGCTTCTTCGTTTAAGCATGGCACAATAATGGATAGCATTAGCTCTTGCTCTCGTGGTAATCTTCTTCGCTGTTCACATTCCAAACCACAGACTTATCCGCTGAGCCGCTGTGAATGGCCTTCACCGCTTCCATTGCGCTAAGCATTGAGTGATCCATATTGTTGTACTTGTGCATTCCGTTGCGCCCGATTAAGAATAAATTATCAATGCCATCAAGCCAAGCCCTTAGCTCACCGAATTTATTGTAAGTGCCAAAATATGCCGGATAAGCCTTGGGAACTTTAAGCACAACGCTATCCAAAACACTTTCCTTCTTTGCGATGCCTATTTGTTCAAGCTCGCTTATGGCCAATTTTTTGAAAACCCTCTCGCTCATCTCCCACAAATCATCGCCTTCATTGGCAAAATACTCCATGCCAATCCAAACCTTGCCCGGCTCCTTAACCAAATGCTCGCTCCAATTATTGAAAATCTGCAAACGGCCTACCTTAACATCGCTCTCCTGAACATAAATCCAGTTATCCTTAATATTGCCAACTTCCAATTTATCCAAAAGCACACCAACCGTAATAAAATCCCTGTACATCAAGCCCTCAGCAATTTCCTTAATATTCTGAGGAGCGCCATCCATTGCGCAAACCAAATCCCGAACAGGCATAGAGCTCAAAACATAATCAAACTTAAAAGTTCTTCCACTTTCAACTTTCAACTCTCCACTCTCAACTTTAACAACCTTGCTATCAAACAAAATCTCCCCGCCCATCTCCAAAACCTTATCAGCCGCATTTTGCCACAAGGCTCCGGGACCCAGCTTTGGATATAAGAATTCATCTATCAAGCTCGTTTCTTTGGAATTTTTAAAAAGAGCGTGTTTGAGTGCCTTTGCAATGCTCAGGCCCTTTATTCTCTGCGCACCCCACTCTGCGCTTATTTGCTCGCATGGAATGCCCCAAACTTTTTCCGTGTAATCTTTGAAAAATGTCAAATACAGCTCTTTGCCAAAGCGATTCAGCATAAAGTCCTGTAATGTTTTTTCCGGCTTAATTTGAAAAAGACCGGCTTTTAGATAGCTGCACCCAATTTTTGCCATGCGCCAAAGTCCGAGCCCTTTTATTGTGTTCATATTTAGCGAAACCGGATAGTCAAAGAACTTGCGCAAATAGAGAATGCGGGAAAGGCGTGGGCGAAGCATCATATCACTGCATATATTTTTCCACCAGTTCATAACCCAGTCGTTTTTGCTGAAAAACCTGTGGCCGCCAATATCCATTCGGTTGCCGTTATATTCTGCCGTGCGGCTTATTCCGCCAACAAAGCTCTCCTGTTCTACAATAATAGGATGAATTTCGCCCTTTTGCAAGAATTCCAAAGCCGCAGTAAGCCCTGCCGGACCGGCACCTATAATTAACGCAGTCTTTTTCACTTATAAGAAAATATATAAAATTGCTTGCCCAAGCCTACTGCTCCAGCAAGCTTTTCCTGATAATCAATAAAATTTCCTTGCAATCATCAGATTCTCCACAGCTTTCCCAGTCTCCAACTCGAACATACTTACTCTCTACAATTTCAAAATGACTTTTAAACATATTCTCAATCTCTGCTTTCAAATAACGCCTGTCTCTAACCAATAATTCTTCCGGTATTTGAGATGGATTTTTAGCATCTCTAAATATCTCTCTACGATAAACAATTTTTTCTTCCGCATCTAAAAGAATATTATTAACATTAAATACTTCGCCAGTTTTACTCATAGCATCTGACAACGGTATTTCATAGATTTTATCAGGTTCATTCTTAAAAGAAAATGATTTAACGCCTTTTGCTAGAATATATTGTAAATTCATCACGGATATTACGGCAAACCCATTTGAATTTAAATGAGAATAAACCTGTTTTATCATTTTGCCATCATCTTCTGTGCTAACAAAACTGCCAAATACATCATATAGCAATAAAATTAAATCAAATTTTCCTATATCCTTCGTATCCTTTTCATTACGAAAATCAGCAACATTAAAACTTATATCAGGGTATTTCTTTTTTGCCATGTCAATTAATTTCTGAGAATAATCAATTCCATAAGCCTTATAGCCAAGTTCTGTCAATCTTGCTGTGTGACGTCCGGTAGCGCAGCCAACATCTAATATTTTATCCGTAGAATTTACTTTAATTTTTTTAAAAATATAATCTATTTCATAATCGGTTTTTCCTGCCCATTTATGAGAATCAAATTGCATTTTAGAGTACGCCCTTTGCGTAATCTGATCAGAAATTTTCAGCATTTCCGCAATATCTTTTTCTGAAAGCGGTATAGTATTTTGGTCTGAAAAAGTAAATGCAAACCATTCCCAGCCTTCTTCCAGAGAACCTAGCAACCAAGCCTCATCTTTTGATGATTTACTCATCATTTCAGGAACATCGGAATGATTTACAAAGAATTTTGTGTTTATTTTAGAGGCTTCATTATTGACAATTGGCGGAGTAACATCTTCCAAATAAGACACATTTTCTTTACCAAAGGCGAATACTTCTTCTGCATTTTTCTGAATTCTAGCCGGATATACTCGCCTGCGAGTTGCTTTTTCCAGTGCCCGTACAGCATATGGATTCGCAGTGAGCAACCCCCAGCATTTATGATCTGCGAAATTCCAAATATAAAATAACATACGCTTGGCAATATCTTTATTTCTGTAATCTTTATGAACCACTAATTGTGTAACCCAAGAAATATAGCCAATATTAGTTATATTCTCCTGAATGCAAAAAGCATATCCTAAAAGTTCACAATCTTTATTCTCACAATATGCTATTTTTGCATTTTTTGACTCAACCCATTTTTTTATTCTACTCACTGAAAGCTTTATGTTGCCAATTCGTTTTTGCGGATCGTGTTCACTCCATAAGCCATAATGTTTTGAATACAGAGCAGAACATTTTGCTAATAATTCTTCTGTTATTTCATAACCATGCAGCCAATTGAAGGTTGGAACTTCAGATGTGAGCCCTGCGGGAACAGTTATGTCAAAGTCTCTATTCACTTAGGGGAAAATATATAAAATTGCTTGCTTATGTAGTTAAAAATAAAGGCAACTCCTGTGCCGGTGATTTTGGCAAACATATTCGGAAACTTGAAAAATTCAATGCATAAGGTCATTATGCCTAAGTCTATGGACAATCCTATTGCCCCAACCAGAACAACCATAACATATTCCGTAATCTTTTTCCTGCCCTCCTTGGACTTAAACACTATTTTGCACAAAAAGAAATTCACGGTCGCACTGATAAAAAAGGCTGCTATAGCCGCAGGCAGATAAGCAATATGAAGCTTATAGTTGAAAATATAAAACATGCACCAATTCACAATGGCACAAAACAACCCAACAAAAAAATATTGAATGAATTTAGGCAATAACGCTTTTATAAAATCCATGGCTATAATTTAGAAAAAAGTTTCCTACTCCTTGTAAACCTCATGATCCGGGTCTAGATAAATCAAGTTAAACAAAACATCGCCTGGCAAAAAATATCCAAAGCACCTGTATCCGCTCTTGCCTTCAAATTCTTTTATTTTGAATTGATAAATGTCATTTTCGCAGATTTGAGCAGGTTCAGGCTTATTGCCGAGCCTTGTGTTTATCTCTTGCATATGTCCGTACAATTTTTTCGCAGAAGAACTATTTCTATTTCTAAGCCCAGAGCACGAATGACAATACTTTATCTTACCGGCTTTCGCATCTTCAAGCGTGTATTTTTCACAATACTCATCCAAACTGCAACAAACAGTCTCAACAAAATGTTTCAACATCATCTTGTCTGCTTGCTTGGAATTGTTGGACAAATAATTTTCGCTATCAATGCGCCATTTAAATTTAGACATAACGTCGTTTTTTCCTGTAAAATTCAATAATAACCTTATTGGAAAGCACTCGGTTAGAATTCTTTGATGTGTTCACATCTTGAATCGCATCTATCCACGGCTTTTCCTTGTGGGTCAACTCGCTAAGCTCTGTGCCTGTCATTTTCCCATACTTTTCCAATGCCGCATTAATATATTTTTTATACATAAGCGGAAGTTCTTTTCTGGAGAGCAATGACTTTGGAATAATCTTTTTATCCACATAAAATAAGCCTTGGTGAACATTCCACAAATCACGGCATACAGGCCCATTAGCCCACGCGCTAAATTTATTGGGGAAAATAGCAACCTGTTGCGGAGAAACAAGTCCTTCGACCAAAGAATAATAGCAGAGCTTCTGAAGCTTCATAGTGGAAACCTCACCTATCTCCGACAGAATATACTTGGCAACATCAAAAACCTTGCACATTATCACTCCTTCTTAATCTCTGTTAATATACAAAAACACTTTCACCACACGCATCCCATACACCGGATAACCCGACCGCTCTCTGTACAAGCCAACAGCCTTAACGAAATTCGGCGCTAGCTCAAAAACTGCGTATTGAGAATGAGCCTCTCCATAAAGCCACTCCCCCACATTTGCATCCTGCTTTTCAACTTCGGCTGCAAGCCACTCATCTTTTGTAGGCAACCTGTAGCCGGAACGCTCTTCCAACACCCGAATATTGGGCAGCCAAAAAAGAGAATCTTCCGTGAACACCGGAGCATCGTATTGATAAAGAGTATCCAAGCCTTCTTCTAGAGACATTTTATTGCTTATGAGGATAGCCTCGTAATAGCTAATGCCTCTGTGAGCAAGCTCATGCTCGCCCATTTGCAATGTTGGGCCCTCTGCCACCGTAACAGAGCTGGAAGAAGGGTCTTCCATAACCTTAAGCATTTCTGCGTACTCTAACTGCATGCAGCTTGTCTGGACCAGAATTTGCAGAATTATCTGAATTTTCAGGATTTTTTTCATAGCCATTTCTCCCATTTGAAGTCTTCTAAGTTTTTGGTTCCCAAGTGGAAACCTTCGTTTTTTTGAATTTTTGTTCTGAAACACATTTTAATTTTGAACGGAAACTTTTCTTTTATGAAATTCCTTTTTAATTCACGGCTTTGCTCTAATGGAATTCCATCTATATCTACACGCATGGCCGCTGTTATGGTTGTACAGGTGTTTCCCAGGATTTTTCCGCTTTTGCCTAAAATAATCGGAGAGGGATTTTTAATTTTCAGCGGCTCAAAGCAATGGACTTGCACTTTGCAAGCGGGGAACATCTTTGCAAAGAAACTTCTCAGAAATTCCGGTGAGAATTTTTCGTTATATAATGCAATGCGATTTTTGTCTCCCCTCTTTGCCAAAAATGCGCTGAATCTGAGCATTGCCAAGTGATGCTGGAACATATTCAAAAACTCGGCTAAAACAACCGAGCTTTCATTTTCACATCTTATGCCTCTCAAAAAATTGTCCGGCAATGGGGAATCTGCGCCACATAAACTCATCTCGTTCAATCCGAGCACTATCTCGTTCTTTTTGATTTTGACAAAATCTATGTCACCGCTTGGGTGCTTCATGAAATTGCTGCCCACTATGCGAACTTTTTTATTTCTCTTTTGCTGCATCCACTCAAAAAAAGAATTTCTTATCCCCATTTCAGCTCCATTCCGTAAGGTTCAATGCGCAAAATAAGCTCTACCAGCATATTGCAAACAAAAATTTTCTTGAACAACTCATAAAGCATTTCGCCAAAAGCATGCAGAACAGACGCATATTCCAATGACAGAACTATTTTCACGCACGCCAATGGAACCAGGCAATTCTTATACACAGCGTTTTTATGCTCCAAAGAAACACTTTTTATGCTTTGCACAATATAAGAACGAGTGTCAAACATGCTCAGCGCATTTTTCAATGCATCGTTTTCAAAAAAACGCAGATAATTCCTTTGCAAAAGCCCCAAAATCTCCCATTCCGCTGACTGGGAACATGGCAAAAACGGCAGCATATCGATCACAGGGCGCACTTCGCACATCTGCATTGTAGAGTTTTTTGCCTGCAACGCCTCCAAAGCAGCAGCATTTCCATCGCAAACAATCGCTGCTATGGAAAGCATATCTGCATCTAAGCTCTCAAAGCGAATTCTATTTGAATCATAGCGATACTGAATCTCCTTGAAATTCGCTCTTTTGGCATTTCCGGCTAACACATCTTTTAAATGCAGAATAATTTGCCGTTCTTCGTTTGGAAAAATTTTTGCTTCAAATGCGCCGCTTTCCAACAGCACTGGCTCCAGATTTTGTTCAAAAGAATTTTCTATTGGCAAAACTTTGAGCTTAAAATTTTCTGCGCTAACTTTTGCGGGAATATTCTTTGAAAATCTCAGTTTTGGCGGTAAATTTTCCATGTAAATATATTTGAATTTTTCTTCAAAGCAAAAAAAGTCTCTGCACAATTCCCAAGGATTCTGCGGCTTTGCCATGATATAAGGCTTTGCGTGCTCCAGCATAAAATGCCATAAATCCCAGCCTCCGTTTATGTAAATAATCCAAGGGCCGCTTCCTGTGGTTTCAAATTCAAGGCAATCTTCAAAAGCTTTAACAGAAATTATTTTTTGCAGAGGATTCAATTTGTGTTCGCCAATCACTCGCCAAAAAAACGGCTTTTCCCTTTTGCTTTTGGAATAGAGCAATGAACCATCTGGAATTTCTCTTTCTAGGTTATCGCTTGGCGAAGGAATTATCTCCACAAGGCAGCGGGCAGGTCGTGGCAAAAGCATTTCAGGGGCAACGCTGTCCACAAAATCTCTGGCTATCTCGTTTTCTGTTTCCGCCATTTCACGGCGAATTCTAGCGGTTAAAGAGGCAAGCCCAGCCAATAATTGCTCGGTGTCAAAATTCAATTCGGCATTTTGATAAACGCTGTCAAAATCTTTTTTCAGGGTTTGCAAAGTTTTTAATTCCTGCGCATAAAAGTCTGTCATTTAAGCTCCTTGATCTCTTTTTGGAGTTCGTTGAGCAGTTGCAAAATTCTTTCTCTTCTGTCTGAACCAGAATTCTCAGAATTTACAGGATTTTCAGAATTTTTTGTGTTTAATGCGTTTAATGCTTTGTTGAATTCTTCTTGCAGGGTTTGGGATTTGGGGGCGAATAGGGCTACTGTGTTGTTTTCTGCTAGGGTGTTTGGGAAGATTTTTAGGGCTGGTTCTTTTAATGTTTCTTTGTTTGCTATTATGGCGGAGGCTTCGCCTTTTTGCAGGAGCTTTATGGCTTCTCTTAGAGTTGGAGCAGCTATCGGTTTTGAGTTTTGCCAGAATTCTTTGATTTGTTCGCCGGAGATTTCTTTTGGAATGAAGGCTATGCCTTTGCCGTTTAAGTCTGCCAAGGTCCAGATTTCGCTGTTTTTTGCCAAGATGGCTACGGCTATTTCTGTTTTTGCGTAGGGGGCTGAGACTAAGAAACTCGCTTCCAAGCGTTGGGAATGGGTTATTTTTGAGATCATGGCATCTATTTTGCCTTCTAAGAGGAGTTTTTGTGCGGCGTTTGAATTTTCAAAAACCACCAGCCTAAAGCGTGGGATTTTCATCTTTGCCGTGATGTCTGCTATGAAATCACATTCTGCGGCGGAGTCGCTTTTGCTAACGCCTACTGTAAAAGCGTCTTTGCGGATGGAAGCGAAGTTCCGGCCGTGAGAAAGAGCTGCGGTGAATATAATAACAAGCACAAATGCGTAAATACGCATAAATACCTCCTTGCTGGCTGTTATATAATAAAGCGCTCCCTCTCAGTTCCGGCGTAAATATAGAAAAAAAAATCAACCTTGTCAACTTTAATGCGTGTGTTGTGCCTAAAACAAAAACGACAGAGCTACTTACGCAACCCTGTCGTGCAAAACAGCTAAAAGAAATTATTTCTTTTTGCCGCCTTTCTTTGTAGCATTAGCTTTCAGAGCTGCGCCAACTTTGAAGGCAACTGTCTTAGAGGCTTTGATTTTAATCTTTTCGCCTGTTTTAACATTGCGGCCTTCACGAGCCGGGCGGTCTTTGACTCTAAATGTGCCAAAGCCAATCAACTGAACTTCGCCATCTTTTTGCAAACCAGCTTCAATAGCTTCCAGAACAGCGTTAACTGAACGTTCAGCAGCAGCTTTGCTTTCAAGACCAGCGAGGTCTTTTACCTTTTCAACCAGATCGGGTTTTTTCATAATATCTCCTTAATATGGAATTCCTATACAAATTTAGTTTTTTTTACGGCAAAATGCAAGGGTATTTCAGCTTTTTTTTAAATAAATCCCTATCTTTCCGCTTTACAGTGCTTTACAATGGAAATGCATACAGCAGCTTCTCCGGAGTGGCGCAATAAAGAGTGTTTCCTTGGATACTAATTGACGCTCCATTGCCGAAAATAGGATATTTTTTGACCTCTTTACCGGTTTTTATGTCTAAACCAACAACAGAACCATCTTGGTCAAGCCATACATGCTGGCCATGCAGAATAGATTGCATAGCAGCCGAGCCCTTGCTTTTAAAAGTCCAAACATGAACGGCACTGGGAATTTCATAAAGAGATAGATTCTGATTAGCCTCACCCACAAGCGCATAAGTTTTCCCGCTCATTTCAAGCAATTCTATTGAGATAACAGGTGAGCTGGCCGAAAACGTCCCCAAAAGCTTAAATTGCTCTGCCTCGGAAAAAATCTGGATTTTACCACCTTCTAAAACCACTGCAAATAAACCGTTTTTAAATTTAAAATCACTAACAGGGCCGCTTAAATCCAAATTAAACACATTATCTGCCTTTTCGGAAGAAAGCAATGTTACCCTGCCCTGCGAAAGAGAATATACACCCATATTGCCTATGGTCAAAAACACCTGGGCGGAACTTACCTTGCGAGACCAGTCCAAACGCATTTTCGGCGTAAAATATTTCAATACAAAACCATTCCAAAGCCCTACATAAATAGAATCTTTATTGCGTAAATAAGAAAAAGGCACACCGGGCATTTCAATGGAAAGACTATTTTGCTCCCTAAGCGAAAACTGCGAGAGCCAGTACCCAGAGCTCAGAATAAGCCAGGGAGGGTAATCATTTGCCAAAGTATATTTCTTCTCTTTCGGAAGGGATACTTCGCCGCCTGCATTGCCGGTTTCCAAAGAGAATTTCAATAGACTTTGAGAACCGTCATCATAAACAAAAAGCCAATTCGCCTCGCTGAACATTTTCGGGTAAGATATTGCAGAAGAAACAGGCATGTATTTAACCCACTTGGCACCTATTCGCAGTGCATAATCAAGGAAAATAACCGATGAAAATTCAGGTTTTCTCGCTCCGTAAATAACTGCTCGCCGCCATGCGCTATCGCTGTTTTCCCGTGTTGCAATATTGTACCAAGCAAGTGCGCTGCCGCTTTCAAAGAAGAGCAAAGAATCCACGCCGCTATCATCCAAAGCGGTCAATTTCTGGTAATGCCTGGTGTATAAAATCTCTGCGCTGCCGTTTTGCAAAAAGAAAACCACAGAGTCTGCGCTAACAGCTACAGTGTCAATTTCTCCATCTATCTGGTAATCCCATAAATTATTTAACAGCGTGTCGAACACCGATATGCCGCCGTTCTTTTGATATGTCCCAATCAGTCCTATACCAGGTTTAAAAAACTTTTCGCCATCGCTTTTTGCACCGGAAACAATCTTTCCGGAATTTTTATTGAATAGGCTGATGTTTCCGCTTATATCGAGAACATAAATTTTATCTCCTATATCCTGCACATCCTGCACATCAAGGGTTGAAATTCTTACCGGTGATTCCAAGCCATTGCCAAGGCTATAAAAATAAAGCGAGTTCTGGCAATAGAGAAACAATCCGTCAAAAGTCAAAAAGACTTTCGCAGGTTTATCGGCAAAAGGAATGTTCCAAGTTTCTACTCCGTCTTTTTTTGAAACCAAATGCAACGAATTGTCCGGACACTTGTACACAATACGCTGCGCAAGATACAACTCGCCTTCCATCTCGCAATTCACAAAACGCTCATCGGTTTTAGTATGCGAAAGAGACACATCCCGATTGCGAATTCCATTTGCCATTCTTATTTTTTCATTAGCAGTTCCCAAAAGTTTTTCCTGAGTAGCCGCCATATATGCAAACGGAACGCTTTGCGAATTGTTCTTTAAAAAAACATAATGTTCAAGAGCCTTTGAAGTATCGCTTTTGACCTCTGCTATTTTAGCCAAATACAGGTGAGCTTTCAACTTCTCACGCACCGAAGCACTTGGAAGTTTCAACGCATGGTCAAACAACTGCACCGCCCTGGCCGTATCGGCATCAATGCTCAATACATAAGCCGCCTCCTGAATTTTATCATTAACAGGAGACGCAGAACAAATAGCTACCAGCCACAAGCAACTAACTGCAAGCCGTTTAAGCATCCAGCTTATACCCCATCCCTCTTATGGACAATATGAGCCTTGGGCTTTCCGGATCTTCTTCTATCTTTTGCCTGAGCTTCACTATGTAGTTATCTATAGTTCTGGAGTTAGAACTGGAATCTATCAACTGAATAAGATCTTCCCTGGATATAACTTCGCCGCGTCGTTTGCAAAACAGACTGAGAATTTGAAACTCACGAACATTCAAATCCAAAGCATCTCCATTCTTGGTTGCCTCGTATTTTTTGAAGTCCAGCTTAATGCCGTTAAACTCGGCAGATTCGCCGCTAAAAGCGAGAGACTCCATTTGCATGGCGAGCTTTCTGAAAAAAGCGTTTACCCTGGCGAGCAATTCCAAAGTTGAAAATGGCTTTGTTATGTAATCGTCTGCGCCTATGTTCAAACCCATAACCTTTGAAGCTTCCTCTCCCTTTGCGGTTAGCATAATTATGACCAGAGACGGATATTTTTTTCGCAGCAATCTGCAAACATCAAAACCGTTTTTCTTGGGCATCATCACATCTAAAAGAATAAGATGGGGCAAAAACTCATCCGCTTTTTGCAGAGCCTCATCGCCATCACCTGCAACAGCAACCTGGTAATCTTCCATCTCCAGGCACTCTTGCAAGCCGTCTCTTATGAACTCTTCGTCTTCAACAACTAAAACTTTATACTGCATTATCTTTTCCCGAAATATTTGCGACCGATATTGGATAACGAATCTGTATATTCCACATAGTCAGGATCAAAACCTCTCGCATAAGTGAATGCAATTTTAGCATAACAGTTTTTTTCAGAGCGCAACTCGCCAACAGAACCTTTGAACAATTGTTTAGTCGGCTTGAACATTCCGGTTTTTTGATCAACCAAATCAATATCGCAGTACCCACCACCTGTATATTTGCCAGTAACTGCCTCGCCGGTCTTTGAAACAATTTTGAGTTTGTTCGGCTCAAAAGGCATGTTGTTACCGGTAGAATTCCAAACTTGAATATCACCTGTTGCACCTGTTGGGGTTAAGTTAATACTTGGGAAATACATCACATAACCGTATTTATCAACCAAAGGGCTTGGAGTTATATCTGCCGCAGCAAAAATCAACCATGTGTTGCGATTTTTAAAGCGAATTTTATCCAAAGCTTTTTTCAAATCTTCGTTATTGGGAGCCACCACCTCAGCCTCTAAAAGATAATATTCGGCAGCGATGTCGCTATTTACACCATCCGCATTTTCAATAGCTTGCGTGACAATTGATTTTTCCGCTTCCTGACGAGCTGCATGGGCAGCTCTTATGTCAAGGTTGTTTCGCTTTGCAATGCTGAGCGCACTGTCTAAATGACGAAAGCCCTGCAAGGTAACTTGGTATTCAATGCCGCTTTTAACCTGTGCAACGCCAATCTCAGCCAGACCTGCCACCACAGAGTCTAGAGTAGCAGCTTTCTTTGCTTGCGGCAAGTATTTGTGAACTTGCTCTATATAACTGCGAATAATGTCGTCTCCCGGGTTCCTTTTGGATGTTTGTTTTGCCGAAAGAGTATAAGCCATCACAAAGCTATCGTAAAAATCCTTGGATACCTTGCCTTTTTTCAGAGCATTAGTGTAGGAGTTAACGGCGTTTCTGTATTTGCCTTCTTTTAAAAAGGAGTCGCCGTTACTTTCATTTTTACCCTTACAACCGACTAAACCCAAAAGAAGGGCAGCCAAAGAGAAGAAAAAAACGCATTTTTTGGACATAAAAGACCTCATAGTTGAAGTTGGAATACTGTTTATAATAAAAATAGTTCTTTTTTTTTGAAAATAAAATATTTTTTACATTATGAGAGTACTTTTATGAAGATTCTTGTAATTTGCTCAGAAAACTATGCCGAGAGCGACAGCCCTCTGGCTAGGGCTATAGGCAGTTTGGTCTCAGCCTACCGCAGATGGGGGGCTAAGGTTTTGGGCTTTTCACCTTATTTTTCACAACTTCCTCACAGCAGCGACAGCAAAATCGGGCGAAAATTCATTGAAAAGCTCGGAAATAGAGAATATTCCGTGCTTAGATGCACCACTTGTGAAGATGACCTGTTCATACAATACGAGAATTACTTCGGCAGAAGCGGCATATACGGCAACGGCACCGAAAAGACATATAACGACAACCATCTGCGCTTCTCCTTTTTGGCATCTGCAGCTTTGAAGTGCTGCATAGAGATGGACTTTAAGCCAGATGCAATCCATGTCCACGAATGGGGCGGCGTTGCAGGAGCTATAGCAAAGACCGTATATAAAGACTTTTTTGGCGGAATCCCCGTGGTATTAACCACACACAACATACATTACGATTACCACTGCAGCCCCGATGACATACCTATAATAGGGCTCCCCCCAAAGGGTTTTGACATTGACGGTTATGAGTTCTGGGGTAAGGTGAGCATGTTGAAAGCGGCGATGCTTTATTCCGACAAAGTGATATTTACTTCCGCAAACTACCTGTCTTACCTGCTTTCTACGGATTTGCAGGGCGGCATGCGCGGCTTTTTGGAGAGCCAGAAAGGTAAGCTCTACAGCATTCAGAGCGGCTTGGATTATTCAAGCTGGAATCTTCCGAATGACGCTGAGGAATTTAAATGCAAGAAAAAAGAAAGTTTAAGAACCGAGCTTGGCTTGGCGGCAGATTCCGGCATGTTGATGTATGCGCATTTGGATGCCAATTCGGGCAGCACAGCGCAGGTTATATCAACAATTTTGGCAAATCTGTTGAACTTGGATTTGCAGTTGGCAATAGGCATCTCGGAGAACAACAGAAATTTTCCATACTTTGCCGCCATACAGGAAAAGCACCATGATAAAATCGCGCTTCTTCCGTTGATTGAAAATGACGAGAGCCTCTACCAGAGGCTCTCTGCCGCAGATGTATTTTTGTCAACGGATTCAAGTGAGCCGTCTTTATCGCTTTTCTTGAAAGCCTCAGCTACAGGCACTTTGCACATTTCAAACAGGCGTTCGCAAAAGCCATTTTTGTACTCGATACCTTATGATCCAAATGCAGATGAATCCCTCATAAAGACGAATTCCTTTGTAGCTACGGAATCTTCTCCCGATATGATTTTGGAGCAGGTTCGCATTGCAGAAAGCATTTTCCGTGAGAAAAAGAGCTTGTGGTCCAAGCTGGTAAAAAATGCAAGTTCCGTAAGAGTATCTTGGGATGATACCGCCAAAAATTATTTACTACTTTTAGGATCCGAGAGCTTGTGATATAGGGCCTGCACATCAGGCTCAATGGGCCTATAGCTCAGTTGGTTAGAGCAGCGGACTCATAATCCGCTGGTCCCAGGTTCAAGTCCTGGTGGGCCCACTACCACTTTTCCAGCAAAAAATCGCCTATAAACTTATGCTCAATGCCATTTATGTTATCTTTAAAAAGTGAATCCATGGAAATAACAAACTTTGGATGATTGTCTCCTACAAGCCCTAATGATGCAAACTCCCTGTCAATAGTCTCTTTTGAACTCAAATGATAACACACTTGCAGATAAATCTTTTTGTTCTGTTTTTCGCCGATAAAATCTATCTCCGAGCCATTCAATTTTCCAACATAAACCTTGTAGCCACGCCTCTCCATTTCTTGCATAGCAATGTTTTCCAAAACGCCGGAAATAAACCTGTCTTTATAACCCATAATTGCATACACAAGCGAATGATCACCGACAAAATACTTCTCTTGCGTTTTTAGCACTTCTTTCCCCTTAACATCAAAGCGCGGTACTTTTTTCACAACAAAAGCTTTTTCAAGCGCACTTAAGTAGTTGTAAACGGTTTCAACATCAACGCTTCTGTTTTGGCTTCTAAAATAATCCGCAATTTTTTTTGCCGAGAACAAATTGCCCAAATTATCAAATATAAATTTGGATATTCTGTCTAACAACTCAACATTGCGGATATTATTTCTTTGAATAACATCCCTTAAGATTGCCGAATTATAAATATCAAATATAATTTTATCTCGTTCCATTTCACTATACGGATAAACATTAACTACAGGGAACCCTCCTTTACGCAAGTAAGACTTAAAGTCTTCTTCCACAGAAGTTTTGCCGTTGAATTCTCTGAACTCCGCAAAAGAAAGGGTTCTTATCTGAAACTCAATATAACGACCGGCAATGTATGTTGAAAGTTCGGATGATAATATACAAAAAAGTTTCGGTTATAAGCCTACACTTTCATCTTCCCTGTCCAGCCTAATTTTTCTCTCAATGCTTGAACAAAGCCGGATTCTCCGCCTTCTCCGATGTGGGCGAAACGAGTCACTGAACGACTGCGGCGAATTACGAGCTCGGAATCTTGCTTTAGAGTCTCTTTGAAATGACCGTCAAAAACCATTTCTGCGGTGTTGCCCGGAATGCATTTTATTTTGCAAACAGATGATGATGGAATGATTATGGGCCTTACCGAAAGACTCATGGGATTAACCGGATTTAAAACAAAAGCCTCTGCCGATGGGTAAATTATGGGGCCGCCAGCCGAAAGACTGTAAGCGGTGCTGCCCGTGGGCGTAGCGATCATCAGGCTGTCTGCCCAGTATTCGGTTAAAAATTTATCGTTTACCTTAACCTCTAAGTTTACCATTTTTTCCGGCGCATGGGAATGCAAAAAAAGCTCATTCAACACTATTCTGTTCAAAATTTTCTTGCGGCCGAAATAAACACTGCAGTCCAGCATAATGCGATCCTGAGTGCTGAAAGTTCCGCTTGAAAGAGCATCCAAAACAGTCGGTATATCTTCTAACTTGTATTCCGCCAAAAAACCTATGCGCCCTGCATTTATGCCGATTATGGGAATCTCTTTGCCGCAAGCTATGCGTGCCGCAGAAAGAACAGTGCCGTCTCCACCAATGGCCACCAGAACATCGCATTTTTGCAATGGCGCAAAATTCTGTGCCCCAACAGAACCATAAATTATATTATCGTTACTTCTCTTACCCCAACGCCTTATTGCAGCCAAACCTTCCAAGAGCTTCGGATTTTTTTCTTTACGAGACACTATGCCAATTTTCAAAATTCAGCCCTCCCGGATATATATTTTCAACACATTCAATACCCGCAACATTATCTTTTCCTTTAATTTTCAAATTCAAAATATGCAAAGCCAAACCTGCTATCGGATGATTTTTGCAGTCAAAAGTTTTAACTTTCATTTTAGAATCGCCACGCAAAATTCCACGCACAATCAAACCGTCTTCATAAAGACCGCATTCCAGATTTTCATAAAGAATTGATAACACCGGTTTGTAAAAAGCCGTTGCCCAAGGCGGCAATCTTAAAATTGTTTCGCCTTCCGCAAAACATGCTAAAACTGCCAGCAAAGGTATTTCTTCAAGGCAAGTGGCTAAAACATCCGGCCCCAAACGTGTGCCGCTAATATACTTTGCGGTTTTAACCCTCAAATCTCCCCAAACATCATTTCCTCTCTCGTGGCGGGAAACAACCTCAATATCTGCGCCTAGCCGCTTAAATAACCCGAAAACTCCGGAACGGCTGGAATCCAGATTAACCGCCTTAATAGTCACATCAGAATTGGGAATTAAAGATGCCGCCAAAGCAAGGCAAGCAGCTTGCGTTGCATCTCCGGCAATAAAACGATCCCTCGCTAAAAGAGACGAAACCGGCGGAATATTGCAAATCCATTTTTTTTCGATTTTTATCCCTTGCATTTTTGCCATGCGCTTGGCAAACTCATCCGTTTCTTCAGGACCATCTTGCTTGAATTCCAATTCTGCGCCGAATGAGCAAAGCTCTCTGATAAGTGAATTTTTTACCGGAATTTTTTCTTCGCAGCTAAAAGGATCTCCGCTCAAAAGACATTCTATTATTTTTCTATTCCGCTTTTGATGAGGAAAATCATCGCCCACCCAATCTAAATTCAAATCTTTTTTGCATTTAAAATTCACGCCCGTAATTTCCCATTGCTCTCCGTTTATGGAAACATTTGCGCCGAGTTCTCTTAAATAATCAGCAAAGAACGCAAATTCCGGTGTTGCATTAACTCCATGTATAATGGAATTGCCGTTTGCAAGTGCCGCTAAAAATGCGCAGTTAAAAAAGGCTTCTTTTTCCGTATAAAGCTTATGCATAGCTAATCTCCAATGAGAACAGTTGAAAAGCCAGCCGGAACAACGCCTTTAACCATAGGATCGCCAACTCTCGCCGCCGGCTTTTTATTTATGAATACGGAGCTTGATCCCTTTACAACAACTTCCGGACACAAGTCACCAATAGTGGCAGCCGGCATATTTTCTATAAAAACATCTCCGGGAACAGGAGTTGTCATTCTAGCGGCTAACGGCATGGATTCCTCTGCTTTCTAAAATTTTAATCGCATTATTTGCGTCATTTTCCGCCTTAAACGCCAAAAGCAAAATTCCGCCAACCCCTTCCCTGACTTTCATAAGTTCAATATCCCTGATATTTATGCCTTCATCCGCAAGAGGATTCAAGGCTTTTAATATTGAACCGGGTTCATCGGGTATGTTCGCCACAACTTCGTAAAGAGGATAAGCGTAGTTTTTTCCCGTTGCCAGGCTGTGCCGAGTTTCATTTCCACGTGAAAAATCTTCTTCCAGCCCTGAGCTAAGCTTGCTTTTTATTTCCAATGCTTTTTGCGCATAAGTGCCTAGAGCCTCATCTATGTTTTTTCTGTTTGTTTCCAGAATATCCTTCCACATTCCCCAAGAAGAACCGGCTATGCGAGTCATATCCCTAAAGCCACGCCCGGCAAGATGCAAATGATTTTTCACCACTTCAGGGGAAATTCCGGCTGCTATTGAAGTGCTCAGGAGTTGCGGCGCATGGCTAAGCCAGGCCATAGCAAAATCGTGGTCGGTCGGAGCGATTTGCACAGGACGGCTGCCCAAAAAATCTAAAAGTTCATGTAAAGGCTTTGGCAATTCAGCTAAGTTTTTCGGAAGGCAATAAAGCCAGTACGCATTTTCAAAAATAGAGGGATCGCTGTGCTCAAAGCCGTGTTTCTCGGAGCCTGCCATTGGGTGCCCACCCACAAAAACAAAGGGTTTAGGCAAGGCAAAGCCTTTTTCGCAAATTTCCGCTTTTGTGCTGCCTATATCACTCACCATAACCTCTTCTGTGAGCAAATCCGCATTTTTTCGCAAAACATCTATGGTTGACAAAATATGCTTTATAGGGCTGCACAACAGAATTAAATCCGAACCGGGCAACCAGTTTTTAACATCATCGTATTCAAAAAATTCATCTGCCAGTTCTTTGGCTTTTTGCAATGTGCTTTTTGAGCTTACGGCTCTAATTGTAGTTTTTTGCCTTATCGCCGCCGCAATAGAGCCTGCGAGCAAACCAAAACCCACCAAGGTGATGCGTTTAAACATCCTTCTCCAGCCTAACCGATTCTTCTATTATTTTTTTAAAAATATCCTGCATAAATTCATTGCTCATCGGACCTTGATTTTTCTCCGCCACTCTGCTCAAAATAGATTCCTCTCTTTGAAGGTCTGTTATGGGCAAACCCTGTTCATGTTTTATTTTGCCTATTTCAAGCACGTACTCCGCACGCTCGTTTAAGAGTTCTATCAGCTTATCTTCTATTACATCAAGTTTTTGTCGCAGGGCTTCTATTTCCGAGGTCATACACCCTCTATTTCATAATCCACAACGGCTCTAGACTCCGTGATGCCGCTGTTTATCCACTCCGCAACCTGAAGATGAGCTGGATGCTTTTGATATGCATTCAAATCTTCTTTTGTTTTGAAGGCCGAGTACAAGCCTACATCATAGGCTGCCGAAGTTTCATTGAAATTAACGCCGGCCTCTATTTCAACGGCAAAAGGGATCACGGTTTTCAAAGCGTTTAACCTTTGTGCCATGACTTCTGCATTCTCCTTCCCGGTACGATTGTCCGCAACGGGCTTCATTTTCCAAAAAACCAAGTGTTTAATCATGGGGGTAATATAGTAAACCTTTGGCCAAACAACGCCGTTCCAATCCTCACCATCGTTGCGCCTTCCGCTATCGCCACTTCCAAATCATCGGTCATGCCCATTGAAAGCTCTGAAAAATTCGCAAACTTGGGCTGTGAATTGAAAATCCAGTCTCGCAATTCTCTTAAAAATGCGAAACAAACCCGAGAATCTTCGGGGTTTCCGGTATTTTTGCCTATAGTCATCAACCCTTTGTAAACAAGCCTTTTGGGTTCGGGCAAACCGTTCAAAAAATCAAAAGCCTCCGGCATGGAAAGCCCGCTCTTGCTTGCCTCTTCCGACGCATTAACTTGAAAAAGAACCTCCAGATTCTTATCGGTCTCCTCGCACAACGCTTCGAGCTTCTGCACGCTTTCCAAATCCGCAACGCTGTCTATAGCCTGCGCCACCTGCACGGCTTTTCGCAATTTGTTCTTTTGCACAGGGCCAATTATCCTGCAAGAAATGCCCGGCCTTTGCGGCAAAAATTTTTCCAAAGCCTCTTGAACACGATTTTCGCCAAAATCCGCCGCGCCCAAGGCTATCGCAGCCTCCACCGCAGAAACATCTTGCATTTTGCTAACCCAAATAAGGCGAACATTTGCCGGATTTCGCCCCGCCAATTCACACGCTTTAGCTATTCTCTCCAGAATAATCTGTTTATTGGTTAGTATTTTTTCCAAATCTGAAATCCCAAAAATGTTTGTACTGAACTGAGAGCAAAATTCTCTCCTTTATGGAATCCGAGAAGGAATCATCGTTACCGCCACGAATGAAAAAACCGGGACTCACGGAAATATAAGATTTGCCATCATTGAATCTCCACAAAGGGCCAGTTGATATTAAATAATAGTAAAGAGGTTCCTTGTCATAAGCTTTAAATGGTGAATAGAACTTGAAGCGACGGCCGGAGAACATGGCGGAAAACTCTGTGCTCCACGAAAAATTTTTACCGAAGTTATAAACTGCGAACAACTCCTCGGCAATTATATAATCTCTGCTGTAAACCGGAATGCCCCGCATATAGTCAAAACTCTTTTTGTCATGGTCCGATGTTATGTCGATGAGAGCCAAATGAACTAAAAAGGACAAATTAAACTTTTGAGAGACATATCTCCCACCGAGCTGCAAGTCAAAGCTCTGAATTTGCGCATAAGACGAATTCTCGTAAAAATTGTCAAAGATATATCCGGCATTCCAAGCTTGGCCTATGGCAGGGCTGTCATTCGGGTTCATTGGCATTTCTACATCGCTAGCAAATAAATTTTGGTTTGAATAGACAAAGCGAATCTCCAAAACCGCAAAAGGAGGCGGAAACGGGGCAAAGCCCAACCCTGCCCTGACGGCTCCATAAAAAGGAGAAAGCTCCGCTCCGGCAAAAAATCTCATATAATTCGTTTTATTGAATTTCCAGTCTCCATAGTTATCCGCACCTAAGGGTTCAATCCAGGAATATTCAAAATGAGCATTTGTCTGCGGAACAAAGGCTCCCCTTACATCCACGGGGGCTACAGCTCCGGATATCCCATATTCAATATTGGGCCCGATTACCAAAAATGGGGACATGTAGGCAAAACTGCTGCAAAATAGAGCTAAAATCAAAAAAATTCGTAACACAGGTTCAAAAAATACTATTTTTAAAACATGAAAAAAATCTTTTTAGCATTATTAGCGGTTGGCGTGCTAATTTCATGCGCCAGCAAACAGCAATCGCCCATTTTAATACAAAGGGGCATTCCTGCAGAAGAGCGCAACTACGATGTTGTGCAAGAGGGTTTTGGCATAGATGCCAGACTTAAAAAAATCTTTTTGGCCGGGCATATAGCCGAAGGCATGAATAAAAACCTGGTAAACCTCCTTTGGGGACCACCGGACAGGGAATCAAGCGACGGCTTAACCTGGGAATACATAAATTACAAGACCGGCGAGATTATAACCCGCCTGAAATGGGAAGAAGTTGACCCTCAGAAGTTCAGAGGCGCAGACTGGACCAACGCCTCAAAGCTCGTTGAAATTGAAGGTGACCCCTATGGCGGCTCCCCTCCATTTGACGTTGACGACGGCGGAGCGTATTAATAGTTAAAGCAAAACTTAAAGTTAAAGTGAAACTTAAAGTAAAATTTGAAGAAAACGCTTAAGTAATTAAAAAAAATAACTTTTTCATGCAAACTCGGTGTTTTTGGCACGATTATCGCATAGATAACTATCAGAAACACACAAGAAAAGCTTTTGATTGAGGCTTTTCTCATACAAAGGAGTTTGTCATGAAAATCAATCATAATGTTAATGCGATGATAACGCAACACGCGTTATATCAAAACAACACGGCCATGGGCAAGAGTTTGGAAAAGCTCTCCACCGGCCTGCGAATAAACCGAGCTCAAGACGATGCCGCTGGCCTTGCGATGAGCGAGCAGATGCGAACCCAGATTCGAGGCTTGGGAAAAGCCAAGCAGAATTCTCAAGACGGCATAGCCGCTTTGCAGATTGCCGAAGGCGGTTTAGCGGAAATCACAAACATTATGCAGAGGCAACGTGAGCTTGCAGTGCAGGCTGCAAACGATACTCTGACAAGCACCGAGCGCAAGTATTTGGACTTGGAATTCCAGGAACTTACGAAAGAAGTCGCTCGCATAGCTAAAACAACAGACTATAACGGCAAGAACATGCTGAACTGGTCCGAAAGCCCAAACACAAGTTTTGGCGCACTCGGAGACAAACATCAATTGGAACGAGGGCTGGAATACGAACGCGATAAAATGCTGTCTTTGCTAAGTGGCTTTACCCAGACCGCTCAAACTAATAATACGACGGAAATTACTCAGCTCCAAACCGCTATTAATGCGATTACTGCATTGACAGCTGAAGTGAATAATCCGGCAAATGTTGAAGCCGCCCTTACTACTTTCAAAGGAGTCATTGATGGCCTTAGCACTCTAGATCCAAACATTTTTGACACGGCAAAAGATAGAGAGCGTGCTGCTGGTCTTAAAGAACGGTTGCATATACTATACTATAACAATGCCAAACCTGAAGGTGACAGCATGGCACAGCTCTTTAGGGATATGGTTATAAACGATATGACCTCCGCTGCTTCTTATACGCTGCATATAGGTCCTAACTATAGCTCCGGCATGGGTGGCAAATGGGCTAACGAGATGACGGTTACGTATATTTCTCTAAACCCAGGTGCGCTTGGTCTTTCTACCAAAAACATCAGGTCTCAGAATTATGCAACTGAAACCATTGACCATTTGGACAAGATTATCAAAAGTGTTAGCGGTGTAAGAGCAAAGATTGGTACATACATCAATCGTTTGGAATACACCATCAATAACATAGCCAGCCTGGAATTCAACACCCAGGATGCAGAAAGCCGTATCAGAGATACCGACTTTGCACAGGCAACAACGGATTTCACAAGAAATCAGATACTGGTGCAATCAGCAACGAGTATGTTGGCGCAAGCAAATACGCTTCCGCAAACAGCTTTGACACTCATAAACGGGTAATAGGTTTAAGCGGAACCTTTTACTCCTTTGGAGGTTCCCCCGTCTGGCTCCTTTGCCAGACGGGCTTTTCGTCGTACCTTGACACGATGATTATTTTTTACTATATTTGTATCTGCGCGGCGGTAACTCAGTTGGTAGAGTTTCAGCCTTCCAAGCTGACTGTCGCCGGTTCGAGCCCGGTCCGCCGCTTAATCAAACCTCAGCATTACCGCTATTTCAAAAGCTAGGCTTTGCCTTGTGTGCGTGTAACCATCGTTTAACTGCTCAATCAACTGGCGATACTCTATATAAGCACTTGCGCTTGCAACTTTGTTAAAATTATAGCCTGCGCTCGGGCGCAAATACCATTCGTGAGCACGGGTTGGAATTCTGCGAGGCAGCTTTTTAAGCTCTGGATTATAGCTAACCTCCATACCCCAAGGTGTTTCCAACACATAATGCACATCACCGTTTGAAAAAGTAGGATCATAAGGATTAAAATCCGGATGCACCACATAAATTTCCTGTATAGTCTTGCGATAACTGTAACCGCTTGTGAATTTTAAGTCAATGTCATTGTCCAGCTTCATATACCAACGCCAAAACTGAAAACCTCGCTTTGTTTTGAGCGCATAAGATATAGCAAGCTCATCACCAAAAGCATAACCCCTGTCCACAGTCTTATCCGTGTATAGCCAAGGAATTTTTATGTATTCTTCCTCTTCCCAATCCCCCGTTCCGGGCAACTCCATTTTCGCACGGCGCACACGCTCTTCCGTTTTAAAACGAACGCTGTTGTCTATGCGAATATTGCCCTGAGTTAGTGCGCTTATGCGAATTATCGGATTAAAATCGATTGTGGTAAGCCACTCGTTCTCTGCACTCTGATACGGGCGAACCGTGCGCTGCTCCTGATAATCAAAGCGATGCGATGTTGAAAAACTGCGGAATTTGCTATTTAAAAAATCAATGCGCTTTGCGAAATTAGGAATATCAACTCCCACTCCAACCTTTGGCCATGTTATGGTTGTATCTATGAAAAGCGGATTTTCCCTCATTTGCCGGAAAGTCTGAGTCCAGGTCAAATCGCCTTTAACCCCAATGTCCCAAAAAGGCAAAGTCAATGCCGTATTAGTTGTGAAGCTGCGCCGAACCGCATGGTCAAAACGCCCCTGATATACAACAGAATCCGTATTTTGGTTTCTGTATTGTGCAAAACCCTCATAATCACCACGCGAATCCAGACCCATATTGCCGCTGACCAAGTTCCAAAAACTGCGGCTGCGATACCCATCACCCAAACCAAGCCCAAACAGATAATATTGAAGCGGCTCCACACCCTGCTCCTCGTATAATTGCCACAGAGCAAAGTCTTCGCCGTTAGTTTGCAGATCAACGCTCCAAGTGCCTCGAACTTCACGCCATTTCCATTTTTCAAAAAACGAGCTAACCGCATTTTTCCCGGCTATGCCGGCAAGCTGAGGCAATTTCAAGCTCGGAGAAAATTCAAAGCGATTGTTCTGCTGAATTGTCCAGAAATTTTTGGAAAGCATGTCTTCATCGTAAAAATCAAAGTTGTTCGGAATGGACTTGTTCTGCGTAAAGCCACTGTTGAAAGAAAGACGCATTGGCAAGAACTCGGAGATAAACGGAATCCAGTCAAGCGACAAATTCGCTCTAAAATCCTGCCTGCGATTGCGCTCGTTGCGCAAAATGCCATAAGTTTTTCCATACTCCCTTGAACCGACATCATATATTTCATACGAGCGAGCCGTTTGCCATATAACGGTGGTATCTCCGGTCAATTCATTGAACAATGTGTCAAGCGGAATTGAATCGGAATGATCCCAAAAATAAATTCTTCTATCGGTATGATCATGATCGAATATGAAATTCTTTGCGAACAGGCCACCATCCCCGTTCGTACTGAAAAAATCACCTTTGGTAAAAGCTTCCCTGTCACCGCCGCCATGCATATCACGATTAATAGACAAAGTGTAGTTAAAGCTCAAAAAAGGAAGAAAATTCCATCTAACATCAGCCTTATGCCTTAAATCCGTTGTAAAATTCGTAATCTTATCCACCTGCGGTTCCAGGAAGTTCGGGTCTCGTTCCTGATTTACATTTCTGCTGTAAGATAAATCCATAAGAGTTAAATCAAAGGTGCTGGGCCAAAGCTCAACAGGCACACCCAGCAGCTTAAATTGACTCCTCTCAAAAGTTCCCAGTTTATATTCCAAAACCGTGTTATACTGATAAGAGCTGTCTGCAATTTTCGTAGCACGCCGCTCGGTTTCGCTATACGAATAATTCAACGCCGGACGTTCCAAAAAGATCTGGCTGAAAATCTCCTGAAATATATTATCATCTTTTGTGTAATCCTTGCGAAATCCAAGTGACAGAGTTTTTGTGCGAGAAAAGCTCTGATATCCCTTTGACATCGACGAATCCCGCAATCTTCGCTCTTCTGCCGTATCCTTAATCTCCAAATTAACGGTGGCCAAATCCGAAAACATATCAAACGCATTATCGTGGCTGAGGTTTACGTCATCTTCGGGTTTTAAATACGGACGAAGCGTTGTGGAGCTGTAGCTAACGCCAAAAGGCAAGCGCAAACCGTATTCATCCTTGAAAAATTTATTTAAGTTCAAGCTCGCTGCGCCGTTTACATCCAATCTAGTATTCGCTTCACTCAGAGTTGGCTTTGGGCTTTTTCCATCGCTTTTGAGAGTCGCAAAATTTCCGTCTTGATAGCGCAATTCACCGGAAACAGAAAATACATCCGCAAAATCAAGCTGACCGTGCAATCTCGTGGCAAAACCCCATTCATTGTTTACGCCGGTAAGACGCAAATCATTTATCCAAAAAGTTCCTTCCAAATCTTCCGATACCGTACCTTCATCCGCTATAACAACAAAGCGAATCCAGTTGACATTGCTGTTAGACGGATCACCAACTATCTTTATCTTTTCTTGCCTGTTTCCGCTCAAAAATCTCTCTGCAGGTTTTAAAAACGGAGGTGGGCCACGCAAATTTTTCAAGTTTGAAAATTCCGCAAGCGGCAGAGAAAATGCATTTGCTTTCCAGTTTTTTTCGTGACAATCCTGAACCCTTTCTTTGGAAAGATCGCACTCAATTTTAACCGGCTTAAAAGACCATTCATAATAATCCTGGCTGCCGTCCAATCCGCCGCGACCGAACTGCAATGCGAATCTAATCGGAGTTGTGTCGGCTTTTGTTTCATAGTGCACTTCCAAATTAATAGTGTTATAAGAGGTAAAATCCTTAACCTCATTGTCAAAAAATCTGGTTGCGCTAACCGCTTGGCCGGGATGCAACCCGCCGTATTCCAGCAACAGGCTCTGCTCCTTTAAAATGGCATTTGTTTCCGAATCTCTTTCTCTGGGAGTATTGGGAGATGTGAAATAGAATCCCGCATTGTCACGATTATTGATCACTCGAACCTTCATATAACTGCTATCATGTTCAATCACAGAACCCGGTGCATAAATATCCCCATTTACTCCGCCGGTAACATTTTGCGTAACCGGATTTGAAACAATGCCGAATTCATTGTTACCGGAATTCTCCAACCATTCATTTCCAACAATTTTCAAATCTGCTATCTGAGTTCTGCCCTCAGCAACGCCGGGCCCCAAATTTCCATACCAAAGCCTTGTGAATATGGCTTCAGACAAAATATTGCTCAAAGGAGTTCCTGTGCCGGAAACTATAGTATCTGGCTGGTCTAAAGGAATGCGAAATCTGCGCCACCCGTTTTGCAGTTTTTCAAACTTGGTCTCATCCATCTCCGACAAGTCCACTCTGTAGCGCGCAAAACGAATTTCCGTATCCAAGCGTCCGTTGCGATTTATATCTTCAGTATCAAAAGACCTTTCGCCGGCATTGCCTTTTGTTTCGTTTATCTGAGGAGGAGGGTCGCTTAAATCGAGTAAATTCGGATTAAACCTGTCATTTGTCCTGTCTATAATCGTTGAACGACACTCCGAGTAACGGCAATCCCAAACCTGCAATTGTCCGTCAACATTTGCGGAATTCCCGAGACCCATATCGTTGAGCGGCATTGTGGTACCGGGATCCGCTTCGGAGTCCAACATGCTATTGGGCTCAAAACCATTTACGCTTATATCTTCGCTAACAGACCCCAAATCAACATATAGAGAACCCACATTTCCTCTGACCACAATCTCTATATATCTCTTTTGCGATAAATCCTGATAATAAACACCGTTTGGCCGCATCACTCCGCCCCAGCTCTTTCCGCTCAAATTATCATTTGGCCGCAAGCGAAAACTCAAAATAGAGATTTCTCTGCTGTCCACATCGCTATTGCCTATAGGCGTATAAATTTGGCGATATCGCATGGTTGTATTGCTGTGCCAAACAAATTCTCCGGCATGCCTGTAATCCTGATGCTCAATGTATGTTCCCCTGTCGCTTTCTATACCGCCGGGAGGGCTCGCCTTAAACCACATAAGCCGGTAAAGCGGATATTGCAAATTCAAAGCACTACCCTCAAAATCATCTATCAACGCAGATTTTCTGTTGCTCGTATTTGTGTTATGGTAACTTGCGGCAAATTCGCCTTCAAAACTCCACCTGGATTTTTCTTTGGTATCTATAAAAGGCACGGCATTTATCATTTTACCCATAGTTTCGGAAGTATCCCTTAAGCGCACATTTGTTCCCAGCAAAAGCCCGGAAAAAGGCTCGCCGCCAAGCCTTGGATTCTCGGTGGTAACGCTTTGATTCTTGTAAAGCGCGGTTAAACCGAAAATTGAACCGTCTGAAAATCTTTTAAGCGGATATTCCGCTCTGGCACCCAAAAGCAATTTGCTATCAAGCTCAAAAAGAGGTTCGCACTCAAAGTTAACCGTTATCTCTTTATTAGGATCCAAAGCACGTTCGCTTATCAATTCTATTTGCCCAAGCTCGTAATTCACCTGATAATCAACATCTCTTACCAACACCTCAGAGCCGGCTTTCAGCTTTTCCGAATTCGGAGCGATATCCAAACAACCGCCGCCGCTAACCGAATAACTGCTGCTAGGGTCCCTAACGCTTATATTGGATCGCCTGCGTTTTCCAACGGCTTCAAAATAATAGCGAAACTGGTAAAGGCTCCTGACATTGTTCACAGACATGTTATAAAGCGCAGCCATTGCCGCAGAGGAATCCACATTTCTAAAAGGCTCCAAACAGCGTTCTCTGGCCGCTCTTTCAGCATCAGCAGAATTGGGAAAACCGTTTCGCTCATACCATCTTCTCTCACGGCAAGGCAAGCGCATATCGCCGGTATATTCATTGCCCTCTTTCAAAAAAATCGAAACATCGTTAGTCAGAATAACTCCTGTTGCACTGTCTGCAACTCCCAATGTTCTCAAAAAATCAACAGCATTTCTGGACCTGTCTTTCATTCTCAAAATAAAATTGCTCGAATTTTCCGAAGATACACCCACGTTATAAGTATTTCTAAGCATCAATTTGTCAATATCCCTTAAATTATCCGTAGAGCCATTGAATTGAATCAGAACAACTCTGTCTCCATGTGTAATAGTAGAGTTTGTTCTTCCCGTGCCGTCGCCGCTCCAGGAAGCCGCAATCAACATACCGGCAGAACCGTTTTTGAGCCGCAGAATTCCGGTATTCGCATCAAAAACATAATCCGTTCCGCTCTGCATTTCCACCAATGGCAATCCACCGATTTCCACAGGGTTGCTGCTCCCGGGAGGCAAATAAACTCCTATAGCATTGCTGATTGTCGTGGTTTTATTGTTTAACGGGCTCGCTTTGTAAATTTTTAATCCTGTTAAGTTCCATCGCGGCGGCAGATTGCCGTTTACCCTTGCATTTATGTAGGCATTGCGCATGCTATGCGTTAAAAAGTAATATTTGTGGTCGGTGAATTGCTTGTCCTGTATTTGAAATTCCGTACTTTCGTTTTTGCCCCTTATGGAGTAGCTCTCCTGGCTGCCGGCATCTTGCGAGGCAATTGTGGTTAATCGCCAATTTCCAAACTTCCAATCCGCTTTTATTCCAAACAGTCCCTGATGCTGCTCCGCATAGCCTGTAAGCTCTGTACCGGCCAGACTCAGAGAAGTGTTTCCGGCCTCCAGCCTTTGCAAAATATAATCTTCAAACTCACCAGGTGTCGCTTCTGCGTAAACTATGCGCACCCTGTTTCTCACACCCAGTCCGCCTTCGGTATTGTTCAACTCAACGGTTATGTTTCTGCCTATTTTTCCCTGCACAATAAAACTCGGAACATAAGAAAGCGTTGGCGAAGGCCATAAACTGTTGTCCACGCTTCCGGGAGCGTCATCCAAAACCCCTATGCCATGAAGGCGAATATCCATTGTACCTTGCAATAGAAGCTGTGGCCTGTCAAAACCGAAATCTTTCATCCATGCCGGCAATTTCATGGGAATGGATATGTTGTAGATGGAACCTTCTGCCGGATCATCAAAGCCGCCGTTTCGTTGCCCGATAAGGGAATTCAGCCAAAGCCTGTTAAGCCCAACGTCGAACATTTCCATGGAATAATCCGCAAGCTCCGGGTAATAGGCATTCCAAAGCTGCAAAGTATCTTTGTTCATGCTGTTTGCAATTCTGGCTTTCACAACGCTTGATCTGCTTTCAAAATCTATTCCGTGTTCATATACAACCGAAGGTCTGGAGGCTTTAAGCGGCATGCCGTCCGAGATTCCCTTTTGCGGCAGCAACCCTTTAAGCGGCTCCGCCTGCGGCGGCAGCGGAATATATTGCACCGGGCTTTGCATAGCGGAATCACCGGGCTGCGCAAAGCACAAACCGGCCAACAGCAGAAAAGCTGCCACTATTGCAAGTCGAAACATTGTGCTGTGAAATTAGAAATTTGGCGAAGAGTTAAAAGCAGAAAGTTCTGAGTGTAATTTTTTCGTAAAGGGTTTGTAAACTTTGATTCGCAATTTAATATTTTTCTATATTATGCTTGTGACAATCCATAATGGAGCCTCTATGCAAACTGTGGCTGTTGAAAAAACGCAAACAAAAACTCGGAGAACCTCTATCCAAAGGGTGGAGGTTGAAGAACGGCAGACTTTTCAAGATTGGCTGGCAGAGGAAGCTGCCGCTGGCAGAATGATTTTGGCAATAGGCAACGGAAAATTCAAATTCCCAGACAAACCAAAAGAAACCATAGATTTTTGGCCTATTTACAATGAAGTCAGGGCTGACAGATTTTAATTTATGATCGCCTATTTTGATTCCTCCGTTCTGCTTGCAATATTGTTCAACGAAGAGCGCTATGATGCAGCTCGCTATATGTGGGAAACATCTGACTTCTGGCTGAGTTCTTTTTTGCTTAGAATAGAAACTAATATATCTTTACGCAGAACTTATAAAATTTCCGAACATAAATACGATGATTCTTGGCTGCCTCAAAAAATGAATGAACTTAACATTTTGCTTAAAGAAGTTCACTGCAAGCCTATGGATAGCTCTATTGAGCGAATCGTAGTACAAAACAAAGAACTTGATAGTTGCAAAAGTTTGGATGCGATTCACATAGCTACAGCTCTTTATTTTAAGGAAAACAGCAAGGAACAAAACATTATTTTCTGCTCCTTCGATAAAAACATGCTTGCCATAGCTAAAGAACTGAAATTTGAAGTAAATCCGGTCTAAAAAGCTTTGTTGTAAACTCAATTAAATATCAGCATGGCGACAATCAAATCGAAAATCAGAATTGACACGCACGATGCAACAACCACGTTCATCGTGGCAAAGCCTACGCCTTTTGCGCCTGAACCGGCCTTTAAGCCGCAGTGATAACCCAGAAGGAAAATCAGCGTTCCGAACACAAAGGATTTCAGCACGCCGGCGTACAAATCTCTGCTGTCAAACATGTATTGCATGCCGGTGTAATAAGTGTAGCTTGTTATGTCTAATGCGAGAACGCACACAATCCAACCGCCTATCAACGCAAGGCCATTCGAAATAACGCTAAGAGCCGGCAACATCACAAAAAATGCAACAAATCTCGGCAATGCCAAATAACGCAAAGGATCAAGACCTAACACCTCGTAAGCCGCTAACTCCTCCTTTTCCTTCATAGTGCCTATTTCTGCGGCAAGAGCACTCCCTACCCTGCCCGCCATCACCAATGCAGTTAAAATGGGCCCGAGCTCGATCAAAATCATTTTGCATGCGGCTGTACCTACAAACTTGTCCGGAACAAGATTTCTGAACTGATACTGCGCCTGCACCGTTGCAACCATTCCTGTGAAAATAGAAGTTACAAACAAAAGCGGCAAACTGGAAACTCCAATGGAAATCATCTGCTTTACGGTTAAATTCATAACCTTGGGCAAAAAAGGAAGCCTTTTTAACGTAGATAAAAAAAGAACTATCACTTCGCCAATAGCAGTAATGCCATCAACAATGGTTTGGCCAATGGCGCGTATCGGTGATAATATCAATTCCATACAATTGCCTCAAGCATAAGCGTTGCTAAAACTGCTATCCGGTGGAGGTTCAATAGAAGTCCGCAGGTGATCTTTAAATGTAGTAATTTCACCATGGAACTCAAGTTCAATTTCCGCAGTAGGCCCGTTTCTGTTCTTTGCAATTATCAAAAATGCCTGACGCTGAGCCTCTATGGTCGGATTCCAATCTTCGCCTTTTTTCTTTTTTCGCTCTTCTACTATGGGGCGATGTATAAACCAAACCATATCGGCATCCTGCTCTATGGAACCCGAATCTCGCAAATCCGAGAGTTGCGGACGCCCGCCGGAAACGGTACGATTTTCCACATTTCGGTTTAACTGGGCAAGAGCAACAACCGGAATTTGAAGCTCCTTTGCGAGTTTCTTCAGCATAAGAGAGTTCTCCGCAACGCCTATATCTCTGCGCTCAACATCCCCTCTTATCTTCATCAGTTGCAGATAATCCACCACTACCAAGTCAAGTTTGTTGTTGTGCTTTCTCTTGAACACTCTGCACTTTGATAGCAAATCAAAAGCCTGCATGTCAATTGTATCGTCTATGTAAAACGGCTTTTCTTTCAAATCCTCTACCTTCGCAAACAAAGTCTTTTGAACATCGGAATACACCTTGCCTTTTCGCAAATCGCTCAGATTAACCCCTGCTATTGAACTCAACACCCTCTCTACAATCAATTGCGCAGGCATTTCAAGGCTAAAAAACAGCACGGTTTTCCCTTCCATGGCCGCATTTGTGGCAATGTTGATAGCAAGAGCCGTTTTTCCCATGGAAGGTCTGGCCGCTAAAATTATCAAATCAGAATTTTGCAAGCCGTTTGTCAAAGTATTGAGTTCCGTAAAACCGGTGGGGCAACCGGACAGATCGCCATGCTTCTGCGTTAAGAGCATGTGCATAACATCATGCGCAACTTCCCCTGCCTGCAGCGCATTTTCCTTTACCTGATCGGTAGCCAGCTCAAAAATACGCTTTTCCGCAGATTGCAAAACATCTCTGGGAATAGCAGCCGGAGCCATAGCCTCCTTTATAATGTCATTGGAAACATTCCTCAAACTGCGCAGAACATAAGCCCCACGAATCATCTCCGCATAATACTCTACGCTTGCTGCGCTGGGAACAGACTCACTGACCGAAAATATGTAATCCTTGCCACCTACCTCTGCCAGTTTGCCTTTTTTTTCCAGCATATTGCATACGGTCAATATATCTATGGGATCGCCATTCTTGTTAAGGGCAATCATCGAATCCCACACAGCCTGGTTCTTTCCGTTGTAAAATTCCGCTCCATTCTTCAAAATAGGCGCAATTTCGTCCAAAACCCTTGGATCGCGGAAAATTGCCCCCAAAAGCCACACTTCGGCATCTACCGACTGAGGGTCACTATTTACATGATAATCGGACATTTAAGGAGAAATGTAGAAAAAATATTTTCTATATTACAAACATGGTAAAATTAGAAGAAGACGAAGATCTTTTGGATGATTATGAAGAAGAGTTCAAAGAGGACAAACCTCAACCATTGCCCGTTTATGATTATAAATCCCGTCGTATTCTGGTTTGGGTACAAGAAAGGGAACTTTTGCAAATGGTAGAGGAATCTCTAGCGTACCTTTTGCCTCTCGCAACTATTCGCATAACAGACAGCGAAGAAAAAGCCATTGAATTATCCGAAAACGAAGAATGGGATACTTATGTTGTGGACTTAATGGAAGAACATGTCTCTACCAGCGAGTTTGTGAAAATGGCGAACAATAATCCGGATGTAATGCTTGTGGCACTCAATTACCCAAAGCTAAACAGAGAAAATGAACAAAATGAGGTATATTTTGAACCGCTACGCAAATTATTTGATTCGGAAGGCCCGCCGAGCCTAAGTCAAATGGAAAATCAGGAGCAAATTTAAGCACTATGGTAGAGATATCGCTAAATCAGGTTTCGCTCTTTAACAAAGAGCCGAAAAAAGAAGACTTCACCGGCTCTGCATCTTCTGATGAAGGCATATCACTCACCATAAAAGCCGGAGAGTTTGTCACTTTGGTGGGCCCGGTAAACAACGGAAAAACTCTCATATTGAGAATAATCGCAGGATTAAGCGAACTCAGTGCCGGCTCCGTGCTTTTTGACGGGAAACCGTTAAACGAATTCTCTCCCAATTACGATAAAATAGCGATGGTGTTTCAATCCCAGGCTCTCTACCCTCACCTCACAGTGCGGCAAAATCTTGAGTTCGGGCTTAAAATGGTAAACCTGTCCAGAGAAAACATAAATGCGAGAACATCTGAAATTGCAGATTTGCTCGGCATAACAGGCATAATGGACACAAAACCTAGAAACCTCTCCGGTTCGCAAAAGCAACTCGTAGCCATAGCTCGAGCCTTTGTAAAACGACCGCAGGTTTTAATTTTCGATGAACCGCTTTCCGAGCTCGATTCGCAATTGAAAGTAAAGATACAATCAACAATAAGGCGTTTTTGCATAAACCACCAAGCAACCGTGATATATGCCACCCGCAACCCGTCCGAAGCTATGACTTTGGGCGATCGCATAGTTTGCATGATAGACGGAGAAATTCATCAAATAGGCACAAACCACGATCTCTACAACAGACCTGTAAACGAAACCGTAGCTCGCTTTATAAGCTACCCCGAGATGAACTTCCTTGAATTTGAAACCGAAGAAGAGAACAACGAACGCATTTTGAATTTGATAAACGCCGATTGTTCCATAAAAGTTCCGCAGGTATTCAAAAAAATAATAGGCTCTTATTCAAAAGCAAAAATAGGCATCAGAGCGGAAAATCTGAAAATAGTTCCGGAAAAGCCAAACACTATTCCCATGATCGTAGAAATGCAGGAATACGTGGGTTCGCAGTCAATCCTGTATGTTTCGCACGAACATCAAACTCTAGCTGTTGAAGTCCCGCTCAGCGAGAATTACGAACTGGGGGAAACAGTGCACATTGAACTCGTAGAAAATGGAATTCATCTGTTTGCCGATGGGAAATTTGTGATATGAAGTTCAGCGCACCGTTGCTTTTTCTGCTGCTTTTGTCGCTGCTTTTATTTGGCTCCTGCAAAGAAGAAGCTTCCTCTGAAAAAATAATACACCTGTGGATATTCAACAATAGCCCAAGCCCTTTGGAAGACATGAATAAAATCTTGAAAGGTTTTCATGTTGAAAATCCCGGAATTAAAGTTGAAGTCACCGTTTTGGATTGGGGCAACGGTTTTCCTAAAATTGTGCTCGCTGCAGCAACTCGCAAAGGCCCCGATGTAATTCAAGTTCCATCCACATGGGCAGCATCGCTCACAGACATAGGCGCGCTTATGCCGCTGGATTCCATAACCGATATTTGGGGAAGCCCGGACCAGTTCATAAAAGGCGCAAGAGAAACAATGAAACCCAGGCACTCAAAGCATGTCACTTCGCTCCCCTGGTTTTTAGATGTGCGGCCCTTTTATTATCGCAAAGATGTTCTGGATTCTCTGAAAATAGACCCCAATACAATAACATCAAGAGAATCATTCACAGATGTTTTGCAAAGAGTAAAAAGAGCGAGAATATCCATAAACGGCAAACTGATCAACCCCATGGCATACCCCGCCAAAAACGATTGGAACATAGTTCATAACCTGTCATCATGGGTTTTCAGCGCCGGAGGTTCCTATTTGAGCGAAGACCTTGCCAGAAGCAATTTGCTTGACCAGCGAACTCTAGACGGCATTCATTTTTATTTTGATTTTGTAAAAAACGGATTTAACGATTATTCAAATTTGGATAAAACAACAGCCGGCGTGAGCAGTGACTTTGATCAGGGAAGAACCGCATTTATAGGGGAAACCACATCAAAATCCATGTATCTCGACAACCAAAACTTTTTCCAAGCCAACGCAAGCTCCATTGCAACACTTGAATACGGCTGCATAATTCCTCCGACAAGCAGAAGAGGCCAAGTAGGAAAATACTTTTTAGGCGGTTCTAATTTGGGAGTATTCAATTCAACAACATTTAAAAGAGAATCCATCACTCTTTTGAGATACCTCACCGCACAGAGCGATGTTCAATTTCAGTTCTCAAGAATCTCAGGCTTTTTACCGGCACTTGCCGAAACTTATAACTTGCCATATTTCTCGGAAAACAGAAATCGCAAAGTATTTCAGCAAATAGTTGAAAACGGCGTGAGCTATCCGGCAATTTCAGCATGGAGCGCAATAGAAACAGATGTTTTAACAAAAAGGCTCAACAACATATTCAACATAATAGCCGGCTCGGAAGGAAAGCAATGGCCAAAATCTCAAATAGATTCCGAACTTCTGGCTGCCGATAAAGAGATAAACGCTATTTTAAGCAAGGACAATCAAAAAAGGCAAAGCGAATGAAACAGCAGAGCAACAGAATAGCATTATTTTTCGCATTGCCTACAAGCATTCTCCTCCTGTTTTTTTTGGTGCTGCCGGTTTTCTTTAACGTGCTGATAAGCGCATTTGATATAGGGAACAACCCCGAACAGTGGTTTAGTTTATACGTAGCTTTTGATAATTACGCAGCAGCCGTTATGCAAGACGGTTTTATAAATGCGGTTAGAAATTCAATAATATACACCCTTGCAACCACGATTTTCGTAACCGCCATAGGATTAGGGGCTGCGATTTGCCTAAGAGAGCCTTTTAAAGGCAGAGGGGTTGTAATAACTTTGATAATGCTTGCGTGGTCCATTCCCAGCTACGTGGTTGGAATGTTTTTCGGCTATCTTTTTCAGCAAGATAACAGCGTTGTAAATTTTTTGCTCTTTGATCTTTTGAATGTGGATTATTATTCCGCCTTGTTCGGTTTGCAATGGAATTACAACGAAGTTGGACAATTGATTCTCCCAAGGTGGCTGGACAGCCAATATTCGGTATTTATAATAGCAATTCCGGCCGTATGGCATTACTGGCCGTTTGCCATGCTTTTATTTTTGGCAGGCCTGCACTCAATTCAAGACGATGTGTATCAAGCTGCCGTTATGGACGGAGCAAAAAAAGTCAATAAATTTTTATATATAACCTTTCCAATTCTAAAGCCGGTGTTTTTGGCTATCATTGTTCAAAATTTCATAATAAATATTTACAATTTTAACATTGTTGTGATGATGTTCGGCAACGGAACCATGATTCCTAGCAAGGGCGCAGATATGATAATCCCCTATATATTCCGCACATCGTTCCAGTACTGGAATTTGGGAATAGGCGCAAGTTTGTCCACAATGTTAATGTTGCTCGTAGGAATTTTTGTTCTATACTATTACAAAAAGCAGAGGATGAACTGATATGGATTATTTCAGGTACGGAAAAATAGTCGCTGCATGGACTCTCGCTTTGATAAGCGCCGTACCTATTGTATTTATGGTGTGGCTTTCCATACTGAATGCGGAAGATATTAACCAGTCTGCATTTTTTCCTCAGAAACGAAACAATAAAATAACATTCTATACCGAAGATATTGCTGCAACATCTCTGGGGCATGTGTATCGCAATGAAAAAAAAATAGCGGAGATAAAATCGGTAGCAACTGTTTATGCGAAAAAAGGGACAAGTCTCTGGGCGTTTAGCGCAAATAAAGGACTGGTGGAAATAGATTTGAACAGCAGAAAGGAAATAAACTCTTATGATTGGGATTTTTTCAAAAACAATTATGAAAATTTTGACCATTTTAAGTTCTATATTTCCGGCGATATTTTACCCGAGCATTTTGCATGGCTCTCAAATAAATTGAACTACGAGCCGGCCTTGCCGGGAGATAGCACCATACCGTCCATATCTTCGATAACCGGAATAAAATTTTACGAATCGGAAGAAATCATAGGGCAGCTCAACTGGATTTTAACACCTAACAACAGAGCTCTCAACTCCATTCTAACTCATTGGGAAAAATGGGATGGCTGGCTTAACCCGCAAATACACAACCTTTTCAAAATTACAAATCGCACGGAAGAGGAAAAGTTTTTGCTGTTTCGCTTTTGCCTGTCAGAGCTGTTTCCCAACAGGGTTTCACGCTTGAGGTATTTTCCCTGGCAAAAGATATGGGTTAATCAGGTAGTGAGTTCGGGACTTTCTGTTTTAGCCGCCGGAGACAAAATCATAATGGGCATTCGTGGCGATCTTTTTCCCGGAATCGCAATTTTTGATACCGACTCAAAACAGCTTTCTTGGATCACGGAAGCTAGAGGGCTCCCGAGCGCATCCATACAGAACATAGTTCAAATTTCAGATCACGAAGTGCTGGCAGCGCACGATGTGGGCTTTAGCATAATTCAATTCAACGCAGGCAAAATAACCCACAACTTTATGTTCGGCGAATATGACCTTCCGTATTTGGACGAACAAAATCTCTACATCAAAACTCTGGGAGAAGATAAAATTGCCATAAGCTACGGAAGCTCAAGCATAACCTTTGATTTTCGCAATTTCAAAACCGAACCGGCTCATGAGCAAAGACCCCTGCCGCCGCTCGTAAGCTCTTACTATGAAAGCGACCTGGGCTACAGATGGCTCGGTTATAGCGATGGAAGATTTGAAATTGTAAACGATTCTAATATTCAGATGGGTTCCGGCGAAATTCCCAAAGGCAGCAGAGCACTTCAATTTACAAACTATCAAGATATAATGAGAATTATGCCTCTAGCTTCGTTTATAAAGAATTCTGCCTTGGTTGCCATAGCCGTGAGTTTGCTTTGCACACTTCTCGCCATATTCCCCAGCTATGCAATAGCCCGTCTCAATTTTTTCGGCAAAGCCACTTTTACAAAAATTCTTCTCTCATCTCAAGTTCTTTCCAGCCTCCCATTCCTTCTGCCGATTTTCGTAATATTCATAATTTTGCAAATGAGCTCTTTTCAGATGTTCAACAGTTTTTCAACCATTATATTTGTAAACATATTGTTCTTTTTGCCGTTAACCGTTCAGTTCATGTACGATATGTTCAAAGCTATTCCTCCCAACCTTGAGGAGTCTGCCATGATGGATGGCTGTTCTCCGTGGAAAACATTTTGGAAGGTAATTGTTCCGGTAATTCTCCCGGCGCTTGCCACTTGCCTTATTTATATTTTCCTCTTTGTATGGGATGAAATTTTATTTATATGGATTCTTTCAACGGATTCCGGTACTGCTACTTTGCCGGTTGGAATAAGGCTTGCCGTTGGCCAGATGGCTAATCGCCCCGAACTTTTAATGGCATTCTCGGTTATAGCTTCAATTCCACCGATGTTGCTGTTCTGCTTTGTGCAGCCATTTTTGCTGAGAAGTTTAACCATGCACAGGAGATAAAATGCGTTTTTTGTTATTATTGCTTGCAACTCTGGCTTTTTCCCAAGACATAAAGGTTCGCAAAGAAGTTTTGCCAAACGGATTAACGGTATTGCTATATGAAAACAAACAGGCACCAACCGTAGCTTGCAGGCTTTTTTATTTAACAGGCTCTGTCCATGAAAATCCGGGAAACTCCGGGCTTGCGCATCTCCTTGAGCACATGCTGTTCAAAGGCTCTGAAAAATTAAAAGCAGATGAATTATGGAGCGCATACCAGGAAGCCGGAGGCACCGACTTAAATGCCTTTACCACAGATTTGATGACTGCATACTTTGTGAACTTGCCTCGCAACAAGGTGGAGCTTTTTTTGTGGCTTGAATCCGACAGAATGCAAAACTCCGTTATGAGAGACTTCAAAGCAGAGCGTGATGTTGTTCGTGAAGAACGAAGAATGCGCTATGAAGATCCTCCCAGAGGGCGCTACAGAGAAACTTTGCGAGGCATGATTTACGAGCTTTACCCTTATCGCATTCCAACAATAGGCTGGGCATCTTCCATTGAAAACTTAACGCAGGAACAGGCAGAAGAACACTACAGAAAATATTACAAGCCACGCAATGCAATTTTAGTATTTGCAGGAGATTTTTCCGCAGACTCACTTTTACCGAAGATCCACGCATACTTCGGCAGCATCCCTACAGGCGAACCATTCCCTGAAATTCATTTAAAGGAACCTGAGCAGGCAGGCGAAAAACGGCTTATAGTTCGGCGCAACGACGCAACTCCCAGCGTGGACATATATTTTAAAACACCGTCTGTTGAAGATCCAGCAATTTATGCTTTAGACATTGCAGAAGGAGTTCTCAACGGTAGGAGCGGCAGGCTTTACAAAAGACTTGTTGAAGAAGAAAAATTAGCCACAAGCGCAAACGCAAGCAACAATCCTAACAAAGCGGTATCAACATTCAGCGTTTCGGTTGCATTAAAGCCCGGAGCGAGCCATGCAAAAGCGGAGGCTATTGTTTGGGAAGAACTGGAAAAACTGAAAAAAGAATTGGTGAATGAAAGAGAATTTCAAAGGGTTATAAACAACGCTTATGCAGCACAAGTTCGCAGTTTAACAGACATGGCCGGAGTAGCCACGAATTTAGCATGGTTTGAGATGTATGGTTCTTACAATCTATACTTGAACTGGGCAAAGTCTTTGGAATCAGTTAGCCGTGAAGCGGTGAAAAATGCCGCAACTCATTATTTCACTAAAAACAACACCGTTACAGGCTGGATGGAGAATTTATGAACATTATGGTTTGCGGGTTTCCCGGCAAGATGGCGCAGATAGTGGCAGCGGCATGCAAAAAGAGAAAATTCAATGTTATTCCGTTTTCGCTAACAGGCGAAGACATGACGGAATTCAACGGATTCAAGCTGTTAAGGCTCCGAGAAAGAGATGAAAAAATAAAAGACATTCTGAATGAGTATCCGAACTTAATAGCTGTTGATTACACTCATCCGAGCGCAGTAAACGGCAATGCGGAATTTTATGTGAAGAATAAAATTCCCTTTGTTATGGGAACCACAGGCGGAGACAGGGTATCTTTAATGGCATTGGTAAAAAACGCAAACCACCCTTGCGTAATAGCCCCGAACATGGCAAAACAGATAGTAGCACTCCAAGCCATGCTTGAATGGACCGCAACAAATTTCCCCGGAGTTTTCAGCGACTACAATTTGCAAGTGGTTGAAAGCCATCAAAAAACCAAAGCCGATACCAGCGGCACGGCAAAAGCATTGGTAAAGAGTTTTCAAGATATGGGCGCAACAGGCAATGCAATAGAAATGGTGCGAGACGAAGATTCGCAAATCAAAAGAATGGAAGTTCCGAAAAAGTATTTAGATGGGCACGCATTTCACACATATTCTCTTGATAGCGCAGATAAATCCGTGCATTTTGAATTTCGCCACAATGTGTGCGGTAGAGAAATTTACGGAGAAGGCACCGCAGATGCTATTGAATTTTTAGCAAAAAAAATCAAAGCCGGCAAGGGCGATGTTTTCGACATGATAGCTGTTTTAAAAGGTTAGTCCACAAAGTAAAAGATTCTTTCGCCTTTTTTGCTCATCCCATAGCTACGGGCAACGGCTTCTATGGTCAGAGTATCATCTATTAACGCCTGTTTTAGCTTTTGCTTTTTATCAAGTTCGCTTTTCAAAAAATCATGTTCGTTTCTGAGTTTCTCTATGCTCTGCTCTTTTTTTGAAATATCGTCCATTCTGGAAACAAGTCCGGAAACTCCAACGATTATTGAGCAACTGAAAAGAACTATGCAAATTTTGCAAATAGCCGATATGGGCAAATTGCGCTTGCCTATATAATCCACTTTTACGGATATGGTTTCCGTTAAATCCTGCATAACGCCGGTTTTTCGTCTTTTGCCTAGCATAAATGAGAATATAGAAAACTCCTTTTTCTAGATTCCCATTATGCCATATTCACCGGTTATAGGTTTAGAAATTCATTGCCAGCTTGCTACCAGAACAAAGCTTTTTTGCGGTTGCGAGATAGAAGTCAACACAGAGCCTAACAAACATGTATGCCCTGTTTGCTTGGGCTTGCCCGGCGCACTGCCGGTTCCCAACAAAGAGGCTTTAAATCTGGCCATAAAGCTTGGGCTTGCGCTTAACTGCGAAATTGACAGCCGTGCGCTGTGGACTCGCAAAAACTATTTTTACCCGGATTTGCCAAAAGGCTACCAGATAACCCAAACCGGCGGAATCCCTATTTACGACCATCCTGTATGCAAAAAGGGCCATATTGAGATAATCAGCGCAAATGGCGAAAAAAAACGCATTGGCATAACTCGCATTCACATGGAAGAAGATGCCGGCAAGCTTGTCCACGATTTTTCACCCGGAAGCTCCCATTTTGACGCAAACCGCTGCGGAACACCGCTTTGCGAAATAGTGACCGAGCCAGATATAAGAAACCCGGAAGACGCGGTTTTGGTGTTGGAAAAGATAAAGCAAATTTTGGAGTACACAGGAGTTTCCAATGCAAACTTAGAAAACGGAAATATGCGTTGCGACGGAAACATTTCACTTCGCAAGAGCGAAGATGCTCCGTTTGGCACAAGAGCGGAAATTAAAAATCTGAACAGCTTTTCAAATTTGCAAAAAGCATTGGAAGCTGAAATTGCGCTGCAAACCCAAACTCTGGACAAGGGCGGCGAAGTTGAGCAATGCACAAAGCGTTTTGATGCGAACTACAACAGAACAACGGTGATTCGCAGCAAAGAAGACAGCCACGACTACAAATATTTCCCAGAGCCCGATATGCTGAGGCTGTTTATAGAGCAAAGCCAGGTGGAAAGCATAAGGCAAAATATGCCCGAACTCCCCGACTCTCGCCGCAACAGATATATGCAAAGCTTTGGCCTGAGCGAATACGATGCCCAAGTTCTCACAGCAGACAAGGGGATCAGCGATTGGTTTGACTTAGCCACCAAAACCTGTAAAAATTCCAAAATCCTCGCAAACTGGATAACCTCCGAGCTTATGCGTGAATTGAAAGAAATGGAAGGTGGCATGCAAGCATTAAAATTCAAACCTCAAGACTTGGCTCAAATGGTGAACTTAATTGAAAACAACACAATCTCAGGTAAAATAGGCAAAACAGTTTTCGCAGAAATGCTAACCACAGGCAAAGATCCGGATACTATAATCAAAGAAAAAGGCTTGGTGCAAATTACGGACACAAGCGCAATAGAAGCCATTGTTCGCAAAGTAATTGAAGCCAATCAGAGCCAGTGGCAGGAGTTCAAAGGCGGCAAGGCGCAACTCCGTGGATTCTTTGTTGGCCAGATTATGAAGAACAGTGGTGGAAAGGCAAATCCAGGGGTGGTGAATAAGTTGCTGGATGAAATTTAATGCCCCAAACCCTGGAATGCACAATATCATCCGTAGTCTTTTCAAATGAAAGAAGTGGCTTTACAGTCGCTCGCATAAAAGGCGGCAAACTCAGCGAAACTGCAGCCGGAAATTTTCCACCTGTGCATGCAGGGGAAAGAGTGCGCTTGACCGGAGACTGGGGAGAACATCCCAAGTTTGGGAAGCAGTTTGTTGTTACGGGGTGCGAAATTTTGCAGCCTCAAGGTGAAAGCGGGTTGATTGCATATTTGGCTAGCGGAATTTTTGCCGGCGTTGGGGAAAAAACCGCAGAAAAACTGGTTGGGATTTTCGGGGAAGATTTGCCAAGCGTTTTGGATAAAGACCCAAGCAAATTGCGTGGAGCGGTTAGAGGATTAAGCGGAAAAAGACTGGAAAAATTCATAGATGACTGGAGCTTGCAGCAGGAGAGCAGAAAAACTTTGCTCTTTCTCTACAAACTGGGATTCACAGGCGCAAAAGCCATGAGCGTTTGGAGCATATACAAAGGTGGCACGGAAGATATAGTAAATGAAAATCCTTATGCATTGTGCGAAGAACCTTTTGCATACAGTTTTGAAATAGCAGACAATGCCGCAAAAAAAATAGGGTTTGAAGAGAGCGCAAATTTAAGGCTGCGAGCTGCCATAGCGTATACTCTTAGAGAAGCAAAATACGATGGCGGCCACGCATTTATGCCAAAGGAAAATTTATTGCAAAAAACAATGGACTTTTTACGCATAAATCCTTATGGCCCAGACGATGAGATTTTTGACAACCTTTACGCTGCGCTTGCCGGTCTGCAAAAAAACGGAAAAGTGCTGGTTCAAAATGAAAGAGTCTGGTTACCTGAGCTTTACGGAGCGGAAAAATTCATAGGAGCGTTTATTCGGCGCAGCTTTGATTTTAGCGAAGAGAAGTCGCACCTTGATGCAGACGCAAATTATGCGGCGAGCATGCAGGGAATAGAATACAGCGAAGAGCAGCTATTGGCAATTAAAAATGCGGTTTCAAGCAATTTCTTTGTGATCACCGGAGGCCCCGGAACCGGCAAAACCACGATATTAAAAGGCATCTTGCACATTTTGAATTTGCAAAAAAAGAAGGTGATGTTAGCTGCTCCCACAGGGCGTGCCGCTCGCCGCATGGCAGAAGTCTGCCAGTTCAAAGCGAGCACAATTCATCGCTTGCTGGAGATTGATCCCAAGTCNGGGCTTTTTATGAAAAACGAAATGGACACACTGGCAGCAGACAGCGTTATAATAGACGANAGNTCAATGATAGACAACGAGCTTGCCGCAGATTTAATGCGAGCTTTGAAGCCCGGAACACAGTTGATTTTAATAGGCGATGCAGATCAGTTGCCAAGCGTTGGCCCGGGCAATGTGCTCAGAGAAATTCTCTCTTGCCCGGAAGTAGGCTCCATGCGCCTTTCAAAAATATACAGGCACAACGATGCGAGCGACATTGCGGAAAATGCCCATCGCATTTTGGCAGGTCATTTGCCCAATACAAAAAACGGTTCGCATTTTCTCTATTTGCCTTACAAAAATCCGGAAGAAGCGCTTTCCATTTTAAGCGAACTTGCAAAAAACACCGAACTTCAAGTTTTAACCCCCATGCACAAGGGAACTTTGGGTACCATAAACTTAAACGCTTTTTTGCAGAAAATCCTGAATTTCAACGCTTATGGTTTTGAATACAGGGGCATGCGCTGGCAAATAGGCGATCCTGTTATGCAGTTGAAGAACAACTACGATAAAGACATTTTCAACGGCGATTTGGGCCGGATAACAAAAGTCATGCCTACGGCAAAAAAAATAGAGGCTGATTTTGACGGCAAAACCATCACTGTGGAAGGCGATGAATTTGAGCAATTAACCTTGGCCTATGCCTGCACTGTGCATAAAAGCCAGGGCAGCGAATACAAAGCCGTAGCGGTTATGCTGGATTTTTCGCATTCAATTATGTTGCAAAGAAATTTGCTATACACCGCCGTAACAAGGGCAAAGGAAAAGATATGGGTCTTGGCAAGCCAGGGTTCTTTGGAAACCGCAGTTCGCAACAACAGGGAAAGGCACAGGTGGACAGCACTTAGGGAGTTTATATGAGCAATCTCTGGTTCCCTTATGCGCAGATGAAAACAATGCCACCGCCGTTGAAGGTAGTTGCGGCAAAAGGCACTAAGCTTTGTTTGCAAGATGGGCGTGAGCTGATAGATGCTATTTCAAGTTGGTGGTGTGTTATTCACGGCTATAATCATCCGAAAATAAATGCTGCGCTCAAAGAGCAGATGGAAAAATTCTCTCACGTTATGCTAGGAGGATTGACGCACGACCCTGCGGAAAAATTGGCTGAGGAACTTGTTAGAATCACGGGTTTGAGCCATGTTTTTTTTGCGGATTCCGGCTCGGTTGGAATTGAAGTTGCTATGAAAATGGCGGTGCAGTTTTGGAAAAACCAGGGAGTTGAAGGCAAGCACAAGTTTGCCTGTTTGCTTAGAGGTTACCATGGAGATACAAGCGGAGCAATGTCGCTGGGAGACCCGGAAGATGGCATGCACCATTTGTTCAAAGGATATTTGCCAAAGCAGTTTTTTATAGAACCGGATTTGCGAAAAATGGAAATCTTGTTTAAAGAGCATGGCAAAGAAATTGCCGCTTTTGTTTGCGAACCGCTTTTGCAGGGAGCAGGCGGTTTTTATTTTTATCCGCCGGATTTTTTGAGAGGAGCAAAGGAACTTTGCGATAGATACAATGTTTTGCTGATTGCAGATGAGGTTGCAACGGGGTTTGGCCGTACGGGAACCATGTTTGCTTGCGAGCAGGCTGGCATTGTTCCTGACATTATGGTGTTGGGCAAGGGTTTGACTGCGGGTTATTTGGGGCTAAGCGCAACGCTTGCCACGGATAAGATTTACAATTCATTTTTCAAAGAAGCGTTTATGCACGGCCCTACTTTTATGGGCAATGCTTTGGCTTGCTCTGTGGCACTAGCTTCGCTGGAAATTTTTGAGCGTGAGAATTATTTGCAAAAAATCGCTCGCATTAATGAGATTTTAAAAGAGGAGCTTTTGGGGTTTGAGGCTAAGGGCGTTAGAGAAACACGAGTGCTTGGGGCGTGTGGGGTTATTGAGACCGAGACTGAGGATGCTCATAAGGGCATCCAAGAGTTTGCGGCGGCTCGGGGCGTGTGGCTGCGCCCGTTTTTGCGTGTTGTTTACACAATGCCGCCTTATGTGATTTCTGAGGACGAGCTTAGGAAAGTTTGCGGCGTTATGAAAGAGTTTTTTTAAAAATATGCCAATATGGAAATTCTGTGCGCATTGGAAAGTTCGTTATGCATTTGAAAGGCGTAGTCTGCTCCCAGCCATGAAACCGGTCTTAGCCCGGCGCCCAATGTCAAACTGCTTGCATCGTCTATTTTCACAAGACCGGCTCTCAATGAAAGTGAAAAATTCGTTTCAAATTCCAATCCTGCATTGCTGGTAAAAAACCAGTTTATGGGATTTTTCCAAGCCCTTGTGTCTTTCTCAGACTCTGAGCGCAAAATACCTGCGCTTTGCCAATATAAATTCAATTTGCCGTAAAAATACGGAAAAGGCTCAGTGAATCTAAACGCAGCGTAAGCTTCGGGCGAAGAATACTCAAAATGCCCGCTTTCCCACTTTGCCGCAGAAGAAGTCCAACCATCAACAATACCGGCCAGCATAAACTTCTTTGAAAATTCATAGCCAGCGGCAATGTCGGAGCGAAATCCCCAACCGCTTTGATCCAATTCTCTTTTCAATAAATGCAGAGAAAGAGCCAAATTCCATTTGCCAAAACTCTTACCCCATGCGCTTGTGAAAATCCAATCCGAAATGTTTAGAGTATTGTAGTTTTCTCCTTCGGGCAAAGGCTCGCCTTCTTTTATGTAAGGAATGCCGCCGGCTGCAAAGCGTGAAGCTGCAAAGCCGATTGTTCCTGCGCCTATGAGCGGCACAGCCATTACAACGCCGTTGTAAGTAGTTTCTTCAAAATAAGCTACGTGAGTTAAAGCTATGGATAATTTATCCAGTTCGGCAAGTTGCAATGGATTTTTAGCCAGCGAAGGCAAATCATCCAACACCGGAAGCGCAGCCATGCCCACTGCCGCAGATTTAGCTCCTTGAGCGGTTTCCAAAGAGCTATTAGCACCAACAACTCGCTCTGCATTGGCTGCCGTAAACAAGATTAGAATAAAAATGAATGGCACTGAGGAAAGATAGAATTTTCTACTTTGCTCCCAATGCTCTCCCAAGAAATAGCTCGCTATCTGGAATCGTTGGAAACACAGAAAAAATTCTCTCCGCATACGGTTAGGGCTTATACCCGCATTTTGAAGGATTTTATGGATTTTTCGCAAAAGGATATTTCACCGGAAGAGTTGAATGCGGATTATATGAGAGAATGGCTTTGGAGTTTGAAGGAAAATAAAAAGGCAGTTGCCACGCAGTCACAGGCTGTCGCTTGCCTGAAAAGCTTTGGAAAGCATCTTGTGCGTTCAACCGTGTTAAAACACAATCCTGCGCTTGCGCTTAAAACTCCCAAAAAACCTCAAAGGCTGGTCTCTTTTTTGTCGCAAAAGGAAGTTAGCAAAGAGAAATTTGATGATGGTGATTTAAGAGCGAGAACCCTTTTTGAATTGCTTTACGGAGCGGGGCTAAGAATTTCCGAGTGCGCCGGTTTAACTTGGGCGAACCTGAATTTTGCGGAAGAGCTTGTGCGTGTACGGGGCAAGGGGAACAAAGAAAGAATTGTGCCTCTTACAAAGGAATCCATAGAATGGCTCTACAAGTACAGAGATTTTCAATGCAGCAAAGCGGTTCCGTGTTTTCCGAAAAATTTCGTATTCTCAAAAGACGGCGAAACCCCATACGCAACCAGAAAACTCTACAGTGATATTCATAACTTACTCCGAGCTTCAGGCTGGGAAGGCAAGGCTAGCCCGCACGTGCTGCGGCACACATTCGCAACGCACTTGCTTGAAAACGGCGCAAACATCATGACGGTGCAAAAACTTCTGGGCCATAGCAATCCCAATACTACGCAGGTTTATACGCATGTGAGCGCGGAAAAATTGAAGGAAAGCTTGAAGCAGGCTCATCCACGAGGGTAGGCGGTTTATTTTCTATATTTTTTATCCTTTAATGCCGGAGTTTTCATGAAACGTATTTTGGTTTTTATGCTGATATTTTGCGTAGCTTTAACGCTGTCTTGCGAAAAGAAAAAGAAAGATACTCAGCAGACTTCGCAAAACAAAATAAATGTGGTAGCAACGATTTTTCCGCTATATGACTTTGCAAGAGCAACAGCAAAAGAACACGCAAACATAACAATGCTGATTTTGCCCGGAGCTTCCATCCACGCATTTGAGCCAAGCCCTGCAGATATAAAAAATATTCAAAATGCCGATGTGTTTCTATATATAGGCGGCGAAAATGATGCTTGGGCTAAACGTATTTTAAGCACATTAGATACATCAAAAATAAAAATTGTTCGCCTTTTTGACTATATCAAACTCTATGAAGAAGAAGAAATTGACCACGATCACAAACATAGCCACGATCACGAACATAAAGAAAAAGGCGAGATAAAAATAGAATATGACGAGCATATCTGGACTAGCTCAAAAAATGCAACCATAATGCTTGAAGCAATAACAAAAGCGTTCTGCGAAATAGATTCCTTAAATTGTGAAAACTATGAAAAAAACTCCGAAGGCTATATCTCTCAACTTGCCGAGCTATCAAACGAATTGTCTCAAATCACAAATTCTGCAAAGAGAAAAAAAATTGTAGTTGCAGATAGATTTCCGTTTCTGTACCTGACCAAAGAATACGGACTGGATTATGTAGCCGCCTTCCCCGGCTGTTCCGACCAAGCCGATGCTTCTGCGGCAACAATAGCATTCCTTATTAGAACAATAAAAAAAGATAAAATTCCTTATGTATATCACGTAGAACTAAGCAATAAAAATACCGCTAAAACCGTAGCCGAACAAACTGATTCAAAAATGCTTTTGCTCCATTCATATCATAATGTTTCAAAACAGGATTTTGAAAACGGAGTGACATATTTGGATTTATTTAAGCAAAATGTGGCAAATTTAAAAGTCGGACTTTCGGAGGAATAATAAGATATGAAAGCACTTTCGTGTAAACAGATTTCCGTAAAATATGAATCCAAGCTCGCTCTTGGGGAATGCAGCTTTGAAATAGATAATGGAAATTTTTTAGGCGTATTCGGCAAAAACGGTTCGGGAAAATCAACCCTGCTCAAAAGCATTGCCGGAATTATAAAGCCGAATTCCGGAACTTTGGATTTTCACGGGATTAAAAAAAATGAAATTGGCTATATGGCGCAGCAAACTCCAGTTCAAAAGGATTTTCCCGCAAGCATTTACGAGGTTGTTATTTCCGGAACTCTTTGCAAGCACAAGCATTTCTTTTTTTACAATAAAAACGACAAAAAGCTGGCAGATAAAAATCTTGAATTGCTTGGCATTGAGCAGATTAAGCATAAATCTTTCCAAGAGTTGTCCGGCGGGCAAAAACAAAGAGTTCTGCTCGCCAGAATGCTCTGCACAGAAGCAAAGCTCTTACTTTTGGATGAACCTGCAAGCGGTCTTGATATAACGACGGCAGAGCAATTGCACTGCACATTGAAAGATATAAATTCGCAGGGTGTAACAATAATTATGGTTTCTCACGACATTCAAAATGCCGTTAATTTTTGCGACAAGGTTTTGCATTTGGGCAAGGTGCATTTCTTTGGAAGCAGGGAGGAATACAATGCTGGAACTGCTTGAAGAACTCTTTTCCTATTCATTTGTTGTTAGGGCCATTATCGTTGGGATTAGCGTGTCGATATGCGCTTCGCTTTTGGGACTTCCGTTGATTTTGCAAAGATATTCTATGATCGGCGACGGTCTTTCGCATGTTGCCTTTGGAACCCTTGCTATAGCACTTCCATTGGGGCTTTCGCCGCTCAAGGTTTCCATTCCTCTTGTTATGTTGGCAGCTTTTTTGCTTCTTAGAATTAGGGAAAGCTCAAAAATACGCGGAGATGCTGCGATAGCGATAATTTCTTGCAGTTCGCTTGCGCTTGGAGTGATAGTGATGTCGCAGACTGTTGGGATGAACACGGACATTTGCAATTACATGTTCGGCAGCATTTTGGCGATAAAGCAGGAAGAGGTATATTTGTGCGTTGCAATTTCTGCAATTATTCTCGTCTTGTTTGTGTTTTTTTACAACAAAATTTTTTCCGTGATTTTTGATATAAATTATGCGAAGGCGAGCGGAACAAACATCGAATTTTACAATATGCTTCTCGCTCTTTTAACCGCCGTGATAATAGTTATAGGAATGCGTATTATGGGAGCGATGCTAATTTCAAGTTTGATTATTTTTCCTGCATTGACTTCCATGCGCTTGTTGAAAACTTTTAAATCCGTGGTTATATGCTCGGCTATTCTTTCTATTATATGTTTTTTGCTTGGGGTTGTAGTTTCCTTTGCTTACAATATACCGGCAGGAGCGAGTATTGTTGCGGCAAATTTGTGTGCATTTTTAACTTTTTGGTTAATCGCATCTGTTATAAGGAGGTGAAATGAAAATCTTTTTAATTTTCATTATGCTTTGCATCCTTTTTCAGAAAGAAGCGAGTGCCGAACATTCCAAGGCGATCTGTTATTTGAAAGACAGATTCTTTATACAGCAGGTAAATGATATTTATTTAAATCCGCAAAGCTATAGGGACAAAGTAATTCAAATTGAAGGCTTTTTTAATTCGTATATAGATGAAAATAAAATTGAGCGTTATGTAGTTTTCAGAAAAACTGCCGGTTGCTGCGAAAATGACGGCAGTTCGGGTTTTGAATTTGTGTATAAAAAGGGAAAACCCAATTTTAAACAAGATGAATGGATTTTTGTAGAAGGCGTTGTTAAGGAACGGTCGGGAAAAGAGCCTAATTCTATATATTTAGAGGCAACTTCTGTTGTCAAAAAAGATAAAGGGGATAAAAAAGAGTTGGTTTTTTGAGATTTTTCTATATTCCTACGCTATGGCTCCGCAGTTCCCAACACAAGACGCTCAAACGCTAGTTCGCCTTGCTCTGGACGAAGATGTACGCACCGGCGATGTGACAAGCTTATGGACCTTGCCCCCTAAGCAAATTCAAACGGCAACGCTTATAGCAAAAGAAAGCGGAGTTATAGCAGGGCTTCCAGTGATTCCTCTTGTGTTTGAAAATGTTGAAATAAATTTAAATGTCCAAGACGGCGCAAAAGTAAATCCCGGCGATAAAATAGCAACCATAACCGGAGAAAC